>JAFHCF010000194.1:0-27109 GCA_048497495.1 Prosthecomicrobium sp.
AGAACGCCCGAATGCCTCATCGCGGGGTGGAGCAGCCCGGTAGCTCGTCAGGCTCATAACCTGAAGGTCGTCAGTTCAAATCTGGCCCCCGCAACCAAACATGATGGAACCCCCCGGTGTCGAAAGACCCCGGGGGGTTTTTCGTCGTCCGCTCGGCGCATCGCGACGTCATGGCGAGTGCCGGCCATGCCGACGCATTCGCCCCTCGAAAAATCGGCGATTTCCAATATGCAGCGGACGCATGTGGGTCCGTTCGCGGAATGACGAAGATGCTGTTCGGGGCGCTTCGGGGTTGTCTTGCGTCACGGCAATTCGCCGGCTGAGGAACGTCCCGGGTCTTCGGGATCTTCGACGATTCCCGGATGGGCGTGGACGTGCTCTGCGTCGGCGGCGTGGATGTGCGGGTGGTCGTGGACGTGGAGGTGGCGGTGGATCGTCGCCGGATGCAGGGTGCCACCCTCCAGGAGGACGGCGCGGGTCGCGAGCCTCTCCAGGAAGGGACGGTCGTGGGAGACGATCACCATGGCGACGTCGAGGGACGCGAGAATGTCGGTCAATCGCGCCAGATTGGCGTCGTCGAGCGCATTGGTCGGCTCATCGAGCAGCAAGGCCCGCGGCTCCATCGCCAGCACGGCGGCGAGGCAGACCAGCCGCTTCTCGCCGCCGGAGAGCCGGTGGGTGATCCGCCGCTCGAGGTGGCCGAGGGCGAGGCGGTCGAGGGTGGCGCGGGCGCGCTCGATCGCCGCTTTCGGGCCGAGGCCGAGATTGAGGGGGCCGAAGGCGACGTCCTCGATCACCGTCGGGGAGAACAACTGATCATCGGGATCCTGGAAGAGAAGGCCGGCGCGGGCGCGGACCTCGCGGAAATCGGCTTCCACCCGCCGCTCGGCGCCGAAGGCGACGAGGCGGCCGGCGACGGGCTTCTCCAGCCCGACCAGGGTGCGCAGCAGGGTCGTCTTGCCGGCGCCGTTGGCACCGGCGAGCGCGAGGCGCTCACCCGCCGCGAGGCGGAAGGAGACATGATCGAGAACCAGGCGCTCGCCGCGCCGCACGGAGACGTCGGTGAGGTCGTAGAGGAGGGTCATGGCAGCCGATCCAGGACGAGAGCGCCGAGGAGGACGGCGGCGAGGAGGAGCCCGAACAGCCGGTCGGCGGGCCCGAAGCCCGCGTCGTCGACGAGCAGGAAGCGGCCGGCGAAGCCCCGACAGCGCATCGCCTCGTCGACCCTCTCGGCGCGCTCGAAGGAGCGGACGAGAAGGGTGCCGGCGAAATTGCCCCAGGTCCGCAGCGTGTGGCGCGAGGTCCCCGAGACGAAGGCGCGGGCCCTGAGCGCGTCGCGCAATCGGGCGGTCTCCTCGCGCAATTGGTCGACCCAGCGGACGGCGAAGAGAAAGACGTGGACGAGTTTCTCCGGGGCGCCGAGACGGGCGAGACCGTGCCCGAGCCGGGCCGGTTCGAGCCCGGCGAGGAGGACGAAGATGGTCACGGCGGCGAGGTTGACCCGCAGCAGCACCAGCAGGGCGCGGTCGAGGCCGGGGCGGGAGAGGGGCAGCGGGCCGAGGGCGAAGGCGGTGTCCCCCGGCACGGTGAGCGGCAGCAGCAGGACCAGGACGATCAGAAAGCCCTCGACATGGGCGAGACGTTCGAGCAGGTCGCGGAGACCGACGCCCGCGAGCGTGCTCATGAGAACGGTCGCGGCCAGGGCGCCGGCGAGGACGACGGGATCGCGCAACGTCACGGTGACGACGACGGCGGCGCCGGCCGCCAGGATCCGTGTCCTCGGGTCGAGGCGATCGAGCGGCGAGGGTGGGTGATCGGCTCGCGGGGCGAGCGGATCCCTCATGACGTCTCCGTTTCGCCGTGGCGGGCGCGGCCGGCGCGGCGGCGCGAGGCGCCCCAGAGCGCGGCCCCGATCAGGCCGACGATCATGCCGATGCCGCCCATCACGTCGTTGAAACGCACCCGGGCCTCGGCTTGCGAATAGGCTTCGAGCAGCGGCCGGGTGCGGCGTTCGACGGCGCGGTCGACGGCGGCCTCGATCTGGCGTTCGAGATGCGTGGGATCGACGGTGGCGGTGGCGGTGGAGGCCGGGGGCGCGGCGGCCAGAGGGCTCGGCGCGGATGGCGGGGAAGCCGAGTTCGAAGGCACGGCGGTGTTCGCGGCGAAGAGGCTCGCCTCGAGCCGGGCTTCGGCGACATGGCCGTCGCCGCTGTCGACGGCGACGACGAGATCCGCCGCCGTCTCCGGTCTCCAGCGGAAATTGCCGGTGTCGTCGGTGTGGCCGCGATGGCGTTCGCGGCCGGCGGCGTCGCGGATGACAAAGGCGACGTCGCCGGGCCGGCCGCCGCCGACGAAGAAGGCATAGCCGACGACGGCGCCGTCCTCGACGGTGGCGAAGACCTTCAGCCGGTGGGCGTCGGCGGGCTCGACCAGGCCGAGGAGGCCGGCGAGGGCGACGAGCGCCACGGCGAGGGAGCGGAGGAACCCGGTCACGCGGCGGCCCTCGCCTCGAGCATCAGCATTTCCGGCTTGACCCGGGCGAGGAAGGACAGGACCGCGCCGGTGATCACCGCCTCGATCGCCGCCAGCGGCAGGTAGGTGACGAGGATCACCTTGGCGGAGGGAACGTAGTCGGAAGCCGAGAGGGCGAGCGCCAGGGAGAGGCCGCCGGCGGTGCCGGCGACGGCGACGGCGGCGACCGATCCACCGAGGACGGCGACGCGGACGGGATGATCGGCGGAGAGGAAGGGCCGCGCCAGGGTGGCGGCGAGAACGCCGGGCAGGGCCATGTTCACGGTGTCGACGCCGAGCGTGGTGAGGCCGCCGAAGCCGAACATCACCGCCTGGAGCAACAACCCGACGAAGACGGCGGGAAAGGCGCGCCAACCGAGGACGACCCCCATCAAACCGCCGAGGAGGAGGTGGACGGTGGAGGGGCCGATCGGGATGGAGACCAGCGACACGACGAAGAAGATCGCCGCGAGGATACCGGTCTCGGCGATCTCGCGATCGTCGAGGCGGCGCAACCCGAGGGCGAGGCCGGCCACGGCGAGACCGCCTCCGCCGAGGAGCACCGGTATCGACAGGACACCGTCGGGGATGTGAGCCATGGCGCGGTCCTCCGCGAGGGGTGGGCGAGCGGGCCGGGCGAACCGGTCACGACGTGGCGTTCACGATATTCGGATCTCTTGGGCTTCGATCACTTGGCGGCGGTCCGCCCCATGTCGGTGGCCTTGACCCAGACGAGACCGCCGAGTTCGGTGGCGGCGGGGCGTCCGTCGGGGCCGGTGGCCTCGGGTCCGTCGACCAGGGCGGCGAAGCCCCACCAGCCGGCGCGCGGCATGGCATAGGCGAAGACGCCGTTGCCGTCGGCCTTGATCACCTGGGTGAGGAAGGAGTCGTCGGGCGGCGTCACCGATCCGTCGTTGACCCATTCGACCTCGACCTCGGCGAAAGGCACCGGCTGGCCGAGGTGGCGGACGATGCCGCGAAAGAGATTGCCGGTCCACAGCCCGGACGGGCGCGCCAAGGGTTCGATCTCGACCGGCAGGCCGACCGGCGTCGCCCAGCCCTCGCCGGAGGCGTAGCCGTCGACCACCACCTTGGCGTAGTGGACGATCCATTTGCGCTCGGCGACTTCCCAATAGGGTTCCGGCTCGACGAAGAAGGTGGCGGCGCCGGGAGCCTTCAGTCCCCAGGTCAGACGCCAGGTAGACTTGCCGTCGACCTTGCGCTCGGCGAGGCGGTCGGCGAGGTCGGTGGTGGCGCCGCCGACCGCGACGGCGACGCGCCGGGGTCGCGCCATCTCCATCACCGGGCCACGGGCCATCGGGTGGGTGAAGACCAGGTCGACCGTCACCTCGCCGCCGTCCGGCAGGACGTCGGCGGAGGGTAGGATCTCCAGGAAATGAGCGGCGGCGGGGGTGGCGGCGAGCAGCAGGGCGGCCGTGAGGATCGCGCTGGTGGATTTGGGCATGGCGCCTCGCTTGGCATCTCGCGCCGAACCGAGGTCGGCGATCGAGTATGATGATATTTCAAAAATATCATATCGACAAGAGGTCAACGGGGTTCGACACCGCGACGGCGACGCAGCCGGCCGGGCGGGCCGCTCGTCCGTCCGGCGACATGCCGTTTGACCGGGCGACGCCCGACCGCTAGCCTCACGCCCATGAAGATCTGGCGAAGCCTGCGACCCGAGAGGAGACCGCGGACGGTGGTGACCGTCCTGGCGGGGCTTCTGTTCATGGTTCAGGCGGTGCTCGCCGGCACCGGCTCGGTGCGCAGCCCCGACGAGATCGCCCTCGATCGCATGCTCGGGATCGTCTGCGGCGAATTCGGCGTGGCCGGGCCGACGTCGTCGCCGCTCGGCGAACACGACGGTCACGGGGCCTGCTGCGCCCTCGGCTGCGCCATGGCCGGCGGATCCGGCATCGCCACCATGCCCGTTCTGCCGCAGACCGAGCCCCTGCGCGTGGTGGTTCTCGCCACCGAGACCGCCGTTCTCGCCATCGTCGGCGTCCCGCGCGCCGCCTCCCATGCCTTCGGCGCCCGCGCGCCTCCCTCCTCGACGATCTGAACCGACCGCAGCGAGCGTCATTCCGGTCGACGACGCGCCTTCAGGCCTTCGTCCCGGCAGATCCGAAGAGGAATCACCATGTTGAACTCTGTCGTGGCGCCGCACCCGGCGCTCGGGCCGGCCGTGGTCGTCGGCCGCCGTCGCCTCGTCGAAACGGGGCGCAGTCCGCATTTCGAAATCCGTCGGTTGGCGGCCCGCGAGGCGCTGTTCAGCCGGTATGAGCCGGCGGGGCGGCTCCACGAGGTCCGGCACGGCGTGGTGATGATCCACCGCAGCCTCGCCGACGGCCGACGTCAGATCGTCGACATCGTCGGGCCCGGCCGTCTGTTCGGCTTCAGTGCCGGCCCGCGCCACGACTGCACGGCGCAGGCGCTCACCGACACGGTGGTTCTGTCGGTCGAGTCCCATGCGGTCGACACCGACCCGGGGCTGGCGCTCAGGGCGCGCCGCGCCATGGTGGAAGAGATCGGCCGATTGCGTGACCTGGCGCTGTTGCTCGGCCGCAAGTCGGCGATCGAGCGGGTGGCGAGCTTCTTTCTCGTGCTGGCGGAGGCCGCCGGCGTCGGGATGTCCGGCTCGGGGCTGTTGGTGTTGCCGGTGACCCGGGCCGAGATCGGCGATCACCTCGGGCTGACCATCGAGACGGTCAGCCGCAACGTCACGCGATTGAAGCGGCAGGGGATCATCGGGCTCGCCCGTGGCGAGGTCATCACCATCACCGACGCGGGCGCCCTGCGCGACATCGCGTCCGGATCTCATCCCGGCTGGATTGACGCCGATCAAGGCCGAAGCGTCGGCGCGATGTGAAGTAGAGGTGGGGCGATCCTCGCTCCCCCCGGATCCGAGACCGCTCATGTCCCGACGCCGCCCGACAACACTGGAGCCTCTCCGCCGCAGCCGGCTCGCCGGCTGGGTGGCGGTGCTCCTGCTCGTCTTCCAGGTGGTGCTCGGCGCCGATCATTTCGGCGCGGCCGCCGCCGCCGCCTTCGGTCCGTCGCCGGACGGGGAAGCACTCGGTCTCCTGTCGCTGTGTCACGGCGACGGCAGCGTCGAACTCGTCGCCGGCGACGAGAGTGACGCCGACCGGCCGGGCGCGGCGGTGCCGGCCTGCATGCTCTGCGTCGCCGTGACGCTCGCGGGAAACGCTCTCGCGGTGTCGCCACCGATTCTGGTTCCCCCGACGCTGATCACGTTCGGCGACCTCGGTGTCGAACTCGTCGAACCCCTGCCGGTTACGTCGATCCTGCGCTACGGCCGCAATCGCGGACCTCCCCTTCCCGTCCTCGCCTGATCCGACCGCTCGGTCCGCCCGGGGCGCTCGCGCCCGCGCGGATCGTCCTGGGGCTTCCTCCGAAACGATAGACGGGAACACTTCCATGACCGACCACAACATCGATCGCCGCCATCTCCTGGCCGCCGCCGCCGTCGCCACGCTGTTCACCGCCGCGCCGGCGCAGGCCGAGGCCACGCCGATGACCCCTTGGGACTGGACCGACAAGAACGGCCTGATCAAGGATCTGCCCAAGGACAAGGATCCGCTCACCGACGAGTTCAAGAAGTTCCCGCGCTGTCGCTACTGCGGCATGGTGCGGGCGAAGTTCAGCCATACCCGCCATCTGATCGTCTATGACGACGACACCATCGACGGCACCTGCTCGCTGCACTGCGCCGCGATCGGCCTGTCGCTCAACATGGATCGCGGGCCGAAGGCGATCTACGCCGGCGATGCCGGCGCCGACGGTGAGATCAAGCCGCTGGTGCTGGTCGACAAGGCTTTCTACGTCGTCGATCCGTCGAAGCCGGGCACCATGACGCGGGTGTCGAACGCTGCCTATGCCGACAAGGCGAAGGCCGAGGCCGCCGCCAAGGCGGAAGCCGCGGCCAAGGCCGGAGCCGAGGTGATCGGCTTCGACGCGGCGCTGCGCAAGGCCTATCTGGTGATGGCCGACGACACGATCATGCTGCGCAAGCGTCGCGGCGAGATGCGCAAGAAGGCCGCCAACTGATCGAACGATCCCATCCGGCGGCGCCTCGGATCGGCGCCGCCGGATCGCCCTGCTCCTCCGCCCTGCCGAGGTTCACTCATGCCACCGCGCTCCCGTTCCGCCTCCGGCCTCGATCGCCGCGCCCTTCTCGTCGGCCTCGCGGGCTTCGTCTGCCTCGAGACGACGGGAGTCTCGTCGGCCGAGGGCCGGCGCGCGGCGACCGTCGATCTGCCGAAGCCGGGGCCGCGCGACGTCTGCCCGGTCTGCGGCATGTTCGTCGCCAAATACCCCTATTGGATCGCCACGCTGCGGTTCCGCGACGGCAAGGTCGAGCATTTCGACGGCGCCAAGGACCTGTGGAAATATCTCCTCGACATGCCGCGCTGGGCGCGGGATCGCCGCCGCGAGGACGTCGAGGCGATCGGAGTGACCGGTTACTACGACGGCGAACTGATCGACGCCACCGCCGTCGTCTATGTGGTCGGCTCCGACGTCTACGGGCCGATGGGCCACGAACTGGTGCCGCTCGCCGACGAGGCGGAGGCGCGCGAGTTCCTCGCCGATCACAAGGGACGTCGGACGCTGCGGGCCGACGGCGTGTCGTTGGCGCTGCTCGAGGGCCTCGACGCGGGGCGCTTCGAATGACCATGTCCGCACCATCAGCGGTTCGTGTCGCTCCGCGGGGTTCGAGCGTCGCGGCGGCGGTGTTCGCCGGCCTCGGGCTCGCCGCCCTGGCGGCTCTCGGCCACGCGGTGGTGGCGAGCGGCGCCGGCGACGGCCGCCGCGCCGAGGGACGGGCGTTGGTCGAGGCCCTCGGGCTCTCCGACCTCGCCCTCTTCACCGAGGCGCGCTACACCCGCAACCCGTCGCTCGCCGACCTCCATTCGGCCTTCCAGGACGGTCCCCTCACCCTCGAGCATTTCCCCTCCGGATCGCTGGTGGCGCCGCCGCGCGATCTCGGGCGGGGCCGGCTCGAGACGCGGGAGGAGTGAGCCGATGCGCGCCGCCTTCGAACGTCGCCGCCATCTCCTCGACTTCGCCGTCGCCTCGCTGGCGCGTCGGCCGGCGAAGAACATCGGGCTGATCGTCGTCTATGCCCTGGTGGTGTTCCTGCTCGCCTCGGTGATGCTGTTCGGCACCGCCATTCGCCGCGAGGCGAGCGCCGTGCTGGACGGCGCCCCGGAGATCGCCGCGCAGGCGATGAAGATGGGGCGCCACGATCTGGTGCCGGCCGCCGACGTCGCCGCGTTGAAGGGCCTGCGCGGGGTGCGTCGGGTCGAGCCGCGCCTGTGGGGCTATCTGTGGGACAGCGCCGGCGCGGCGAACTACACGCTGAAGGTTCCCGAGGCCTCCGACGAGGCGCACGAAGTCGCCAAGGGCGAGGCGATCGTCGGCGAGGGCGTGGCGCGGGCCCGCAAGCTCACCCCCGGCAAGGTGCTCTTCCTGGTGTCGCCGTCGGGCAAGTTCCTCAAGACCCGGGTCAAGGCGGTGTTGTCGGGGACGACGGCGCTGGTCTCCTCCGATCTGGTGCTGATCTCGGAGCCCGACTTCCGCGCCTTCTTCGAACTGCCGCCGGAGGTGTGGACCGACGTG
The DNA here is from genome assembly GCA_048497495.1 of Prosthecomicrobium sp. Taxonomy (GTDB): domain Bacteria; phylum Pseudomonadota; class Alphaproteobacteria; order Rhizobiales; family Ancalomicrobiaceae; genus JAFHCF01. Next base: position 8,155 of record JAFHCF010000194.1, read on the forward strand.
GCGCTGAGCGTCGTCAATCCGCGCGAGGTGACGACGGTCGCCGAGAAGGCGTCGATCCGGTTGCCGGGGTATCGCTTCGTCACCCGCGCCGACATGATCCGTACCACCGAGGCGCTGTTCTCCTGGCGCGAGGGGCTGGCGCTGGCGTTGCTCGCCGGGGCGCTGGTGGCCTTCGCCATCCTCGCCTTCGACAAGGCCTCGGGGCTGTCGGCGGAGGAGCGGCGCGAGATCGGCATTCTCAAGGCGATCGGCTGGGAGACCTCGGACGTCATCGTGATGAAACTGTGGGAAGGGCTGGTGATTTCGCTCGCCGCGTTCCTCCTCGGCTTCGTCGGCGCCTATGTCCACGTCTTCTTCCTGTCGGCCGGGCTGTTCGAGCCGGTGTTGATGGGTTGGTCGACGCTCTATCCGCGCTTCGCCCTGACGCCGGAGATCGATGCCCTGCAACTCGCGACGCTGGCGGTGTTGACGGTGGTGCCCTATGTCGCGGCGATCCAGGTGCCGATCTGGCGGACCGCCACCACCGACCCCGACGCGGTGATGCGGTGAGGATCCGGCCATGATCGAACTCTTCGGCGTCACCAAGGTCTACGACCAGGACAAGCCGACCCGGGTCGATGCCGTCGCCGGTGTCGACCTGGCGATCGACGACGGGCGCATCACCGTGCTCGCCGGTCCCTCCGGCTCGGGCAAGACGACGCTGCTCACCCTGATCGGCTGTCTGGCGCGGCCGACCAGCGGGCGCATCCGCATCGACGGCGAACTCGTCTCCGGCCTGCCCGAGCGCTTCCTCACCCAGGTTCGCCGCCGCACCTTCGGCTTCGTCTTCCAGCGGTTCAATCTGATCCGCGGTCTCGACGCGTTGGAGAACGTCATGCTGCCGGCCTATCCGACCGGCATCGCCCACGGGACCCTGCGCGATCGGGCGATCGAGCTGCTCACCCATTTCGGTCTGGCGGAGCGGGCGCGGGCACCGGTCGAGACCCTGTCGGGGGGCGAGGCGCAGCGGGTGGCGATCGCTCGCGCCCTGATCAACGATCCGGCGGTGGTGATCGCCGACGAGCCGACCGCCAGCCTCGACGGCGAGCGGGTGGCGCAGTTCCTCGACATCGCCGCCGGGCTGAAGGCTTCGGGCAAGACGGTGCTGATCACCAGCCACGACCCGCGCATCACCCGGGCGGCGATGGTCGACCGGCTGGTCGCCATGGCCGACGGGCGCATCGTCGAGGCGGCGTCATGATCTTCCACCCGCCGATCCTGGCGTTGCTCGGCGCCTCCGGCCTCGCCGCCGTGGTGCTCGTGGCGGCGGCGCTCTTCGCGCTCAGGCTGGTGCGGCAATGGGATCTCGCCGACGGTTCGGAGCGGCAGATCGGGCTCGAGCGGACGACCTATCTGGTTTCCACCGTGGTCGCCTTCGTCCTGGTGGTCGAGGCGGTGACGCTGATGCTCTTCGCCTTCAACGCCGACCGCATGGCGGCGCTGTTCGTCGGCGCCATGTGCGCGGTCGGCACGCTCAACGCCAGCGTCTGGGGCTTTCCGACGCTGTGGGCGAAGATCGCGGTGTTCTTCGCGGCGACCGTCTGGCTGGTGATCGATCATCTCGACAATCGTGGCCGCGACTATCCGCTGATCCGGATCAAATACGTGGCGATCCTGGCGCTGGCGCCGTTGGTCCTGACGGAAGCCGGGTTGCAGCTCGCCTATTTCCTCGATCTGAAGGCCGACACCATCACCTCGTGCTGCGGGCGCCTCTTCGGCGAGGCGAGCAGCGGGGCGGGCGGCGAACTCGCGGCGCTCGATCCGAAGGTGGCGCTGATCCTGCTATTCGGCGGGTCGGCGGTGGTCGGCGTCTTAGGACTGGCGGCGATGCGGTGGCGCCTCGTCCAGGCGCTCTTCGGGGTGGCGAGCGCCGTGATGTTCGCGGTGGCGATCGCGGCGATCGTCTCGGTGATCGGGCCCTACGTCTACGAGCTGCCGCACCACCACTGCCCGTTCTGCCTCCTGAAGCGCGAGTACGATCACTTCGGCTTCGCGCTCTACCTGCCGCTCTTCATCGCCACCGGTGCCGGGCTCGCCGCCGGCACGCTGGCGTTGCTGCCGCGCCGGGCGAGCCTCGCCGAGATCCAACCGGCGATCGAACGGCGGCTGATCCGCGTCTCGCTCGCCGGCTTCGCCGGCTTCGGACTGCTGTGCCTGTGGGCGATCGCCCGGTCCGGTCTGGTGCTCTTTCCCTGATCGGCCCGGCGAAATCTGGAGCAAGTTCTCATCGACCGAACTGATTCAGTCCGGTCGGAACATGCTCTAGTGCCCGACGGCGAGGTGTTTCTCGAGCCGGGCGGGGTCGTCGATCAGGTCGCGGCTCGACGCCTGCAGGACGATGGCGCCGCGTTCCAACACGATGGCCTGGTCAGTGACGGCGAGCACCTTGCGCGGCTGCTGCTCGACCAGGATGGCGGTGAGACCTTCCTCGCGGACGATGCGGCGGAAGGCGGCGAGGAGTTCCTCGACGATGATCGGGGCGAGGCCCTCGAGCGGCTCGTCGAGGAGGATCAGCCTGGGGTTCAGCGCCAGGGCGCGGGCCACCGCCAACATCTGCTGTTCGCCGCCGGAGAGCTGGTTGCCCATGTTGGCGCGGCGTTCCTCGAGGCGGGGGAACATGTCGTAGACGCGCCTGAGCGTCCAGGGCCCGGGCCGGGCGATGGCGGTGAGGTTCTCCTCGACCGTCAGCGACTTGAAGATGTTGCGCTCCTGCGGCACCCAACCGATGCCGGCGGCGGCGCGCTTTTCCGGCGCCATGGTCGAGATGTCGCGGCCGGCGAGGCGGATGGTGCCGGAGAAGCGGTGGGTGACGCCGACCAGGCTGTCGATCAGGGTGGTCTTGCCCATGCCGTTGCGGCCGAGCAGCGCCAGTGCCTCGCCCTCGCGCAGCGAGAAGGACAGGCCGGAGAGCACCACGGCCTCACCGTAGCCGGCGACGAGGCCCTCGACCTCGAGAAGGTTGGTCATGCCGTGCTTTCCTTATCCCCGGGAACTCAATCGTCACCTTCGCCGAGATAGACGGCCTTGACCCGCGGGTCGGCCTTGATCTCGTCGACGGTGCCCTCGGTCAGAACCGCGCCGGCGACCAGGACGCTGATGCGTTTGGCGAAGCGGAAGACCAGATCCATGTCGTGTTCGATGAGGACGACGGTGACGTCGGCCGGCAGGTCGGCGACCGCCGCCAGGATCTCGTCACGCTCGCCCTCGGGCACGCCGGCCGCCGGCTCGTCGAGCAGGAGGACGCGTGGCTTGGTGGCCAACGCCACGGCGATCTCGAGCAGGCGCTGCTTGCCGTAGGGCAGGAAGCGGGTCTGCTCGGTCATCCGGTCGGTGAGATCGAAGCGGTCGAGCACCTCGACCAGTTCGTCGAGCACGGCGCCCCGGGTGCCGACCCGGCGCCACCAGTCGCCGCCGCGCCCGCGATGCTCGGAGACGGCGAGCGCCACGGTCTCGATCGGGGTCAGGTCGGGGAAGAGCTGATTGATCTGGAAGGTGCGGGTGAGGCCGCGCCCGACCCGCGCCTCGACGCCGAGGGCGCCGATGTCGCGGCCTTCCAGCAGGATTTCGCCACTCGACGGCGGGATGACGCCGGTGAGCAGGTTGATCAGGGTGGTCTTGCCGGCGCCGTTGGGGCCGATCAGGGCATGGCGGGCGCCCTTCTCCAGCTTCAGCGACACGTCGTTGGTGGCGATCAGGCCGCCGAAGGTCTTGATCAGGCCACGGGTCTCGAGCGCCAGGGTCATCGGCCCGTCTCCTTCGAACGAGGACCGGGCAGGACGCGGGCGACGAGATCGCGCGCCGTGGTCTCCAACCGATCACGACCGACCAACATCAGCGCGACGAGGCCCAGACCTATCCAGAATTGCCAATATTGCGGGGTGATCGAGGAGAGGCCGTCCTGGGCCATGCGGAAAATGATGGCGCCGAGAATGCCGCCGTAGAGCCGGCCGGTGCCGCCGATGACCAGGACCAGCATGACCTCGGCGGAGCGGTGGAACTCGAGCACGTCGAGGGAGGCGAAGCCCGAGGTCTCGGCGAGCAGGGCGCCGGCGATGCCGGCGATCGCCGCCGAGAGGGTATAGGCCGCAACCAGGCGACGGGAGACCGGAATGCCGATGGCGCGGGCGCGCAGCGGATTGTCGCGGATCGCCCTCAGCGCATGGCCGAAGGGCGAGTGGACGAGGACGCGCAGGCCGAGGACGACGACGAACAGCACCGAGAGCGCATAGACATAGGCGGTGGTGCCGTAGAGATCGAAATCGAAGCGGCCGAGGATCGGCCCGACCACCATGCCCTGGAGGCCGTCGGCGCCGCCGGTCAGCCAGTCGAGTTTGTTGGCGGTCTCGTAGAGCAGCGAGGCGATGCCGAGGGTGATCATCAGACGGGTCAGGTCGGAGCCGCGCAACACCAGGAAGGAGGTGACGAAACCGACGATCCCGGCCACCACCGCGGCGGCGGCGAGCCCGAGCAGCGGGTCGCCGAACTCGTTGCGGGCGAGGATGCCGACGGTGTAGGCGCCGAGGCCGAAGAAGGCCGCATGACCGAGACTGACGATGCCGGCATAGCCGAGGATGAGATCGAGCGAGACGGCGAAGAGCGCCAGGATGGCGATCTCGGCGAAGAGCAGGTGGTTGGAGCGCAAGACGAAGGCGAGGCCGAAGGCGGCGATCCAGAAGGCGATCTCCAGCGGCTTCCAGCGAGCCTCGTCGGCGAGGAAGCGGCGGGCGCGTTCCACGGATGCGGCGGTGGTGATCCCGGCGACGGTGTCGTTCATGTCGGCCTCCTCATCGTCCGGGGCGGGCGAAGAGCCCGTTCGGTCGGGCGATCAGCACCGCGATCATCAAGGCGTAGATGACGAAGGAGCCGAGTTCGGGGATGAAATACTTGCCGCCGACGTCGGCGACGCCGAGCAACAGGGCCGCGACGAAGGGGCCGACGATCGACGAGGTGCCGCCGACGGTGACGACGATCAGGAAGAAGATCATGTATTTGACCGGGAAGGACGGGTCGAGGCCGAGGATCTCGGCGCCGAGCGCGCCGCCGAGACCGGCGAGACCGGAGCCGACGGCGAAGGTCAGGGCGAAGATCGTCTGCACGCCGATGCCGAGACCGCGGGCGACGCGCTGGTCGTCGACGGCGGCGCGCAGGCGGCTGCCGAAGCGGGTGCGCGACAGGATCAGTTGCAGGACGACGGCGAGGATGCCGCAGACCACCAGGAGGAACAGCCGGTAGCGACCGATGCCGACGCCCCAGAGGTCGAAGCGTCCCTTCAGGGCCTCGGGCAGCAGGACGTTCTGCGGGCTCGAGCCCATGAACCAGTTCATGCCGGCCATCGCCATGAAGACGATGCCGATCGAGAACAGCACCTGATCGAGATGCGGCCGGCCGTAGAGGTGGACGTAGAGGGTGCGCTCCAGAACCAGGCCGATCGCCGTGGTGATCAGGAAGGCGAGCGGCAGGGTGGCGAGGAAGGGCACGTCGAAGCGCTGCATGGCGATGACGGTGACGTAGCCGCCGGTCATGGCGAAGGCGCCATGGGCGAGATTGACGAAGTTCATCAGGCCGAGAGTCACCGCGAGCCCGCAGGCCAGCACGAAGAGCAACATGCCCGTCGATATGCCGTCGAAGAGAATGGTCAGCATGCCGGTTCCCGAGAGTTGGAGGTCACGATCACCGGCCCGGAGCCGGGTCGGCGATCGGCGCCGGAGGCGCGGCGCGTCTCCCGCGAGGGAAGACCGGCGATCGGGCGCACGCCCGACCGCCGCGTCGCCGCTCACTTCTTCATCTTGGCGGCCTTGACCGGGTCCTTGACGTTCTCGAAGGTCGAGGTCTCGATGTTCCACAGGTGGCCATCGACCTTCTCGACCTTGCGGACGTAGATGTTCTGGATCACGTCGCGGGTCGCCGGGTCGATCGACATCGGGCCGCGCGGGCTGACCCAGGCCATGCCCTTCATCGCCTCGAGCAGCTTGGTGCCGTCGGCGTCGCCCTTGGTCTTCTCCAGCGCCTTGTAGATCAGCGCCATGCCGTCATAGCCGCCGACGGCCATGAAGTTCGGGCGCTGGCCCGGGTTGGCCTTCTGATAGGCGGCGACGAAGGCCTTGTTTTCCGGCGAGGGGTGGGCGGCGGAATAGTGGTGGGTCGAGACCAGCCCGATCACCACGTCGCCCATGCCGTCGAGCTGGTCGTCGTCCGGCAGGTCGCCGGTGCCGAACAGCGTGATGCCGGACTTGTCGAGACCGCGCTCGACGAACTGCTTGACCACCAGCGCGCCGAAGCCCGACGGCACGAAGACGAAGACCGCATCCGGCTTGTCGTCGGCGACGCGCTGCAGGAAGGGGGCGAAGTCGGGGTTCTTCAAGGGCACGCGCAGGGCGGCGGAGACGGTGCCGCCGTTCTGGGTGAACTGGGCGCCGAAGGCCTTCTCGGCGTCGATGCCGGGGCCGTAGTCGGAGACCAGCGTCACCACCTTCTTCCAGCCGTTCTTGGTGGCGAGATCGGCTGCCGGCACGGTCGCCTGCGGCAGGGTGAAGGAGGTGCGGACGATATAGGGCGAGGCCTCGGTGATGATCGCGGTGGCCGCGGCCATGACGATCTGCGGCACCTTGGCCTGATTGGAGATCGGCGCGGTGGCGAGCGCCAGCGGCGTCAGACCGAAGCCGGCGAGAACCGCGACGTGATCGTTGACCACCAGTTCCTGGGCGAGACGCTTGGTCACGTCGGCGACGCCGGTGTCGTCCTTGAGGATCACCTCGACCTTCTTGCCGGCGACGGTCGACCCGTTCATCTCCTGGTAGAGCTTGACCGCGGCGCTGATCTGCCGGCCGGTCGAGGCGGAGGGTCCGGTCATCGGCAGGATCAGCCCGACCTTGACGGTGTCCTCGGCCAGGGCCGAGAGGGGGGTGAGCAGCGCCAGCGCCGCAACCGAGAGGCTGGTCAGCGCGCGACGGCGCGTGGTTCCGGAAATCGTCATGTCTCTTCTCCCTGAGGTTTTGGTGGGATCCCTCGATGGGGGCCCCTCTTGGTCTTGCCGGTCGGGAGGCGGGCCCCCGACCGGATCGTCGCATCGTCGAACTTCATCTCCGCCGCCCGATGTGGCGGACGGATGGCGGTTTCGATCAGGCCCTGGTCTCGAACAGCATCAAGCCGGCCGCGGTGTTCGAGATCGGGATGTGATAGTTGCGATGGATTTCCTCGACCTTGTCGCCGAGCGCGCCGCGCATGGCGAGCCAGAGGATGAACTCGGCGCCCTGGGCTCCGGCCTCGCGCACCAGATCGAGCGTCGACATCTCGGCCAGGACGTCCGGCTCGTCGACGATCTTGTCCATGCACATCAGGTCGAATTCCTTGTTGATGAACCCGGCCCGGGTCCCGTCGAGCTGATGCGACAGGCCACCGGTTCCCAGGATCACCACCTTCTCGTTTCCGGGGAAGGAGGAGATGGCGCGGCCGATCGATCGGCCGAACTCCAGGCAGCGCTTGGGCGAGGGCAGCGGGTGCTGCACCGTGTTGATGCAGATCGGGATGGTCTTGATCGGGTGCTTCTGGCGATCGCCCCAGAACAGCTGCACCGGCACGGTGAAGCCGTGATCGACCGCCATTTCCTGGCAGGTGCAGACGTCGAAGCCGTCGGCCACCACGCCCTCGATGATGTGCCAGGAGAGTTCCGGGTAACCCTGGAAGGTGCCGATGGTCGGGATGCCCCAACCCTCGTCCTTGTTCTCGTATTCGAAGGCGGCGCCGATCGAGAAAGTCGGCATCTTGTCGAGGAAGAAGTTCAGACCGTGATCGTTGTAGAACACGATCGCGACGTCGGGTTGCTTCTCGTCGAGCCATTGATGGACCAGCGGATAGCCGTCGAAGAACGGCTTCCAATAGGGATCCTCGAAGAGCTTCTTGGCGTAGGCGTTGCCGACGGCCGGGATGTGGGACGACGTCAGTCCTGCGATGATCTCGGCCATGTCACTCTCCCTGCTTCCTGAGGTATTCCTTGAAGGCCTCGACCGTCATGCCGGTCTGCTGGGCGCCGACGTCCTGGACCGTGAGGCCGAAGATTCCGGCGAACTTGGCGAGATAGTAGATGTTGCCGCCGGCATCGATCAGTTGCAGGACGTTGCGGGCGCGGATCGCCGCCTTCTGCGCGTCGTTCAGGCCATAGCTCTCCATGTAGGCCTCCTCGTCCGCGCGGAATGCCTCGCGGTTTTCGGCCGAGTTGAACGAATAGCACATCTTGTTGAGCGGGTAGCCCTTCATCGCCATGCGACCGTCGAAGACGACGGTGCCTGGGATCTCTGTTTCTATCGTATTCGTCGACATGCATTTCCTCCGGATTGTCGTTTCTTCGGTCGCGCCGTCATCGCGACCAGTAGAGACGCATCGGATTGTCGACGAGCAGCCCTCTCTGCTCGGCAGACGATGGGGCGATGCGGGGGATCATGTCCACCAATCCGCCGTCGTCGGGCGCGTGGGTGGTCATGTTCGGGTGGGGCCAATCGGTGCCCCACAGCACACGGTCGGGGAAGCGGCGCACCACCTCCCGGCCGAATGGGACGAAGTCGTCGTAGGTCGGCGGGCCGGAGATCGACAGGCGCTCGGGGCAGGTGACCTTGCTCCAGACCTTGTCGTTGTCGGCCATCAGATCGAGGAAGCGGCGGAAGTCGGGATGATCGACGCCCTTGGCGAGATCGGGCCGGCCCATGTGGTCGACGACGATGATCGTCGGCAGCGCGTCGAGGAACGGCACCAGATCGGCGAGGTCCTGCGCCTCGAAATAGACGACGATGTGCCAGCCGAGGGTGGCGATCTTGTCGGCGATGCCGAGGTAGACCTGCTTCGGGGTGGCGTCGACCAGGCGCTTGACGAAGTTGAAGCGGACGCCGCGGACGCCGGCCGCGTCCATCTCCTCGAGTTCCGCCATGGTGATCGCCGGTCCGACCGAGGCGATGCCGCGGGCCAGGCCGTTCGAGGCGCGGAGCGCGTCGATCATGGCGCGATTGTCGTGGCCGTGGCAGGTGGCCTGGACGACGACGTTGCGGGAGAAGCCGAGAAAGTCGCGCAGTTCGAAGAGCTTCTCCTTGCCGGCGTCGCAGGGCGTGTATTTGCGCTCGGGGGCGTAAGGAAAGACGTCGCCCGGTCCGAAGACGTGGCAATGGGCATCGACCGCGCCCGGCGGCGGCACGAAGACCGGCTTCGACGGGCTGGGGTGGAAGGGGATCCAGTTCGCGTCCATCGCGGGGCTCTTTCCTGCCTTCAGCGTCCGAAGACGATGCCGTCGAAGAGTTTGCGGGCGGTGCGGAGCAGGGCGGCGCTCGCCACGCCGCCGGCGTCGTCGAGATCGACCACAACGGTCATCTCGCCTTCGGGGTGTTCGATCGCCAGCGTCTTGCGGCGCCCTTCGGGGATCGCGGCCACCTCCGCCGCCGGCGAACCGGGCAGCATGCAGGCGGTGGCCACCGAGACGGCGCCGAGCACGCCGATCGAGGCGTGACAGCGATGCGGGATGAAGGTGCGGGTCGAGATCGCGCCGCCGTTGGTCGGAGCCGAGATCATCGTCATCTTCGGCACCGACTTCGCGGCGACCTCGCCGAGGTTCATCAATGGGCCGGCCTTCAGGCGGATCCGCTCGAGCCGGGCCTTCAGCGCCTCGTCGGCGTCGAGGTCCTCGCGGCTCTCCGTTCCGGTGATGCCGAGATCGACGGCGCGCATGACGACGACCGGCATGCCGTTGTCGATCATCGTCACCTCGACCCCGTCGACGACGTCGACCGGGTTGCCGGTCGGCAGCAGGGCGCCGCAGGAGGAGCCGGCGGTGTCGCGGAACGCGATCGGGATCGCGGCGGAGAAGCCGGGCACCCCGTCGATGCGGGCGTCGCCCCGATAGGTCGGCGTGCCGCCCGGCGTCTTCACCCGGGCGACGGCGATCTGGCCGGTGTTGTCCATGTGGATGGTGACCTCGGTCTCCTCGCCGGTCGCCGGCACGAGGCCGCGCTCGATGGCGAAGGGACCGACACCGGCGAGGATGTTGCCGCAGTTCTGCGCGTCGGTGACGATCGCCTGATCGACGAAGACCTGAAGAAACAGGTAGTCGACGTCGACGCCGGGCCGGGTCGAGCGGCTCACCACGCCGACCTTGGAGGTCAGCGGATCGGCCGCGCCCATGCCGTCGATCTGCCGCCGATCCGGCGAGCCCATGACGTCGAGCAGGAATTGATCGCGGGTGGCGACGTCTTGCGGCAGGTCCTCGGCGAGGAAATAGGCGCCTTTCGAGGTGCCGCCGCGCATCCACATGCAGCGGACGGCGAGGGGGGCGGCCTCAGACATATTTCAGCCCTCGCGCGGCGAGGCGTTCACGCATCTCGTAGAGGTCGAGGCCGAGGACGCCGGCGTTGAGCTTCTGTCGCTTCTCCTCTTCCGCCGCGACCCGCGCCCGCGCCTTCTTCAAGACCTCGGCGGCATCGGCGCGCCTGACGACGCAGACGCCGTCGTCGTCGGCGACGATGACGTCACCGGCCTCGATCAGGGCGCCGGCGCAGACGACCGGCACGTTGACCGAACCCAGCGTCTCCTTGACGGTGCCCTGCGCCGAGACGCATTTCGACCAGACGGGGAAACCCATCTCGGTCAGGTCGCGGATGTCGCGCACGCCTGCGTCGATGACCAATCCGACGCCGCCGCGCGCCATCACCGAGCCGGCGAGGAGATCGCCGAAATAGCCGGCGTCCGACGGCGAGGTCGGGGCGACGACCATGATGTCGCCGGCCCGCATCTGCTCGACCGCGACGTGGATCATCCAATTGTCGCACGGCGCCACCGACACGGTGACCGCCGAGGCCGCGACCCGCGCGCCGGGATAGATCGGCCGCATGTAGGCGGCGAGCAGGCCGATGCGCCCCTGCGCCTCGTGCACCGTGGCGACGCCGCATTCGGCGAGGCCGGCGATCACGGCGGGCTCGGCCCGTTCGATGTGCTGGACGACGACGTTCATGGGGTGACCCTCACAGTTCGTCGACGGTGCGCGGGAACATCGACTGGAAGCCCTCGGCGTATTTCGAGGGGCGTCCGCCCGACTGGCCGCCGGAATTGCGCTTGAAGTGGTTGGCGCGGTTCTCGGCGAGGTTGGTGTAGTAGTGCCAGAGGTGCTCCTGGCCCTGCATGCAGTGGATGGCGGCGAGCTTCTTGTCCCAGACCTCGGTGATGTCGAGGAAGACGTCCGGCTTCCACTGCATCTGCTCGGTCTGATGCGGTTCGAACAGGTAGAGCTGCGGCGCGCCGAGCACCTTCTCGTGCGGATTGTGGCCCCAGGCCTGGGCGATCATCCGGCACTCGAGCGCCCAGCGGGTCGCGTTCATGTGGTCGGTGTTGTAGGGGTCCCAGAGCGAATGGCTCATCATGAAGGAAGGCTGTACCGCGCGGATGACGTCGACGAGGCGGAACTTGGCGTCCTTGTCCATCTCGAGCGGGTAGTCGCCGAGGTCGAAGAACTGGATGTCGTGGGCGTCGAGGGCCTTCGCCGCGTTCTCCGCCTCGATGCGGCGGGCGGTCTTGACCTTGTCGAGGGTGACGCCCGGCTCCTTCCAGATCTTGGCGCTCTCGCCGCGCTCGCCATAGGAGAGGCAGACGATGGTCACCTCGTATCCCTTGGCCTGATGCAACGCGATGGCGCCGCCGGCGCGCCAGACGAAGTCGGCGGCATGCGCGCTGATCACCAGTGCGGTCTTCTTGCTCATCGATACCCTCCTCGGAGGCGGCCTTCGCCGCTCGTCTCATTGGCGTCGATCAAACGCCGAGGCGCGCCGCGAAGCCAGTTCGAAGTCTCCCCCCGCTCATAAGATCTTGCTATAAGGCTCGATCGAAGGCGTGCCGGAGAGATCGAGAATGTGGATCGACGTTCCCAACCTGCGTCATCTCAGGGCCTTCGTGCTGGTCGCCGAATGCGGTGGCGTCACCCGTGCCGCCGGCCGTATCCACCTGTCGCAGCCGGCGATCACCCAGGCGCTGAGCAAGCTCGAGGAACGCTTCGCCACCAAGCTGTTCGACTTCGGGCCGGAGGGCATGGTGGCGACGGTCGCCGGGCGCCTGCTGCGCGACCGCGTCGAGCGCGCCCTGGCGTTGATCGAGGCGGGGGCGCGCGAGGCGTTGCGCGGCGAGGCGCGGCGGGCGGGCGGCGGCTTCGCGCGGTTCGAGCAGTTGATCACGGTGGCGCAACTGCGGGCGCTCGCCGCCATGGCGATGACCCGCAACTTCTCGCTCGCCGCGCGCGAACTCGGGCTCTCCCAGCCTTCGGTGCATCGGGCGGCGCGCGATCTCGAGCGTCTGACCGGGCTCACCCTGTTCGTCGCCACCAAGCAGGGCGTCGATCTCACCCCGGCGGCGGAGGTCTTCGCCCGCCACGCGGCGTTGGCGCATGCCGAGCTGCAGCAGGGCTTCGCCGAAGTGTCGGAGAGCCTCGGCCGCGATCCCGGCCTGATCGTCGTCGGCGCGATGCCGTTCGGCCGCACCAAACTGCTGCCCGACGCGCTCAATCACCTGTCGCGGGTCCGGCCGCTCGCCCGCGTCAAGGTGATCTCGGCGCCCTACGACGGCCTGCTCGGTCGGCTGCGCTACGGTGTCATCGACTTCCTGCTCGGGGCGCTTCGCGATCCACTGCCGATCGAGGACGTGGTGCAGGAGCCGTTGATCGCCGATCCCCTGGCGATCATGGCCCGTGCCGGCCATCCCCTGGTCGGCGAGACCCGTGTCGGCCGCGACGATCTCCTCGCCTTTCCCTGGGTGGTGCCAGGCGACGACACGCCGACCCGGGCGGTGTTCAATCAGATGTTCCCGGCCGAGGACGTGGCGCGGATGCCCGGCGGCATGCTGGAGACCAGTTCCCTGGTCTTGCTGCGCGGCGTCCTGACCGGCTCGGATCGACTGACGATCCTGTCGGCGCGGCAGGCGCTCTACGAGATCGAGCAGGGACTTCTGGCGGTGGTGCCCTATCCGGTGGCGATGGGCAGTCGGAACATCGGCCTGACCTATCGCCGAGGCTGGCGCCCGACCGGCACTCAGGCGATCCTGCTCGATCATCTGCGCGGGTCCGCGAAACGGTATGACGAGAGTCGAGGCGCCGCCGAGCTATAGCAATTTTGAATGAGCGGCCGCAGCCTTCGACGTCGAGTTGCGAACGTCTCGCGCCTATGACTCGACAAGCGACGGCCGGACCCGTCCGACCCTCTCGCGCGTCTCGGTCCGCACCGCCCGCGGGGTCCGGGTCGGCGACGGGACGGCCGAATGGAGCCCGCACGAGACGGGCGGAGGGAGAGAGATGAGCGCCGACGCGAACATTCCGTTCGACCGGATCGCCTTCGTCGGCTTCGGCGAGGCGGCGCGCGCCTTTCTCGCCGGTTGGCGCTCGCGCCCCGGCTTCGACGCGGCGGTCGCCGCCTACGACGTCAAGACCGACAGTTCCGATCCGGCGACGCGCGCCGCCAAGCGCGCCGACTACGACGCCGACGGGGTGATCGGCGCGGCCTCGGCGCGCGAGGCGGTCGCCGGTGCCTCGGTGGTGTTCTCGGTGGTCACCGCCGACCAGGCCCACGCGGCGGCGCTCTCGATCCTCGACGGGATCGCGCCGGGGGCGCTGGTCTTCGATTGCAATTCCTGCGCCCCGCAGACGAAGGTGAAGTCGGCCGAGAAGATCGACGCGGCGGGTGGGCGCTACGTCGACGTGGCGGTGATGGCGCCGGTCCATCCGCGCCTCCACCGCACGCCGCTGCTGATCAGCGGGCCACATGTGGAAGCCGCAACGGCGGCGTTCGCCGGGCTCGACATGGCGGCGGAGATCCAGGCCGGGCCGGTCGGCGCCTCGTCGTCGATCAAGATGGTGCGGTCGATCATGATCAAGGGGATCGAGGCCCTGGTGTGCGAATGCGTCCTGGCCGGCCGGCTCGCGGGGGTCGACGACATCGTGCTGGCGACACTCGACGACACGTTTCCCGGCTTCGACTGGCCGAAGCGCTCCGCCTACATGCTGGAACGGGTGATGACCCACGGCATCCGGCGCGCGGCGGAGATGCGCGAGGTGGCGCTGACCGTCGATCTCCTCGGGCTCGAGGGGCGGATGGCGCGCGCCACCGTCGACTGGCAACAACAGATCGGCGAATTGAAGCTGAAGGCCGCCGACTTCGGCGGCGATCACGGCGCTCGCGCCGACGCCATCCTCACCGCGCTCGGCAGACGCGCCGCGGCGGCCGAATGACGCCCGACCAACCCGAGGGAGACCGAATGACCGCGGAACCCGACTACAAGGACATCCCCGGCACCTTCGTGTTCGACGCCGAGCAGTCGCGCAAGGGCTATGGGCTCAACCAGTTCTGCATGTCGCTGCGGCGGGCGGAGAACCGCGCCGCCTTCAAGGCCGACGAGGCCGGCTATCTGAAGGCCTTCGCCATGACGGCGGACCAGGAGCGCTCGATCCTGACGCGCGACTGGAACCGCATGCTGGAACTCGGCGGCAACATCTATTTCACCGCGAAGCTCGCCGCCACCGACGGCATCACCTTCCAGGATCTCGCCGCCAAGATGACCGGGGTCGACCGCGACACCTATCGGGCGATGATGCTGGCCGGCGGACGCGGAATCGAGGGCAATCGCTCCAAGAAGGACTGGGAGGGCCGGAAGAATGGCTGAGATCGTCGCCGCCGCCTTCACCTCCCATGTCCCCGCCATCGGCGTGGCGCTCGACACCGGGATCTCGGGGGACGCCTATTGGAGCCCGGTCTTCGCCGGCTACGAGAAGGCCAAGAGCTGGATCACCGAGGTGAAGCCCGACGTGGTGATCTGCGTCTACAACGACCACGCCACCCAGTTCGACCTGCGGTTGATCCCGACCTTCGCCATCGGCACCGCCGCGTCGTTCCAGCCGGCCGACGAGGGGTGGGGGGCGCGTCCCGTGCCGGTGGTCGAGGGCCATCCCGAACTCGCCTGGCACATCGCCCAGTCGCTGATCCTCGACGAATTCGACATGACCATCGTCAACGAGCTCGAGGTCGATCACGGGTTGACGGTGCCCCTGTCGGTGATGTTCGGCAAGGTCGACGCCTGGCCTTGTCCGGTCATCCCGCTCGCCGTCAACGTCGTTCAATATCCGCCGCCGACCGGCAACCGCTGCTACAATCTCGGCAAGGCGATCCGCCGGGCGGTGGAGAGCTTCGACCGCGATCTGAAGGTGGTGATCCTCGGCACCGGCGGCATGTCGCATCAGTTGCAGGCGCAGCGCGCCGGCCTGATCAACCGCGACTTCGACAATCGCTTCCTCGACATGATGGAGCACGATCCGGTCGCCGCCACCCGCATCACCCATACCGAATACCTGCGCGAGGCCGGGTCGGAAGGGATCGAGCTGGTGATGTGGCTGGTGGCGCGCGGCGCCCTCGACGAGGAGGTGCGCACCATTCACCGCTTCTATCATGTCCCCGCCTCCAACACGGCGGTGGGGCATATGATCTTGGAAAACGCGGCCGCTCCGGCGGCCGAATGAGGGAACAGCCATGAAGATCTGTGTGGCCGGCGCCGCCGGCGCCTTCGGCATGAAGCATCTCGACGCGATCGCGGCGATCGACGGCATCGAAGTCGTATCGGTGGTCGGCGGCGGCCCCGACGACATCGAGGGCTTGGCGGCGTCGCGCGGCATCGCGCACGCCACCAAGGACCTGGCGGAGGCCCTGGCGTTGCCGCAGGTCGAGGCGGTGATCCTGGCGACGCCGACCCAGGTCCACGCGGCCCAGGCGATCCAGTGCCTGAAGGCCGGCAAGCACGTCTTCGTCGAGATCCCGATGGCGGACAATCTCGCCGACTCGGAGGAATTGGTGCGGGTGCAGAAGGAGACCGGGCTGATCGCCATGGCCGGCCACGTGCGGCGCTACAACCCGAGCCACCAGTGGGTGCGCCGGAAGATCCTCGCCGGCGAGCTGAAGATCCAGCAGATGGATGTTCAGACCTATTTCTTCCGCCGCTCGAACCTCAACGCGCTGGGCAAGCCGCGCACCTGGACCGACCACCTGTTGTGGCACCACGCAGCCCACACCGTCGATCTCTTCCAGTATCAGACCGGCGAGGTGGCGAGCGAAGTCTACGGGCTCCAGGGGCCGAAGCACCCGGACCTCGGCATCGCCATGGACATGTCGATCGGCCTGAAGGTGCCGTCGGGGGCGATCTGCACCCTGTCGCTGTCCTTCAACAACAAGGGGCCGCTCGGCACCTTCTTCCGCTACATCTGCGACAACGGCACCTACATCGCCCGTTACGACGATCTCTTCGACGGCGAAGAAAAGCAGATCGATCTGACCGGGGTGACGGTCTCCAACAACGGCATCGAGCTGATCGACCGCGAATTCTTCGCCGCGATCCGCGAGGGCCGCGAGCCCAACGGCTCGGTCGCCCAATGCCTCGACGCGATGCGGACGCTCGATCGGATCGAGCGGTCGTTCCCGAGCTGAGGCGAGGCGCGGGGCGGGGAACGCGGCACGGCGACATCGCACGCGCGGGAAGTCGCGGTACGGGCGGGCTCCCCCTCCATCACCCCTCGTCCGCCCGCCGCCGCTCCGCCTTGCGGAATTCGCTCGGCGTCATCCCCGTGCGGCGGCGGAAGAAGCGCCAGAAATAGGCGGGGTCCTCGAAGCCCAGTTCGTAGGCGAGCTTCGAGACGGGCGCGGCGATGTAGACGAGCTTGCGCCGGGCCTCGAGCAGCAGGCGGTCCTGCGTGGTCTCGAAGGCGGAGCGCCCGGTGACGGCCCGCACCGCCCGGTCGAGCCGGCTCTCGGTGACGCCGAGGGCCTCGGCATAGGCGCCGACCGCGAGATGTTCGGCGAACCTAGCCTCGACCAGGGCGCGGAAGCGGGCGTGGAGTTCGGCCTCCGGGCGGGTGGCGGTCTCGCGGCGCGGGGCGGCATGGTGGCGGGCGAGCGTCACCAGGACGGCGACGACCTGGGCGCCGAGCATGGTGGTCCAGCCGGGGGCGCGGTCGTGGAATTCGCCGTCGATGTCGTCGAGCAGGCGGGCCAGGCGATCGGTCGCCGCGCCTGCCTCGGCGAGGTCGATCACCGCCGGACTCGCGAAGAGCGAGGCGACCAGCGCCGCCCGGTCGGGGGCGTGGTGCGCCAGACGCGCCTCGGCGAAGGTCAGAACCCGGCCGATGGTTCCGGGCCTGAATCGAAAGGCATGGACGCTGCCCGGCGGCACCAACACGGCGCAGGGCGCCGCCGGGGCGATCCCGGCATCGTCGAGCCGCACCTCGACCCCGCCGGCGAAGACCACCAGGATCTGGCACAGGCCATGGTGGACGTGGCGGTCGATCTCCCAGGCGTAGCGCTCGGATCGGGTGGCGATGGTCTCGATGTGGACGAATCCGTCGTCGGTCGGCTCCGAGGTTTCGCCATAGAGGGAAAATACAGGGATGGGATCGGTTCGATTCGTCGACGGTCGGCGCGATTTCGGCGATCCAGCGTTTGTTGCAGCGCACATTCCGGCTCTTTCTCAAAATCGAGACTCTGTCGAAAAAATACAGAACTTCCGCGCCTTCGTCCATTTCGCCGCGGGTCCGTCGGTGGCAGGATCGAAGGATCACGCAGGCGTCGACGTCGTCACCGACGGGGACGGCCGCGCGGAAGAAGACGCAACGACGAAGAAGACGAGCCGACGCGATCCCTGGGATCGACGGAGGCCGAGGGAGGTCCGATGTTCAGCTTCGATCCCTATTCACCGGCGGTGGATGCCGATCCGTTTCCCTATTACCGAACCCTGCGTGACGAGCATCCGTGCTTCTGGAGCCGGGAGGCCGACATGTGGGTGCTGTCGCGCTACGGCGACATCGTCACGGCGCTCAACGACTGGCAGACCTATTCCTCGGCCAAGGGCAACCTGATGACCGAGCTGCCGAACCGTGCCGGCGCGACGCTCGGGACCACCGACCCACCGCGCCACGACCGCCTGCGCGGCCTGGTCCAGCACGCCTTCATGAAGCGCAATCTCGAGGCGCTGGCCGATCCGATCCGCGCCATCGCCAAGGAGACGGTCGGCGAGATCGCCGGCGAGAAGAGCTTCGACTTCATCGAGGACTTCTCCGCCAAGTTCACGGTGCGGGTGCTCCTCGCCGCCCTCGGCCTGCCGCTCGGCGACGAGAAGACGATACGCGAGAAGGCGGTGTTGATGGTCCAGTCGGACCCGCATACCCGCGCCAAGGGGCCGCAGCACATCGCCGCCTACAATTGGATGCAGGACTACGCGGCGGGCATCATCGCCCAGCGCCGGGCCGATCCGCAGAACGACCTGATCTCGCACTTCTCCCTGGCCGAGATCGACGGCGACCGGCTCGACGAGCGCGAGGTGCTGCTCACCACCACGACGCTGATCATGGCGGGGGTGGAATCGCTCGGCGGCTTCATGGGGATGTTCGCGCTGAACCTCGCCGATCACGCCGAGGTGCGCCGCGCCGTGGTCGCCGATCCGAGCCTGTTGCCCGACGCGGTGGAGGAGTCGCTGCGCTTCAACACCTCGGCCCAGCGCTTCCGGCGCTGTGTCACCAAGGATACCGAGTTGCACGGCCAGGTGATGCGCGAGGGCGACTTCGTCTGCCTCGCCTATGGCTCGGGCAACCGCGACGAACGTCAATTCGCCGATCCCGACACCTACGACCTGAAGCGCAAGCCCAAGGGTCATCTCGGCTTCGGCGGCTCGGTCCACGCCTGTCTCGGCACGGCGATCGCCCGGCTGTCGGTCAAGATCGCCATGGAGGAGTTCCACAAGGAGGTGCCCGACTACACCCGGGTCCAGGAGCAACTGCCGTGGATGCCGTCGTCGACCTTCCGCAGCCCGATGCGGCTCGATCTGGCGCGGCAGTGAGGTGACGAGGCGCGAGCGTCCCCGGGCGAGAGTCCGGGGG
>JAFHCF010000195.1:0-4339 GCA_048497495.1 Prosthecomicrobium sp.
CGAGGCGCCCTCACCCTGGTGGGCGGCAGCGTCCCGAACTGACCCGGCGGCGTGAACCGCGAGGGCCCGGTTCTCGCCCGGGATAGGGCGCTCGTCGAAGATTTCGGTGGACCACCCGCCGGAAGGCCCGCCGCGTCTTGCCTCGGTGCCGGGGCGGCGTTTCGATGTGCCGCCCGTCTTCGCCATCCCGCGCGAGTCGCAGACCCGGACCCTCACGTCACAGATCTCGAGCGACCTCGGCGACCCCCAGTCGCCCGTGCCGAACGACGACGGGAAATCACCCCCCGAACGGAGAAGAGGATGCCATGAGCGAAGCCCGATCAGAAGGCTGGTTCCCGACCTGGAAACCGACGACCGCCGACCGCGTCGCCCCCGACGAGCGCCTGCCCTGGCCGCAGACGGCCATCGCCGGGTTCCAGCACGTCGTCGCGATGTTCGGCTCGACGGTCCTGGCGCCGATCATCATGGGCTTCGACCCCAACGTCTCGGTGTTGTTCTCCGGCATCGGCACGCTGATCTTCTTCGTCATCGTCGGCGGGCGCGTCCCCTCCTATCTCGGCTCGAGCTTCTCCTTCATCGCCGTGGTCATCGCGGCTTCCGCCTATTCCGGCTCGGGGCCGAACACCAACATCGGCCCGGCGCTCGGCGGCATCATCGCGGCGGGCGTCCTCTATCTCGCCATCGGCCTGGTCGTCATGAAGATCGGCTACGCCTGGATCGAGAAACTGATGCCGCCCGTGGTGACCGGCGGTATCGTCGCGGCGATCGGCCTCAATCTGGCGCCGATCGCCGTCAAGGGCATCTCGGCCTCGGACTTCGATCGCGGCATCGGCATCCTGACCATCGTCGCCGTCGGCGCGGCGGCGGTCTATGCGCCGGGCATGGCGCGCCGCATCCCGGTGCTGATCGGCGGCTTCGTCGGCTATGTCGCCTATGCGCTCGGCGCGAGCGCCTTCGGCATGGCCAAGCCGATCGACTTCGCCGGGCTCGCCGCCGCGCCGTGGTTCGGCGCCCCGCAGTTCACCTCGCCGACCTTCGACATGAGCGCCATGGCGCTGATCGCCCCGGTGGCGATCATCCTGGTCGCCGAGAACCTCGGGCACATCAAGGCGATCGGCGCGATGACCGGACGCAACCTCGATCCTTACATGGGTCGCGCCTTCGTCGGCGACGGCATCGCCACCATCGTCTCCGGCGGCTTCGGCGGCACCGGCGTCACCACCTACGCCGAGAACATGGGCGTCATGGCGGTGACCAAGATCTATTCGACCCTGGTCTTCGTCGTCGCCGCGGTGATCGCCATCCTGCTCGGCTTCTCGCCGAAGTTCGGGGCGCTGATCCTGACCATCCCGGCCCCGGTGATCGGCGGCCTCTCGATCGTCATCTTCGGCCTGATCACCGCCACCGCCGGCCGCATCTGGGTGGAGAACCGGGTCGACTTCTCGCAGACCAAGAATCTGATCACCACCGCCGCCGCCGTCATCGCCGGCGCCGGCGACCTGACGCTGAAGTTCGGCGGCTTCACCCTCGGCGGCATCGGCACCGCCACCTTCGGCGCCATCCTGCTCTACGCGCTCCTGAACCGGAAGCACGACGAGGAGGGGGAGACGACCGGAGGGTGACGAGGGGACGAGGGCGCCGCCGGGGGGAGGGGCTCCGGCGGCGCGGTCGGTACGTCCCTGCGCGCGGACGGGCGCTCTCCCTTCTCCCCTTGCGGGACCATTGCGTAATTCGGCGGCCTCCTCGTGGCCTTCGGTGCGCGATGGTTCGGAGCCCCGCTTCGCGGCGCACCTCACCATGAAGCGTTTGTTTTATTTCCGAAATTAAAGGGGCGCTTCATGGGAGCTCGCGACGCGAGCCTCCACCCATCGCTCGCGACGACCGGCCCAGGCGGCGTCGCGCACCTCTCCCAGCCGATCGAAAGCCCCACCATGCCCAGCGCCGAGCCCTCGTCCCTCGCGACCACCCTTGCCGCCGACGAGGATCCGACGGACCTGGACTTCGAGGGCGACGACGTCCTCGGGATCGAGATCCGGGGCCGTCGCTTCACGGCCTGCGCCTTTCGGGACTGCGACTTCGAGGGCAGCCGCTTCGTCGACTGTTCCTTCGTCGGATGCGTCTTCCGTGGCTGCAGGTTTCGCGAGGCGGCCTTCGTCGGGTGCCGCTTCGGCAGCGAGGACGAACGGCCGGTCAAATGGCACTTCTGCGATCTGTCGCAGGGGCGTTTCGAGGACTGCAACCTGTCGCTCGGCGAGATCGACAAATGCACGACCTTCGAGACCACCTTCGACGGGTGTTCGTGTCTCGGCCTGAGGTTCGATGCCGAGGTGCATCGCCACATCGGCCGAAGGAAGATGGCGGGCGGCGTGCGCTTCGAGAAATGCCGGTTGCAGTTCGCGGTCTTCAAACCGGCCGACTACGAGGACTGCGTCTTCGAGAGCTCGGACCTGCGCGACGTCGACTTCTCGCGCGGCAACTACACGCGGGCGAGCTTTCGCGGCTCGGTGCTGCACAACACCGATTTCGCCGGCGCGACCCTCGACGAGGCGGACATCTCCGGCGCCACCTTCGACGCCTTTCCGCTCGCCGACCTGTTCTCCCACCAGGGTCTGGTGGTGAGCCCGGATCAGCAGGCGATCCTCCTCGCCGGGCTCGGCATCCGGGTCGCGCCCCGGTAGCGGGGAGCCGTCGGCGAGCGGGCGTCGCGCCGATCCCTCACTTCGCCAAATCGATCGCGCCGTAGCAGTCCGCGCCCTTCCACTGGGCGACGACGTGGCTCGCGGTCACCTTGCCGGTGAAGGTCACGGGGCCGCTCTTGGTCGGCTTGGTGGCGGTGAAGGAGCCGTCGGACTTGACCGTGCCGGAGCCGGCGTCGCCGGCGCCCTCGTAGACGGCGCCGCTCAGGGTGATGTCGGAGCCGGAGACCGTCGCGGTCATGAAGGTGACGCCGGCGCAGACGGCATCGCGACCGCCGGCGACGGAGGAGGCGCCGCGATAGACGCCGTCGGCGAGCGCCGGGGAGGCGGCGAGGACGACGAGGGTGGTGAGCGCGAGCGCGGTCGAACGCATGGTCGTTGGTCCTGTCGTGGGAAGCCCGATCGGGCGAAGCGGTGGGCTCGAGACTAGTGGATCGGATCGCGGGAGACAAACCGTTCGGGGCGCGACGGAGCCGAAATGCGAGGGGTCGGCGGATCTGTCTCATGGTGGCGAAGCGGCGCTCGTGCGATGATCGCGGTGCTTTCGGCCAAGAAGGAGACATGTCATGACTCCGATGCTGCGAACCGGCCTGATCGCCCTCACCACGGCGCTGCTCCTCGCCCTCTCCGCCCAATCCGCCTCCGCCTGGTCCTGCCACGCCAAGAGCCGGATCGGCGAGGGCTGGGGCTATTCGCCGGTGCTGCGGGTCGCCCGCGAGGACGCCAGGCTCCAGTGTCAGTTGCACACGCCGCGAAGACTGCGCTGCCGCATCGTGTCGTGCCGGCGCTGAACCGTCGTGACGCGGATTCGACGTCGCGCCGAATTCCGAATGCGCGCCGGCGCGGATCGCGGCATGATGGGCCTCTCTCGAGGAGGAAACCCCCAATGATCGCCATTCGCCGCCTCTCCGTGCTCGCCGGCCTCACCGCCCTGGCGCTCGTCACCTCGGCCGCCGGCGCCTCGGCCGCGTCCTGGTACTGCACCGCCCACAGCGGCAAGGCCTACGGCTGGGGCAAGAGCCCGAGGCTCGCCACCGCCAAGGCCATCGCGCTGAAGGAATGCGCGGTCCGCACGCCGCGCGGGCGCTATTGCCGCATCACCTCGTGCCGCTGAGGTCGCCGTCGCCGAGACCGGCGCGGCCGCGCAACACCGCCTCGGCGCGCGGCAGATAGGCATTGGACCCGGCCGGGTGGAGCACCAGGCCGGGGAGGATGCGGCTCGCGGCGCGCGATCCCTTGATCGCGGTGACGAGGAGGCGGTGGGCCGGCGCGTCGTCGCGGGGGTGAATGGGCGTGATCGCGGCGGCGCCGAAACGGCCGGCCAGCCCCTCGAGGATCTCGGCGAGCCCGTCGCCCTTGAAGATCAGCGCCAGACGGCCGTGGGGCCGCAGCGTCGCCGCCGCCACCCGCAGCCAATCGGCCAGCCCACCGGCGGAGAGCACATGGGCATCGGCGCGGGCGGTCGGCGAGGCGCGCACCTCGCGGGCGCCGAAGAACGGCGGATTGCAGATCACATGGGTCGCGCATTCGCGCCCCAGCACCGCCTCGCGCGCCTCGGCGCCCCCGAGAAGATCGACGGCGACGGCCTCGACCCGATCGGCGAGGCCGTTGCGGGTGATGTTGAGGCTCGCCAGCCGCAGCGC
>JAFHCF010000196.1:0-4445 GCA_048497495.1 Prosthecomicrobium sp.
CACCGGACGATTTCGAGCGACGAACGCCGCGAGCCTCGCGAGCGGCCGGAGGAGGAGCGATCCCTGCACCTTGCGCAGGCCCACCGAAAGCCCCCCCACTCCCGGTCGAGCACTACCCCTCCGTTTCGAACTCACGCATGTGGAGTTCGCGGATGGCGACGTCCATCGGCCGGGCGAGCGCCTCGCGGAGGTATCCGAGGTCGAGCGCCTTGCGATAAAGAGCCTCCCAGGCGGCCCCCTCGCGCGCGAACAGAATGGTGTTCTGCCGATACCAGAACGGCACGCGGGTATCGGCCGAGATCAGCGGTCGCAGCAGGTCGAACGGCTCGAACCCGAACGCGGCGAAGATCGCCACCCAATAGGACGGGAATTGCTCGTTGACGTGATCGGTGCCGCCCTGCCCCGGGATCGCCGCGCCGAAGAGGACCATGTCGGTGCACCCGCAGAGCGCTCCGACGAAGCCGCGCGCCACCGCCGCGTCGAGATGTTCGGCGACCTCGAGCGACATGACGAGGTCGAACCGCCGCTCGCCCATCACCGCCGCCAGGGTCTCCGGCTCGGAGAGATCGACCGCGTGGAACTGCTCCGGCGCGCAGACGAGCAGGTCCCGATCGACGTAATCGCCGTCGCAACCGACGGCCTCGGCGCCGGCCTCGCTCCACGCCTTCACCCAGGCGCCGACGCCGCAGCCGACGTCGATCACCGTCCGGGGGGCGACCAGCGCCTTCACCCTGCCGACGATCACCTCCGCCGCCCGCGCCGATCCGGCGACGTGCCTGTCGTAGAATGCCGTGTCGTAGACCATGGCGCTCACCCACCTGTCGGAAATCCCGGAGCCCCTCGAAGCATGTTCCGACCGGACTGAATCATACCAACGGTCGGGGATGCTGACGCATCCGACCGTTGAAGAGATGCGAATTTCTCATGGGCATCAGCGGCATGAGAAATTCGCATACGGAATACCAAAGGTCATTTTCAATGCCCTTTGGTATCAGTCCGGTCGAAGAGAATTAGCTCCGATAGAAAGCTGGAGCGGTTTTCGAACCGATGCGATCAGATCGGAAATCGCTCCGGCCCGGCGCATCGACCGTCGTCGAGTCTTCCCCACGGCGATGGCCCACGCCAGTGGCAAATCACCGGTAGCTCGGCCAAGTCCCGATCGGCCGTGGCTTCGCGGGCGAGAATGCCTCTTCCGCGCTGCAGGCCCCCCCGAACGCGAGTGACGGCGGCGAGGTCGCCCCCGCCACCGTCTCCCGTCGGATCGTCCGTGGGATCAGAACGACAGCCGCTTCGCCTGGACGACGCCCTCGATCGCGCCGACCCTGGTCAGGAGTTCGTCCGACACCGCGCCGTCGATGGCGATCAGCGCGATCGCCTCCTCGCCCGCCGCCTTGCGGCCGAGCGCGAAGGTGGCGATGTTGGCGCTCGCCTCGCCGAGCAGCGTTCCGAGACGGCCGATGAAGCCCGGCTTGTCCTTGTTGGTGACGTAGAGCATCGACGGCTGGAACTCGGCGTCCATCTGGATGCCCTTGATCTCGACGATGCGCGGCTTGCCGTCGGCGAAGACGGTGCCGGCGACCGAACGCTCCTGGCGATCGGTCTTCACCGTCAGGCGGATCAGGCTGTCGTAGGTGCCGGCCGAATCGCGCCGCACCTCCTCGACCGCGATGCCGCGTTCCTTCGCCATCACCGGCGCCGACACCATGTTGACCGAATCGAGCTGCGGCTTGAGCAGGCCGGCGAGCGCGGCGGAGCCGAGCGCCCGGGTGTTCATCGTCGCCACCTCGCCCTCGTATTCGACCCGCGCCCCGATCAGACCGGTCTCGGTGAGCTGGCCGGCGAAGGAGCCGAGGAGCTCGGCGAGCCTGACGAAGGGCGTCAGCTTCGGCGCCTCCTCCGCCGTCACCGACGGCATGTTGAGGGCGTTGGTGACGGCGCCCTTGAGCAGATAGTCGGAGAGCTGCTCGGCGACCTGCAGGGCGACGTTCTCCTGCGCCTCGTTGGTCGAGGCGCCGAGGTGCGGGGTGCAGACCACGTTCGGGTGACCGAACAGCGGATTGGCGGTCGCCGGTTCCTCGACGAAGACGTCGAAGCCGGCGCCGGCGACGTGGCCCGAATCGAGCGCGGCGCGCAGCGCCACCTCGTCGACCAGCCCGCCGCGGGCGCAGTTGATGATGCGCACGCCCTTCTTGGCCTTGGCGATGGTCTCGGCCGAGAGCACATTGCGGGTCTTCTCGGTCAGGGGCGTGTGCAGGGTGATGAAGTCGGCGCGCTTCAGGAGTTCGTCGAGTTCCACCTTCTCGACGCCGAGGGTGGCGGCGCGTTCGGGCGACAGGAAGGGGTCGAAGGCGACGATCCGCATCTTGAGGCCGATGGCGCGCTCGGCGACGATCGAGCCGATGTTGCCGCAGCCGATGATGCCCAGCGTCTTGCCGGTGATCTCGACGCCCATGAAGCGGTTCTTCTCCCACTTGCCGGCCTGGGTCGAGGCGTCGGCGGCGGGGATCTCGCGGGCGAGCGCGAACATCAGCGCGATGGCGTGCTCGGCGGTGGTGATCGAATTGCCGAAGGGGGTGTTCTCGACGATGACGCCCTTGGCCGAGGCCGCCGGGATGTCGACGTTGTCGACGCCGATGCCGGCCCGCCCGATCACCTTGAGGCGGGTCGCCTTCTCCAGCAGTTTGGCGGTGACCTTGGTCGCCGAGCGAATGGCGAGCCCGTCATAGTCGCCGATCACCTCGGCGAGCTTGTCCTTGTCCTTGCCGAGCGACGGCAGGTAGTCGACCTCGACGCCGCGATCCTTGAAGATCTGGACGGCGGCGGGGGAGAGGCTGTCGGAAATGAGTACGCGCGGAGCCATGGGGATGTCCTCGAATGGAATGGGTGCGTCGGTGCCGCCCTTCGTGGTTCGAGGCTCGCTTCGCTCGCACCTCACCATGAAGGGCGATCAGCGGCCGGAAGACGTCGAGACGGTCGGAAGAGCGGGCCGGGGTTGAATCCCGGCCGGGTCATCGAGTCCGCGGAGCAGGTTCCTTCATCCTGAGGTGCTCGCGGCACGCGAGCCTCGAAGGACGAAGGAACCGATCCCCACGAACCAGCCGCGATCAGGAAGCCGCCTTGGCTTCCGCCAGCGCCCAGTCGAGCCACTGGGTGAGCGCGACCACGTCGGCCGTCTCCACCGTGGCGCCACACCAGATCCTGAGGCCCGCCGGCGCGTCGCGATAGGCGCCGATGTCGTAGGCGACGCCCTCCTTGTCGAGGAGCGAGACGATCGCCTTGGCGACCTTGCCGACCGCGTCCGGACCCTTGGCGACCACGTCGGCGTCGACGATCGAGAGACACACCGAGGTGTTGGAGCGGGTCTCGGCCACCTTCGGCAGGAAGGCGAAGGTATTCGACGCGGCGACCCAATCGGCGATCACCCGGGTGTTGGCGTCGGCGCGGGCCATCAGTCCGGCGAGCGAGCCGACCGACTTCGCCCACTGGAGCGCGTCGAGATAGTCCTCGACCGCGATCATCGACGGGGTGTTGATCGTCTCGCCGACGAAGATGCCGTCGATCAGCTTGCCGCCCTTGGTCATGCGGAAGATCTTGGGCAAGGGCCAAGCCGGCTTGTAGGTCTCGAGCCGTTCGACGGCGCGAGGCGAGAGGATCAGCATGCCGTGCGCCGCCTCGCCGCCCAGCACCTTCTGCCAGGAGAAGGTGACGACATCGAGCTTGGCCCAGTCGAGATCCTGGGCGAAGGCCGCCGAGGTGGCGTCGCAGATGGTGATGCCTTCCCGGGTCTCGGCGATCCAGTCGGCGTTCGGAACCCGCACGCCCGAGGTGGTGCCGTTCCAGGTGAAGACCACGTCGCGGGTCACGGTGTCGACCTGGGCGAGGTCGGGCAATTCGCCGTAGGGCGCGGTGAAGGTGCGCACGTCGGCGAGCTTGAGCTGCTTGACGACGTCGGTGACCCAACCCTCGCCGAAGGATTCCCAGGCCAGCATGTCGATGCCGCGGGCGCCGAGCGCCGACCACAGCACCATCTCGACCGCCCCGGTATCGGAGGCGGGAACGATGCCGATCTTGTAGTCCGCCGGCACGCCGAGGACTTCGCGGGTCAGATCGATGGCGAGTTGCAGCTTGGCCTTGCCGGGCTTGGCGCGATGAGAGCGGCCGGTGAGGGCGCCCGAGAGGGCCTCGAGGCTCCAACCGGGGCGCTTGGCGCAGGGGCCGGAGGAGAAGTTCGGGCAGGCCGGCTTCACGGCCGGGCGGGTATTCGTCGTCATTGAACCATCCTTTCAGATGGGCGCCTCTCGGTGGGGAGAGGTGTCCCGCCGACGTGGGTAGCGGGCGCGGCCGCGGGAATCAATCACGAAGATCTCGAAGTTGCCGATATGTGATCGAAAGTCGCGAATTCATCGCCGCTCGCGCGTCGCGTCGGGCGAAACGGCGAAGGGCGC
>JAFHCF010000197.1:0-40821 GCA_048497495.1 Prosthecomicrobium sp.
GCTTCCGGGCCGGGCGCCCGAACCGCCCGGCCCGCCAACCTCTCTTCTCGCCCGATGCAGGATCTGAACATGCAGGCGCTGACCGAGAATGATCTGAACGTGTTGAATGGACTATACGTCATGGAGAGGGAACGAGGGTGGAGTAAAGAGCGATACCGCTTCGTAATGGCCGCTCTCTTTCATGATGGAAGTGACGTCGACCAAGTAAAATTCGACGAAGAACTCAACCGCCTCATGCTCGCCGAGGGAATGATGTCCTCGAATGACAATGGGGGGTCGCGCCATGACTGAGATTTCCCTCATCCCCATCGCCGCCATCGTCGCATCCGATCGTCTGCGCCCGGTCGACGAAGCCTGGGCGGAAGCGCTGGCCGAATCCATCCGCGATCACGGGCTCGAACAGCCGATCGTGGTGCGCGTGGTCCGGTCTGCCCAGGACCCGCTCAAGAATGACGATCTGACCATCCGGGCCTCTCCCACCGGCTACGTCGACCACTATGAACTCGTCGCCGGAGCCCACCGTCTGGCGGCGATCCGGCGACTGGGTTTCGACGAGATCCCAGCCATCGTCCGCGACCTGACGGCGGACGAAGCGCGGATCGTCGAGATCGACGAGAACGTCATGCGGCGGGAGCTTTCGGAGCTCGACAAATCGGTCTTTTTGGCCGAGCGCAGCGCTGTCTGGGTCCGGCTGTATCCCGAGACGGCACACGGTGGCGCCCGTAAGTCACGGAAAAAGCAGGGCAGAAATCAAGTCGCCAACTTGGCGACTTGGTCCTGCTTCTCGAAGGACGCCGCCGAAAAAACCGGCATGTCGGAACGGTCGATCCAGCGGTATTGCCGAATCGCCAAGGAACTCGGCCCCGAGGCGATCACCGCGCTGCGCGCCACGCCGCTGGCCGACAATCAGGCGCAGCTCCTCCTGCTCACCCGGATGGCGCCGGCCGAGCGCGAGGCGGCGATCACCGCGGCGGTGGCCGCCAAGTCGACGACGGTGTCGGCGGCGCTGCGGTCGGTCGGCCTCGGCCGGCCGGCTCGATCCGCCGACGAGGAGACCTATCGCAAGCTCTGCGAGCTGTGGGATCGCGCCGGCGCCAAGGTGCGGAAGCGGTTCACCGCCCGCATCGGCCTCGGCGACGACGACACCGACGAGACGGTCGCGGCGTGACGTGAGGCAAGGGGCGGGGGTGATGGGCAAGAGCGCGAAGAAGCTGGACGGGCGGCAGGGCGATCTCTTCGTCCATGCCGAGCTGTTCCCGGTGCGCCGGCCGGTCGAGCTGGCGCGGCCGGTCGATCTCAGCTTGCGGATCAAGACACTGATGGG
The DNA here is from genome assembly GCA_048497495.1 of Prosthecomicrobium sp. Classification (GTDB taxonomy): domain Bacteria; phylum Pseudomonadota; class Alphaproteobacteria; order Rhizobiales; family Ancalomicrobiaceae; genus JAFHCF01. The sequence goes on from JAFHCF010000197.1 coordinate 1,325, forward strand.
GCGCGCGCTCAAGGAATGCCCGGACTCCGCCTCGATCGTCGCCGCCCGGATCACCGAGATGACCGGCCGGGATCTCTCCGCCGATGCTCTCTACGCCTACACCGCCCCGACCAAGCCGGAGCACGACATCGGCGTCACCCGCTTCGTCGCCTTCGTCCGCGCCACGGAAGCCCTGTGGCTGTGGGACGAGCTGGTACGGGATGACGGCCTCGTCGTGCTGCAGGAGCGCGAGGCGCTGTTCGCCCAGGCCGGTCTGCTGCGGCAGGAGAAGGCGCGCCTGGAGGCGAAGCTCAAGGAAATCGACAAGGAACTCGCCGCCGAGCCGGTGGCCGTCACTCGCCGGGGAGCGCGGACATGACCAGATCAGTCCAGAATCCGAACAAAGCCATCTCCGCGCGCCTCGTCGATCAGCGTGGAGACGAAGACCACACCCATGTCGACCATCTCGGGCTCGAAGTCGACCGGTGCACCGGGAAAGCGGTGGTTCTTCAGAAACCTGACGATCTCATTTTCGATCTCGTCGAGCCCACCGGTTCCACTCGCTACGACGAGGCGCTGAAGCGCGGACCGCGCCAGTGCCTCAAGAGCGACCTTGATCGCAAGATCGATGAACAGGTTGCGGTCCTCGTCCGTCATTTCGGTCTCTCCAAGAGTGAAAGCTACCTCCGCAGCATCGCCGAAACGACCGTGATGGCCAACTGGAAGGCGCGGACATGAACATCGCCACCGCCGCGCCGCGCGAATGGTTCACCCCGGCCGAGCTGCTCGAGATCCGCTCGATCGCCCTTCCCGACACCATCCGCGGCATCAACCTCCTCGCCGAGCGCGAGAACTGGCGCGCCGACGGCGCCCGGGCTCGCATCCGCTTCGGCCAGGGTGGCGGCTACGAGTACCATTTCAGCCTCTTCCCCGCCGAAGTGCAGGCGGCGATCATCGCGGTGTCGCGGCCCGCGATCGAGATGCCGGCGTCGTCGCGCTCCGCCAGCCTGTGGGCGTCGTTCGAGCGGCTGCCGGGCAAGGCGAAGACGGAAGCGGCGCGCCGCCTCGCGGCGGTCGACAAGGTCGACCTGCTGGCGAAGACGATGACGCGCCAGCTCGCCGCCGGCTTCGTGGCGAAGGAAATCGACGTCTCGATCCGCACCTTGTGGAACTGGGTGGCGCTGGCGGCCGACGTCGCCCGCGCCGATCGCCTCGCCGCTCTGGCGCCGCGCCATGCCGGCCGCACGGCAACCGCCGAGTGCGATCCGCGCGCCTGGGATGCGATCGTCGCCGACTATCTCAGGCCGGAATATCCCGCCTTCGAGACCTGTTTCGACCGGCTCACGCGCGCCGCGGCGGTCCACGGATGGTCGCCGATTCCCTCGTCGAAGACGCTGCAGCGGCGGATCGACGCCGAATTCCCTCGTGCGGTGCGGACGTTGCTGCGCGAGGGCCGCGAGGCAGCGGCGCGGATCTATCCGCATCAGCGGCGCGACCGCTCGATCTTCCACGGGCTGCAAGCCGTCAATGCCGACGGCCACAAGTTCGATGTGTTCGTTCGTTGGGAAGACGGGACGATCTCGCGGCCGATGATGATCGGCTTTCAGGATCTCTATTCCGGCGCGATCCTCGCCCATCGCATCGACGCTTCGGAAAACAAGGTGATGGTGAGGTTGGCCTTCGCCGACGTCGTCTCGACCTGGGGAATCCCGGAGCTGGCATGGCTCGACAACGGCCGCGCCTTCGCCTCGAAGTGGATCACCGGCCGGATGGCCAACCGCTTCCGCTTCAAGGTGAAGGACGAGGAGCCGGAAGGCATTTTCAAGATGCTCGGCGTCGAGGTCCATTGGACGACGCCCTATCACGGTCAGGCCAAGCCGATCGAGCGGGCGTGGCGGACGATGTGCGAGGAGATCTCCAAGCACCCGGCCTTTGCCTGCGCCTACACCGGCAACTCGCCCACCGCCAAGCCCGACAACTACGGCAAGTCAGCGATCCCGATCGACCGATTCCGCGCCACCGTCGCCGCCGAGATCGCCGCCCACAACGCCCGGCCGGGCCGCAAGAGCGCCACCGCCAAGGGCCGCTCCTTCCTCGCCACGCTTCAGGATTCGCTCGGCCGCGACGGCGTCATGGTGCGCCGCGCCACCGCCGAGCAGCGCCGTCTGCTGCTCGCCGCCTCGGAGGCCGTGACGGTGCGCAAGCCGACCGGCGAGATCCAACTGCTCGGCAGCCGCTACTGGGACGAGGCCCTCGTCGACCTGATGGGCGAGAAGGTCACGGTGCGGTTCGATCCGCAGGATCTGACACTGCCGATCGCCGTCTACACCCGCGACAACAGGTTCATTTGCGAGGCCGAGGCGCTCGGCGACGTCGCCTTCAACGATGTCGACGCGGCCCGCGATCACGCCCGCCGGCGCGGCGACTTCCTCAAGGCGCAGAAGGCGTTCTCGGCCGCTGAACAGCGCCTCGACATCGACGAGCTGGCGGCGCTGCTGCCGGCGGCCGAGGCCCCGGTACCGGAGAGCCCGCGCGTCGTGAAAATCCCGCGTTTCGGCCGGGGGCGGTCCGCCGCCGCAGTGTCGATGGACGCCCTGGAGGGGGATGTCTTCGCTCGAGGCGTCGAGGCGCTGTCGAGCGGGGTCGTCGCCTTCCGGCAACGAAACACCGACGGGGCGTCCTGATCGGATCTCAGGGCGAGGCTGCCACCTCGCCCACCGATCTGGAGCCCGTCGGCTGGTCAACGGAGAAAGAAGACCATGAACGAACAGAACACTTACGAAATCGCGGCGCAAGAGCCTTCAGAGGTCGAGGGATGGGCGCCGCCGAAGTCGCGACCGACCCACCTCGCCGAGCCGGCGCTGAAGGAATGGGAAGATCTGACCGCCAAGGTGCGGGAGGTCGCCCGCCTCGGCGGCATGATCAAGACCGACGTGGCGAAGCGCGCCGACATGCCGCTCGGAACCTTCTCGCCCTGGTATGACGGCTCCTACGGCGGCAACTACGCCAATCAGGCGACCAAAATCCGGAATTTTCTGCGGTCACACGAGGAGACGATCGCCGCCAATGCCGCCGCGATCGAGGAGCCGGAGTGGGTCGACACTCCGACCGCCCTCCGCGTCATGAACGCACTCTCCTATGCCCAACAGGCGCCGGCGATGGCGACGATCACGCTGGGGTCGGGGATGGGAAAGACCACCTGCGCCAAGCGCTACGCGCAGACCCATCCGAATGCCTATCGGGTCGTCCTGCGGCCGTCGATTTCCTCGGTCAGCGCGGTTCTACGCGAGGTCGCCAAGGCGCTCGGCATCCAGGAGCGCGACCCCAACAAGTTGCCGGAGGCGATCGGCGAGAAGGTCAAGCGCAACGGCAAGCGCTCGCTGTTGATGATCGACGAGGCGCAATGGGCGACCGACCGCGCCGTCAACGAGCTGCGCTTCTTCCTCGACGAATACGGATGCGGTTTGGCGCTGCTGGGCAATGACGAGGTCAACAGCCGCTTCGGATCCACGACGCCGAAGGAAGGCATGGCCCAGATCCACCGGCGCACCGGGGCGCGCATCCGCGTCTTGAAGCCGACCCCCGCCGACATCTCGATGTTCGTGGCGGCTTGGGGATTCGAGGATCCGGACGTCGTCCGGCTCCTGAAGGTGATCGGCGGCAAGCCCGGCTACCTCGGTCAGATCACCGAGACGATCAAACTGGCCTCGATCCTCGCCGCCGGAGCCGGCCGGCCGATCGACGCCGCCGCCATCCGTCAGGCCTGGGACAACCGGGCGAGCGAGGAGGTGCGCTGATGTCCGAACGCCCCATCCCCCTCGCCGATTTCGACGACGCCCGCCCGGTCGTCTGCCACGTCGTGGTCGACGGCCGCTCGTGGCGGGCCTCCGGCACCTGGATCGACCGCGCCCTCGGCCCGGTCGTCATCCTCCAGCTCGCCCCCGAGACCTGCCCGCCGGTGATCGAAGTTCGCGCCAACACGAGGAGGCAGTGATGTCCGATCAACTCCTCTCCACCTCGATCAAATGGTTGGCGGGCGCCTTCGCCGAGGCGGGCGCCGGCCGGCCGTTGATCATCGAAGCGCCGGTGGCGGCGACCTTCGCGCTCGCCCTCGACATGGCGGGCGCCCGCCTCGAGGAAATGGACGAGATGGTCTCGTCCGACGACCGGCTCCGGCACGAACTGGCGATCGCCCGGGCCGAGATCGCGCACCTGGAGCTGCGGCTGCGCTGCGCCGAGACTCTCGCGGCGGGAGGCTCGGCGGCGCCGGGCCCCGGGCGGCCGATCGAGCCGAGCGCCGCCTCGCTCGCCACCACCCGCGCCTGTTTCGAGCGCGATCGGGCGCAGCGGTCCCCCTACGCCCCGATGGTCAAGGGGCGAGAAGAGAGCCGGCATCGGACGGCCGAAATCATCGACTTGACAGAGGAGCTCGGCCGCGAAAAGCGCACCGCGCGCCACCCGGCGCCGACGGATGGAGGCGCGGCATGATCCATCATCAGCCGACCATCCGGGCGATCCGTGACGCCACTTGCGCGCATTACGACATCCGCGTCGGCGATCTCCTGTCGGCGCGGCGGACGCGGACGATCACCCGGCCGCGCCAGGTGGTGATGTGGCTGGCGAAACAGCTGACGCCCCGCTCGTTGCCGGAGATCGGCCGTCATCTCGGCGGGCGCGACCATACGACGGTGCTGCACGGAATCCGGGTGATCGAGGCGCGGATCGCCACCGATCCCCGTCTGCGCGAGGACGTGGAGACGATCAGCGCGGCGCTCGGCGCGGTGACCGAGGGCGGCCATCTCGCCCCAGATCTCCGCGTCGAGGTCGATCCGCTGGCGGTGGCGATGCACATCGCCACGGCATCCGGGGCGGCGGTCTCTGTGTCGGTCGTCGACATCGAGGCGATGGCGCGCTGCCTCGTCGGCTACGCGCTCGTGCTCGGCGCCATCACTCTGACCGGAGAGGACGAGCCAGACCCCGAGATGGCGCCGATCGAGGTGCCGACCGTCCCGGCCGCGCTGGCCGAGGCGCTCCAGGTGGCGCGCCTCGCCTGGCGCGTCTTCGAGGGCGCGCGCTTCGGGCGCGGCGAAACCGCCGCTCTCTATCAGCTTTCAAAGGCGCTGAAAGCCCTCTTCGAAACCCATTCCAACTCATGAGGGGCTGACCCATGGCCAAGAAGACCAAGACCGCCGGCGCCAACATCCCGGTGCCGCAGAGCCGCGACGAGGCCGCCCAGGCCGTCGCCCGCATCGGCGTCATCAACCGCGGCGTCGCCCGTCGCGAGGCCGACATGAACGACCGCCTCGCCAAGATCAAGGAAGCGGTCGAGGCCGAGGTCGCCCCGTCGCGTACCGAAGCCGAGCAGCTCACCGAGGGCCTGAAGATCTGGGCCGAGGCCAACCGCCGCGATCTGACCGGCGGCGACAAGACCAAGACCGTCGATCTCGGTGCCGGGCTGATCAAGTGGCGGTCGAAGCCGGCCAAGGTGACGATCCGCGGCATGGAGGCGGTGATCGCCGCGATCAAGACGCTCGGCCTGCGCAAGTTCATCCGCACCACCGAAGAGGTGAACAAGGAGGCCATGCTCCTCGATAAGGACAAGGCCCGCACCGTTCCCGGCGTCACGATCGGATCCGACGGCGAAGACTTCGTCGTCGAGCCCTTCGAGGTCGAACTGGCGGGGGTGGTGTGATGGCCGACCGGTCTTTCCTCACCGAAAACGATGCCGAGCGGATGAAAGCGCGCGCCGGCACACCCTTCCGTCCCTCCAACGGCTTCGAGGGCGAACTGTTCTACGGGCAGTGGTGTGCCGATTGCCGGTGCGATGCCGCCTTCCGGGCCGATCCCGACAACAACCGTGGCTGCCCGATCTGGGTGGACGCCCAGGCCTTTGTTGCGACCGACCCGGACTATCCGAAGGCGCTGATCTGGGGTGACGACGGCCAGCCGCGCTGCACGGCCCACCAGCCGGAGGACTGACCCATGACCCAACAGGACTTCGAAGACGCCGTCGCCGATCTCGTGACGGACGCAACCCAATCAGGGCTCACGCGCGACGAGATCATAGATGGGTTGGCGTGCCAGCTCCAACTGCTCAACGACGAGCAGGCTGCAGAAGAGGCGGAGGCCGATCATGACTGATCCCATCCTCCTCACCCATGCGGCCTATGCGCTCGTCGACGGCGATCGGCGGCCGGAGATCGGCGACGTCCTCACGGTGGCGGTGCGGGGAAATCTCGCCTTCGAGATCGACGCGACCGTCATCGCCCTCGAGATCACCGACGACGGCGAGGAGGCGATCCTCCTCGACGACACCGGCGCCCGCTGGGCGCTGCCGATGCAACCCCTGCCGGAACGTGCGGAGGCGAGACGATGATCTCCGTTCGCCATATGATTGCGCCCTATAACAGCGGGGGAGCGGACCATGGACTTCGATGTCGAAGGGATGCGGTCGATGCTGGAAACGGCATGGGATCGCTTGGCGGCGGATATGGCCGGCAGCGGAGTGGCCTTGGTGAAAGCTCGGCGACCCTGGATCACCGCGCATGCCGAGGGAGCGGACACCCGGCGCATCGAACGAGAATTGGAGGACAGTCTACTGCGGAGCCGTTGGCATTGGCCGTGGCACCAGCGGTGGCTGGAACGGTTCACCGCTGCGCGAATGTGGCCTTCCATGTGGAATCTCACCTCCAGCGCCACGATGCGGCTCGAGATGAACTTCCCGGAAGCCGAAACCGCGCAGGAACGGCGGGATCTGATCCGCGACCAGCACGATCGCATGAAGTCCAATGCCGTGAAGCTGTTCACGCACACGGTCTCGTCCATGGCCTATACGGAGCGCAATCGGCGCCAGCATGCCGAGATCGACACGTCGATCCTCGGCTGGTCATGGACCTTGTCGAACACGATGGACCCGCCGGCCTTGGTCGAGGCGCTGTTGCCGGCGGCGTTGCCGGCCTTCGAGGCGCTCTATCCGGCGCCTACCACGCCGCTGCCCCCCTATTTCCCCGGCGACATGACGTCCGTTCTGCTCGTCCGACCGCAGCGTTCCCCACCTTCTTCTTGACGCCCGGTGCAAATCAGCCGATCGTCGATGCGTTCGGTCGAGCCTTGGAAAGCGACGCCGAACGACATTCGACCGTGGGCGGCAACGCACCGAAATGGCGTCTCTCAACGAGATCATTCCGGGAGCCGCACGCGCATGTCCAAGGCGCGAGCCCAAAGGCGTGCGGGCATTCGACCTACGGCGAGTGTTTCCAACTCCCGGAACGCGTTCTCGCGTTCCCCACCGTAGGAGAGACCCATGACGACCGCGCTCGTGCCGGCGAACGGCACCCATTTCGATACATTCGACGTCTCTGGCACCTCGGTCCAGTTGCTCTGGGCCGACACCCGTCCGACCGTCGTCGCCAAGCACCTCTGCGAGCAGTTCGGCCTCTCGTGGAGCCGGCAGGCGAAGGTGCTGAAAGACCCCGCCAGCGGGTTCAGGTATGGCCTTACGGCCATGCCTTCGGCCGGGGGAACCCAGGAAACGATCTGTCTCTCGGTCGCCGATGCGATCCGCTGGGTGATGGGGATCAAGCCCGCGAAGGTGGCAGCGGCGGCGCGCGACCGGCTGCTCGCCTTCCAGGAGACCTTCGTCCCGGCCCTCTTCGCCCACGTCGAGGCCCACTGGCGGCGCAATGCCGAACTGGCGGTCTACTTCGCCACCAAGTCGCGTCTGACCCTGCTGCGCCGCGACCGGATAGCCAGCCACATCGTCCATGCGCTCGGCGAGGGCTTGAGCTTCGCCGAAATCCGGGCGACCGGCCCTTCCAGCTGGTCGTCGCGGGCGCTCTCCGAGAAGATCGCCGAGCTGAACCCCGGCATGACTTGGCCCTTCTCCCCTCTCACGCCCGGCCGCTACGGCCTGATCCTCGCCGATTGCCCGTGGCCCTACGATCTGCGCTCGCCGACGGGTTACGAGAAGAGCCCCGAGAAGCACTACGAGACGATGTCGATCGACGATCTCTGTGCCCTCCCGGTCGACGGTTTGGCGGCGCCCGATTGCCTGCTGGTGATGTGGTCGACGTGGCCTCACCTCCTCCACGCGCAGCGCGTCATGCGCGCCTGGGGATTCCGCTACATCACCGGCGGCTCCTGGACCAAGCGGACGCGGGAGGGCGGACCGGCCTTCGGCACCGGCTTCGTGCTGCGCTCGACCACCGAGCCCTTCCTCGTCGGGTCCGCCGGCGCGCCGTGGATCGGGTCGAAATCCGAGCGCAACTGGATCGAGACGATCGAGGACGAATTCGAGGCCGGCATCGACGCGCCGCGCCGCCAACACAGCCGCAAGCCCGACGAGATGCGGGAAAAGTGCGAGCGCCTCGCCCCGAACGTCGCCCGCTGCGAGCTGTTCGCCCGCGAGCCCTGGCCGGGCGCCGAGGTGTGGTTCCTCGATCGGAGCCGGTTCAAGCTCGGCATGTTCGCCCGTCAGACCGGCAAGACCTTCACGACCACCCTGGAGGTCGTCGATTCGTGCTTCGAAGCGGCGATCGCCAACCGGCGTGAGCGCTGGGTGATCCTGTCGCGCGGCGAGCGCCAGGCGCGCGAGGCGATGGACGAGGGCATCAAGCGCCACGCCGCGGCCTACAAGCTCGGTTTCGAGGCGGCCGAGTTCGACTGGCAGGGTGACAGTGGCTCCTACAAGGCGCTCGAGGTGACCTTGCCGCAGGGGTCGAAGATCACCGCCCTGCCGGCCAACCCCGACACGGCGCGCGGCTTCTCGGCCAATGTCTTCCTCGACGAGTTCGCCTTCCACAAGGATTCCCACGCGATCTGGAAGGCGCTCTTTCCGGTCATCTCGGCCGGATGGAAACTGCGCGTCACCTCGACGCCGAACGGCAAGGGCAACAAGTTCTACGAACTGGCGACAGGGTCCGACGACGTCTGGTCTCGGCACGAGGTCGACATCTATCGCGCCGTCGCCGACGGCCTGCCGCGCGACATCGACGAGTTGCGCGCCGGCATCGGCGACGAGGACGCCTGGTCCCAGGAATACGAGTTGAAGTGGCTCGACGAGGCGAGCGCCTGGCTCTCCTACGACCTGATCACAGCGTGCGAGGATCCTCTCGCCGGCGATCCCGCCGGCTACCAGGGCGGGATCTGCTACGTCGGGCGCGACATCGGCCGGCGCAATGATCTCCACGTCATCTGGGTCTGGGAGCTGATCGGCGACGTGCTGTGGGAGCGCGAGCGGATCGAGCAGAAGCGCGCCACCTTCGCCGAAATGGACGAGGCCTTCGACGACGTGATGCGGCGCTACCGCGTGGCCCGGGCCTGCGTCGACCAGACCGGCATGGGCGAGAAGGTGGTCGAGGATGCCCAGCGGCGCTGGGGGACCCGTATCGAAGGCGTGCTCTTCACCGGCCCCTCGAAACTGATCATGGCGACCTCCGGCAAGGAGCGGTTCGAGGATCGGCGGGTACGGATCAGCGAGGGCGATCCCGCGCTTCGGGCCGATCTTCACAAGCTGCGCAAGGTCGCCTCGGCGACCGGCGCGCCGCGCTTCGTCGCCGAACGCGACGACGACCATGCCGACCGCACCTGGGCGGCCTTCCTCGGTATCCACGCCGCCGGCGATGGGCCGGCCGAGTATGGCTATCGCTCCGCCTCCGCTCCCTCCAGGCAGGGTTCGCATACACCCGACGACGATGGCCGAGGCTGGGCGACCCTGTCGGCCCGCCCGCCGATGATCCATATCCGCGTCCAGATCGACGTGATCACCGGCGAGTGGGTCGACGTGACCTGTCCGCTCGGCTCATCGATCGACGAGATCGTCGCGGCGATCCCGCTGGCGCCGGAGCACGAGGCGCGGCGCGGCCTGCTCGAGGCGTGGCTCGGCCAGCATCGGATCCTTCGCGAGCACTGGGCTCGGGTGCAGCCCTTCGCCTGGGCGAGCGACCGTCCGGTGACGCTGGTGCTGCGGCTGCCGCTGCGCGGCGGCGGCAAGGGCGGCTCCAAGTTCCTGTCGATCATCGCGGCAATCGCCTTGATCAGCCTCACCGCCTTCATCGGCGGCGGTGGGCTCGCCGGCGTGTTGGGATCTGCTTTCGGCAAGGGGGCGCTCGGCGCCCGCCTGCTCGGCGCCGGCGTGTCGATCCTCGGCTCGATGGCGCTTCAGGGGCTGATGAAGCCGGAGAGCAACAAGGAGAGCAAGGACCCGATCAGCGAGGCCGGGGCGCCAAACGATTTCGAGCCGGGCGCACCACTTCAACGCGTCGTCGGTCAGACGATGGTGACGCCGCAACTCGTGGTCCCTCCGTTCACGATTTTGCTTCCGGCGGTGACCAAGGCCGGCAAGGTCACCCGCTACAATCAGACCGTCACCGCTGTCTACGCGCTCGCCGGTCGCCACCAGATCGACGAGATCTACATCGGCTCGGTCGAGGCGTCGTCGATTCCCGACATCACGATCGAGACCCGTCCCGGCCTCTCCACCGACGCGCCGCTCACCCTGGTGACCGACACGCGGATCGGCGACGCTCGCGGTGCCCTCGTAGCGCATGGCGTCGACGATCGGCCGGCCGATCGCGGCCCGCAGAGCCGCGCTCTGACGCTCGGTGAGATCGTGGCACGAGACCGAGGGCGAGGCGGGCGTGGCGAGGGCGCGGCGGCCATGGGCGGCGGAAGCCGCGCTCTCCCAGGCGACGATGTGGCCGGTCTCGCGCAGGAGATGCGGCGCGCCGAGGCGGGCGACGCGGTCGCGCCAGGCCGGCAACGCCAGTCCGAGAAGCCCGCCGAGCGCCGCCTTGCCACGGGCGAATCCGCCGGGCGATCCGGCCGCGAGGAGGCGAAGGCCGAAGGGCAGCCAGGTGGCGATCGCGGCCGGCGGGAAACTCACCGGGCCGCCGAGGAGCATCAGCCGGCGCGGCATCCGCAACGCCATGCCCCAGGAGGCGAGCGGCTCGACCTGTTCGGTGGCGATGTGTCCGACATTGCCCCAGGAGGCGGGCGGCCGGGCCGGCGCGTCGTCGAGGAGGGTGACGTCGAGGCCGCGCTCGCCGAGCGAAAGCGCCGAGGAGAGGCCGACGACACCGCCGCCGACGACGAGGGCCGAGCGTTTGATTCGCACGACGATCACCCGAGGCCGTGGGGGAAGGGATCGGTCGGGTCGAGGATCAGCGTCGCCTCGGCGGTGATCCAGGCCCGCCCGGTGATGCGCGGCAGCACGCGGCCGTTCTCGCCGAGGGTGTAGACCCCGGTGAAGCGGCTGCCGACGATGCTCTCCTGGACCCAGGGCTCGCCGGGCTTCAAGGCGCCGTGCGCGGCGAGACAGGCGAGCTTGGCGCTGGTCCCCGTGCCGCAGGGGGAGCGGTCGTAGGCGCCACCCGGGCACATGACGAAGTTGCGGCTGTCGGCTCCGTCGCTGCCGGCCTGAAAGAACTCGACGTGGTCGACCTCCGCCCCGTCGGCGCCGGTGACACCGTCGCGCGCCAGCGCCGCCTTGACCGCGAGAGACGCGACGGTCAGACGCGGGATCTCGGCGTAGTCGAGGGCGCAAGGGGCGTTCTCGGTCAGGAAGAACCAGTTGCCGCCCCAGGCGACGTCGCCGGTGACCGAGCCCAGCCCCTCGACCTCGACCGTCACGCCGTCGGCGTGGACGTAGGCCGGGACGTTGTCGATGGTCACCGTGTTGGCGCCATCGAGCGTCGCGGTGACGGTGCCGACCGGCGTCTCGATGCGGTGGACGCCCGGCCCGATGCGTCCCATGTGGGCGAGGGTCACGACCGCGCCGATGGTGCCGTGGCCGCACATGCCGAGATAGCCGGCGTTGTTGTAGAAGATCAGCCCGGCGGCGCAGGTCGGATCGACCGGCTCGCAGAGCAGCGCCCCGACCATGGCGTCGAAGCCGCGCGGCTCGTTCAGCGAGAAGCGGCGGACGTGGTCGAAACGCTCGGCGAAGAGGCGCCGGCGCTCGGCGAGCGGGCCGGTGCCGAGGTCCGGGCCGCCCTCGACGACGAGCCGGGTCGGCTCGCCCTCGGTGTGGGAATCGACGATTCTCATCTCGGTCTACGCTCCGGTCCTCGCCATGACGGATCATGGTGGCGGATCGTCGCGCCCGCGTCTTGGCCGAAAGCCGAGTTCGAACTTGGAAATCGGCATGATCGGCATTAGCTCGTCACATGGACCCTCGCTCGTCGCTCACCCTCGCTCTCACCCAGACGCCCGCCGGCGACGATCTCTTCGACGCCGTGCCCGACACCGTCTATTTCGTCAAGGATCGCGACGGCCGCTACACCGCGGTCAACCAGACGCTGGTGGAGCGCACGGGGCGGGCGAGCAAGGCCGACCTGATCGGGCGCACCGCCGACGAGGTCTTCCCCGGGGCGCTCGGCCGGCGCATCGCCGAGCAGGATCGGGCGATCACCCTGAGCGGCCGGATGCTGACCGCCGAACTCGAGCTCCATCTCCACGCCGACGGGCGGGAGGGCTGGTGCCTGACCTGGAAGGCGCCGCTGCGCCGAGCCGACGGGGCGATCACCGGGCTCCTCGGCATGTCGCGCGACGTGCGTCCGGGCGGTGAGACGCCGGCCGAGACCCTCGCCCTGTCGGAGGCGCTGGCGCATGCGCGGACCAACCTCGACAAGCCGCTCCGGATCGGCGATCTGGCGGCGCGGGCCGGGCTCTCCGCCTTCCAGTTCGATCAGCGCATCCGCCAGCTCTTCGGCATGTCGGCGGGCCAATACGTGACGCGCCTGCGCATCGATCACGCCCGCGATCGACTGCGCCATACGGGCGTGCCGATCAGCGAGATCGCCATCGAATGCGGCTACGCCGACCAGACGGCGTTCTCACGGCAGTTCCGCAAAGTCGTCCGGTTGAGCCCGCACCGTTATCGCGGGCTGGGCGGCGCCCCCCGCTAGTGCACGGCTTCAGTCGGAAGATTCACATCAAGGCTTCGGGCGTGCACTAGATTCTCTTGTTGGTGCAGCAGCTTATCCAGTCGGATACGGCCTTCGGCCCGTTGCATCCGACTGGGCCGGTGCACTAGATCCGAAATCGACGACCGCCGCCGTCCCTTGCCATCGCGCGGCCGTCCGGCCACCTTCCGGTCCTCGACCGCGATCTCACGAGACCTCCCATGCGCATTCTCGTCCTCATCGGGACCCACAAGGGTCGGGCCGGCATGATCGGCGAAGCGATCCGCGATCACCTGCGGCGGCTCGGGGCGGAGGCCGAATGGCGGCCGATGGACCGTGTCGATCCGGCCGAATTGGCCGGGCTCGACGCCGTCGTCGTCTGCACCTCGACCTTCGGCGCCGGCGGCGTGCCGCCCAATGCCGCCGGTCTTCTCGGGGCGCTGTCTGACCGCTCGGTCGACTGTTCCGGCCTCTCCGTCGGCCTCGTCGGGCTCGGCGATTCGAGCTACGGCGCCACTTTCAACGGCGGCCATCGCGCCTTCGCCGGGGCCTTCGCGGCACGCGGCGCCGCGATCGTCGGCCCGCCGCTGCTCTTCGACGCCGCCCGGCCCGACGACCAGCCCGACCCGCTCGCCTGGGCCGAGGCCTGGCTCGAACGGCTGCGGGCGGACGCCTCACACCGGTGAGCGCGCCGCCGCCTCCCGCGCCGCCTCGCCGAGCGCCTCGGCGAAGCCGGCGAGCGCCGCCGTCGGCGTTCGCGCACGCGAGGTGTAGAGGCAGGTTCGGAGCTCGACGCGGGGGCGGAACATCCGCGCCACCACCCCGTCGCCGGCGCCGCCGGCGAGCGCCAGCGGGTTGACCAGGGCGAGCCCCACCCCCTGGCGGACCAGGGCGAGGGCGCCGAGGGCGTTCTCCACCACCACCGCCACCTGCGGCTCGATCCGCGCCTGTTGGAAGAGCGCCGCCACCAGCCTCGTGGTGGCGGAGGTCTCGGGCAGGCCGATCAGCGGCTCGCCGGCGAGATCGGCGGGGCGCAGCACGGCGCGCTCGGCGAGGCGATGGCCGGCGGGCACGGCGGCGCAGAGCACCGTCTCGCACAGGTCGACGACGTCGCAGAGTTCGATCTCGCGGGCGTCGATGTCGCGCACCGGCGGCGTGCCGATGCCGATGTCGACCTCGCCGGAGACCAGCCGGGCGATCAGCCCGGCGGTGCGGTCGATGCGCAGATCGACCCGGACCTCGGGCCAGGCGGCGCGAAAGCGGGCGATCGCCGCCGGCACGATCCAGGCGAGCGCCGGACCGGCGACGCCGACGACGATCCACCCGGTCTCGCCGCCGCGCAGCCGGGCGGCGGCGCGGCGGGCGCGGGCGAGATGGTCGACGGCGCTCTGGGCAAAGGGCACGAGCCGGCGCGCCTCGGGGGTCGCGGCGAGCCGGCCGCCGCGATTGACGAAGAGCGGCAGGCCGGATTCGCGCTCCAGCACCTTGAGGCTCTTGCTCACCGCCGCCACCGTCAGCCCCAGCGTGTCGGCGGCCTCGGCGAGGCTACGGCTCATCGCCATGGTGAGGAAGATCTCGAAATGCCGCGTCCCGATCGCCTCGAGCCCCATGGATACCGACCTTCCTCGCCGCGCCGTCTCGACCTCATGGTTTCGGCGATTCAACTTTCAGTCAAGTCGTTTCAGCTTGAGGTACAAGAGAGGATGCCGTTTCATCGGCGGACGAGACGGCGTCGGACGGGCGTCGTGCCGCTTCAGATGGGAGCCCGGACATGAGCGACGTCACCTCTTCCCTCGCCGCCGACCTGCGTCGCGCCGTCGGCCGCCATGCCGAGAAGACCTTCGACTGGGACGCCTTCCCCGGCTCGCGCGGCTTCCCCAAGCTGCAGCGCGCCCAGATGCGCTACATCGGCGGCGGCGGCTCGCCCAAGATCAACGATCCCGGCACGCTGCCGGCCGAGCACTTCACCTTTTCCCTGGTGTGGAAGCCGGCGGGCAATTTCGCCGCCTCCCACACCCACGAGGTGGTCGAGCACTTCCTGATCCTGTCGGGGGTCCTGACCGTCGGCTGGATCTGGGGCGACGAGGTGATCGAGGCCCGCCTCGGCCCCGGCGACATGGTGCTCAACGCCGTCGGCCGGCCGCACGGCTTCCGCAACGACGGGGTCGAGCCGGTGCTGATGCAGATCACGGTGGGTTCGGGCAAGCCGCTGCCGCCGACCTATCTCACCCACCCGTCGAAAGACGACCCCGACCTCGCCGAGCGCTTCGGCGCGGCGACGCCGGCCCATGTCGTCCGCCTCGATCCGACCAGCGACGACCCGCGCCACCGGCTGCTCGCCGCCCATGTGGTGCGTCGACGCGATCTCGACGTCGTCCGCGATCCCGCCGGCTTCGCCAAGGTCACCTACATCGGCGCGGCGCGCTCCGCCGCCGAGCCGGAACACTACCGCATGGACGTGGTCGACCTGCCGGCCGGCGCCGGCGTCGCGCCTTACGCGCGCGGCGTCGAGGAGGCGCTCTTCGTCCACGACGGCGAGTTGGTGGTCGCCTGGGAGGAGGCCGGCGAGACGGTCGAGCAGGTGCTCGGCGCCCGCGACCTGGTCCTCACCCTCGCCGGCCGTCGCCACGCCTTCCGCAACGCCGGCACCCGCCCGGTCCGCTTCTCGATGGCGGTCGGCGAGGCGGCTCCCGAGACGGTGGTGTTTCGGTCGGCGTGAGGCGGCGAGACCGGAGGCGGTGCCTCTGGTCACCCGAACCGGGCGAGCACGGCTCAGCCCTGAAATGCCCGGCGGATCGCTCCGCCGGGCTGTCTGTTTTCCTCGACCCCCTCAGCCGATCCGCGCCCAGGGGTGGGGCTTGCCGGACAGGTCGAGGTAGTAGGATTTCTGCGTCATGTAGGCGAGGAGGCCGTCGCGGCCCTTCTCGCGACCGACACCGCTCTCCTTGACGCCGCCGAAGGGGGTCGAGATCGAGAACTGCTTGTAGGTGTTGATCCAGACCGTGCCGGCGGCGATGCGGCGGCCGACGCGGAAGGCCTTGGGCGTGTCGCGGGTCCAGATGCCGCAGGCGAGACCGTAGTGGTTGTCGTTGCCGAGGCGGACGACCTCGTCCTCGTCGTCGAAGGGGAAGACCGTCAGCACCGGGCCGAAGACCTCCTCGCGCGCCAGATGGGCGGTGGCGGCGAGGCCGGCGACGATGGTCGGGCGATAGTAGACGCCCTGGTCGAAGAGCCCGCCCTCCGGCCGGCGGCCGCCGGCCAGGATCTCGCCGCCGTCGGCGAGGCCGGAGGCGACGAAGGCCTCGACGGCGTCGCGGTGATCGTCGTGGACGAGGGGGGCGACCTGGGTCGCGGCGTCGAAGGGATGGCCGACCACCAGCGCCTCGGTGGCGGCGACCAGACGGGCGAGGAAGGCATCAAAGATCGGCCGCTCGACATAGAGCCGCGATCCGGCGATGCAGGATTGGCCGGTCGAGGAGAAGATGCCGAAGAGGATGCCGGCGAGCGCCACGTCGAGATCGGCGTCGGCGAAGACGATGGTCGGCGACTTGCCGCCGAGCTCCAGCGACACCGGCATCAGCTTCTCCGCCGCCTTGCGAGCGATGCCGCGGCCGACCGAGGTGCCGCCGGTGAAGGAGACGCGGCCGATCGCCGGATGGGTGACGAGGAGCTCGCCGACGATCGAACCGGCGCCGGGCAGCACCGAGAGCAGGCCCTTCGGCAGGCCGGCCTCATCGACGATGCGGGCGAGCTCGAGGGCGACCAGCGGGCTCCACGAGGCGGGCTTCAAGAGCACGGCATTGCCGGCGGCGAGCGCCGGGGCGACCTTCTGGGCATCCGAGGCGATCGGCGAATTCCACGGCGTGATCGCCGAGACCAGCCCGATCGGCTCGTGCATGGAGAGCGTCAGGGTGTCGGCGCGGCGCGCCGTCGCGGCTTCGTCGGCCGTCTCCAACACGCTCGCGAAATAGCGGAAGGTGCCGGCGGCGCTCATCGCCAGCGCCCTCGTCTCGGCGAGCGTCTTGCCGGTGTCGCGGGTCTGGATGAAGGAGATGCGATCGACGCTCGCGGCGATCCCGTCGGAGATGCGGTGGAGGACGGCGGCGCGCTCGTGCGCCTTGGCCTCGCCCCAGCCCGCCGCTTGCGCGCTCACCGCCCGGTCGATCGCCTGTTCCACGTCCTCGGCGGAGGCGCCGGCGACGACGCGGTTGAGGCTACGGTCGGCGGGAAAGGTCGAGACGATCTCGGCGCCGCGCCCCTTCACCCATTCGCCGCCGAGGAAGATCTCGCCGGAGGGCAGACCATCGGTGTCGAAGGCCATGGCTCAGAGTACCTCGCGGGCGAAACGGTGGAGGATGGCCTGGGCCAGCGACCAGCCGGTCGTCGCCGAGGTCTTGGGATTGTCCGGCGAGGGCCGGCCCTCGATGCGGATGGTGACGTCGGCGCAAGCGGCGCGGAAGGCGATCTCGTGGACGTTGCCGGCGACCGTCGGGTCGGCGACGAGGCGCACCCGGGTTGCCTCGAAGCCGAGGCCGGCGAGCGCCACGGTGGCGGCGACATTGGCGTTCTTGGGGAAGCGGCGGGCGGCCTCGGCGGCGCTGCCCTCGTAGAACGGGGTCGGCGTGGTGATCGCGGCGAGATCGATCAGGGTCGCGGCCGGGGTGCCGGTCCAAGCGCCCGGCGGCTTGCGCGAGACGTAGGTGACCTCGGTCAGGCCGCAGAGCCGGGCGGCGGCGAGAATATCGAGCCCGCCGACGGCGCCGGGGAGATGATCGAGCCGGCCGCCGCCGCGTCGTGCCGCCGCGTCGAGGCGGGTCCGCAGATCGTCGTCGGCGAGCGCCCCGACCGAGGAGATCAGGAGATCGATCCCGGCCGCGAGCACCGCTTCGCCGACCAGTTCCACCGCCGCATGGCCGGCGGCCTCGACGACGAGATCGGGCCGCGCCGCGACGAGGTCCTCGGTGGTGGTGACCACCCGGCGGTCGCGGGCGAGCCGGTCGCCGAGGCGGTCGAGCAGGGCCTGAGCGCGATCGCCGCCGTCCCGGCGGGCGCAGCAGATCACCCGGTCGAGCGGCCGGTCGAGGCGCGCCGCGACCGCCTCCAGCGCGAGGCCGGCGATCGTGCCGTAACCGACGACCGCGAGCGTGGTCACTTGGCGCCTCCCGCGGCACCGGCCGGCGGCCCGCCGAAGGGCTGAGCGAAGGGTCCGATGGCGTTCATGTCGACCTCTACCAGCACCGCGCCGGGCATGGCCAGCGCCGCGTCGAAGGTCGCCGCGAAGTCGTCGACGCGGTCGACCCTCAGGTGGGGAAGGCCGATCGACTTCGCCAGGAGACGGAAGTCGGGGGTGCGCAGCCGGCAATAGGCCCGCCGGCCCTCGAACTGGGCGTCCTGGATGTTGGAGATGACGCCGTAGGCCTGATCGTTCATCAGCACGACGACGAGATTGCAGTCCTCGTCGGCGAGCGTCACCAGCTCGCCGAGGTTGAGCTGGGTGCCGCCGTCGCCGACCAGCGCCACCGACTTCACCGATCCCCCGGCGATCGCCCCGCCGATCGCCATGGCGACGCCCTGGCCGATGCCGCCGCCCAACGCATGGACGCCGAGATGGGGGGCGGCGAGCGACACGTAGCGATTGCCGAAGGTCGAGTTGGAGATGGTGACGTCGCGGATGAAGGGGCGCGCGCCCGAGAAGACCCGGTCGCGCATCACCTCGGCGATCGTCGCATAGGGCCCGAGGGTGGCGAGCAGGGCCGCCTCGCCCTCGGCGCGCGCCGTCGCGACCTCGGCGAGGAAGTCGGGATCGGTGTCGAGCCGGGCGGGCAGGCGATCGAGCAGGCCTTCGAGCGCGGCCGCCGCCTCGGCGTGAACGAAGAGGTCGACCGGATAGTTGCGGCCGCCCTGGGTGGCGTCGGCGTCGATCTGGATCAGCGGCCGGGGCAGGCGCAGGAGGTTGTTGCGGGTCTCGTTGCCGCGCAGGCGGGTACCGACGACCAGCACCAGATCGGCACGGTCGTAGAGCGCCTGGGCCTCGGCCGTCATGTTGAAGGCGCCGAGGGAACGGGGATGGTGCTCGGGCACCACGGCGCGGCCGTTGGTCGAGGTGACCGCGGCGAAGCCCCGCTCGACCAGGGCGGTGGCGGCCTCGGCGGCGCCGCGCGCGCCGCCGCCGAGGAAGATCAGCGGCCGGCGGGCGGCGCCGATCAGCCGGGCGACGGCGTCGAGACGGGCCGGATCGGGCGGCACCACGGTGACCACCGGTCCGCCGCGATGGAGCGGGCGCGACGCCAGACCGCGCTGGACGTCGACCGGGATCTCCAGGGCGACCGGACCGGAGGGGGCGGAGAGCGCCGCGCTCATCGCCGCGTGCAGGGTCGGCAGGGCGCCGCGCGCCTCCCAGATGCGGAAATAGGCCTTGGACACCGCCTTCAACATGTCGGGCTGGCGCGGCACGTCGTGGATGGCGGCGCGGTCGCGGTCCATGAAGGCGACGTCGACCTGGGTGGTGATGTGGAGCACCGGCGAGCCGGCGGCGAGCGCCTCGACCTGGGCGCCGGCGGCATTGCCGGCGGCGGTGCCGGTCGAGGTGATCACCACTCCGAGGGAGCGCGACACCCGGGCATGGGCGTCGGCCATGTTCATCGCGCCGGCCTCGCCGCGCGCCGGGACGAAGCGGATCCGGCCCTGGCGCAGGATGGCGTCGAGGATCGGCATGTTGTGGATCGAGACCACGCCGAAGACGGTGGTGACGCCGGCGTCGGCCAGGGCCTCGGCGACGAGATCGCCGACCGGAGCGTCGGTCGCGCCGATGTCGACGGCGGAGGAAGAGACGTAGGTCATCATAACCTCTCAGATGAAACGGGAGACGCCGCCCGACACTTCGAGTTGGGCGCCGGTGACGTAGGAGGCGGCGGGCGAGGCGAGGAAGACGATCGCCTTGGCGACCTCCTCGGCGCGGCCGAGCCGTCCACGCGGGATGTGCTTGGTGGCCGCCAGATCGGAAAACCACGTCTCGCGATCGACGGACGGGTCGGGCCGGGCCGAGAAGCGCCGCTCCCATTGGCCGGATTCGACCAGGCCGAGGACGACGGTGTTGACCCGGACGGCCGGGGCGAATTCCGCGGCGAGCGACTTCATCAGGCTCTGGACGCCGGCGCGCGCCGCCGAGGTGCACACCATGTGCGGCTCGGGCTGGTAGGCGAGCAGCGAATTGACCGCGACGATCGCCGCCACCGGGCTTGCGCCGAGGGCCGACCGAAAGGCGCGGATCGGCAGGATCTGCGAGAAGAACTTGAGATCGAGCTCGGCGCGCCAATCCGCGTCGGAGGTGGTGGCGAAGGTCGACACCCGCCCCTGGCCGGCGTTGTTGACGAGGATGTCGACGCCGCCGCGCCGGGCGAGCACCGCCGCCGCGAATCCCTCGACCTCGGCGGCGACGGTGACGTCGCAGCGGTGGGCGAGGAGGCGATCGGCGCCGTGAGAGCCTTCGAGATCGGCTTCGACCCGCGCCAGCCGTTCGCCGTCGCGACCGCAGAAGGCGACGAAGGCCCCCTCCTCCAGGAAGGCGCGAACGCTGGCCAATCCGATGCCGGAGGTGCCGCCCGTCACCACCACGGTTCGACCGTCGAGATCGAGATTCATTCGCGTTTCCCTCAGATCTCGTTCGATGAAGATTTTGCCATCCGAGCGATATCTCGTCTTCCCGGCCTGGCGGAACCACGATTTCCCCCGATGGCCCATCCTGTTGCTTCGAACCGCCTCGGAAATACGCCGGTTCGGCGCATTACAAGAACGACCGCGCGCGCTTCAGGGATTCATATCGAAAGAGATGTTTCCAGCGGTGGCGTCGAGATCGAACGAAACTGGTGAGCCAGGGTTCGAAACCGACTTTACAAACCCTACACGACATCATAGGATGTTGCAAATACGAAATGATGTTTCAGTAATGAAACTTCATGTGAACGAAGAAGCCTCCAGACCGGAGGCGTGGGTTGCGTGACGCGCGACGGACGGTCCCGGGAGACACGGTGGTCAGCGCCGTCGCCCTCGGGCAGGATCCGCGATCGTTCCCGGGCTCGACGCCGCTTCGGTCCCAGGGGGCCCGAGGGGGTGAGACGGCTTTCGGCGGGCGCGACGCGGCACCCGCCCGAACCGGTCGAGGGCGAGCCGGAACGCTCGCTCGGGAGTGGGCCGTCGCACCGCGCGTCCCGCTCGAATTCGTCCCCGCGAGGGGAGACAAGGTGCGAACCAGTTCGCCACGGAGGCAAGTGATGGCCAAGCCGCATCAGCAGTATCTCGTCGTTCATCAGACCCGATCGGTCGAGCCGACCGAATACGAGAACCTCCTCGCCGAGGGGATCGAGCGGTCCTACGCCGCCGGCATCCACGACATCGAGGGGCTCGCCGCCAATCTCAACGCCATGTGCGTGCCGGCGCCCGCCGGACAGGCCTGGACGGCCGACCTCTTCGCCACAGAGATGAAGCGCCTCGGCGCGTGATCCGAAGATCCGACAGGAGATCCGCGATATGACCAAGGTCGACGACGACGCCGATACCCTCCTCGCCAAGGGCCTGCGCAACATCTGGTACGCGATCTGTCCGTCGCATTTCGTCGCCGAGACGCCGGTCTCGCTGCGGCGCTGCGGCTACAAGATGGCGCTGTGGCGCGACCTGAAGGGCGCCGTCCACATTCTCGAGGACCACTGCCCCCATCGCGGCGCGCCGCTGTCCATGGGCATCCCGATGGACGATCGCATCGCCTGCGGCTACCACGGCGTCCAGGTCGACCAGAACGGCGTCGCCGTCTCGGTTCCCGGAGCGCCGGGCTGCAAGCTCGAGGGCATGAAGGCGACCAAGGTCTTCCCGGCGCAGGAGCGCAACGGCATGATCTGGGCCTATGTCGGCGACGCGCTCCATCCCGAGCCGCCCGAGCTGGTACTGCCGGCGGAGTTGTCGGCGCCGGAGTTCTCGTCCTTCCTGTGCTACGCCGAATGGGCCGGCGACTATCGCTACGTCATGGACAACGTCATGGACCCGATGCACGGCACCTACCTGCATCGCCAGTCGCATTCGATGTCGTTCGGCGACACCACCGCCGCCTTCAAGATCCGCGACACCGACACCGGCTACGTCTTCGAGAAGGAAGGCCAGCGCAACGTCAACTTCGACTGGACCGAATGGGGCGAGACCGGCACCCACTGGATGCGGCTCGAGATCCCCTATCCCAAGACCGGCGGTCCGGGCGGCAACTTCCACATCGTCGGCAGCTACACGCCGATCAGCGACACGATGGCGGCGGTGGTCCACTGGCGTTGCCGCAAGATCGAGGGCTGGCAGCGCGATACCTGGCGCTTCCTCTACAAGAACCGGCTCGAGGCCCGGCACTGGGCGGTGCTCGAGCAGGATCGCGTCATGCTGGAACAGTGCGAGCCGGATGCCCGCGATCGCGAGATCCTCTACCAACACGACATGGGCCTGGTGCGGTTGCGCCGCCGCCTCAAGGGGCTGGCGCAGGCCCAGATTGCCGGGCTCGCCGAGGCCGGCCTGACCGCCTGAGGACCCTTCGCACGGAACAGAGGTCGTCGAGATCCCGAGGGAGCCCGGCGACCGGCCGCCTTCGACCAACTTTCGCGAGGCTCCGACCCATGACCGCCGCCACCGGCCGTTCCTCTCTCCGGGTTCACCGCATCGAATGGGCGGCGGACGGTATCCTCGAGATCGAATTGCGGGCGCCCGACGGGGCCGACCTGCCGGCCTTCGACGCCGGCGCCCATGTCGACCTGATCCTGCCCGACGGCCAGAGCCGCAGCTATTCGCTCGCCAATGATCCGGCCGAGCGCCATCGCTGGGTGCTCGGCGTCGCCCTCGACGCCGCTTCGCGCGGCGGCTCGCGCTACCTCCATCGCGAGTTGCGCGTCGGCCAGATCCTGCCGGTCGAGGGACCGCGCAATCATTTCCCGCTCGACGAGACGGCGGCCCATTCGGTGCTGATCGCCGGCGGCATCGGCATCACGCCGATGGCGGCGATGGCGAGCCGGCTGGCCGGGCTCGGTCGCTCCTTCGCCTTCCATTACGCGGTGCGCGACCGCTCGCGCGCCGCGTTCCTCGACCGCGTCCGCGATCTCGCCCCCGCCTTCGCGCTCCATGTCGACGCCGAGGCCGGGGCCCCGCTCGACATCGCGGCGATCGTCGCGGCGGCGCCGGAGGGCGCGCATTTCTATTGTTGCGGGCCGCTACCGATGCTCGCCGCCTTCGAGGCCTCGACCGCCGGTGTGCCGCCCGAGCGCGTCCATCTCGAGTACTTCAAGGCGAAGCCGGTCGAGGCGGCGCAGTCGACCGGCTTCGAGGTCGAGATCGCCGGCACCGGGCGGGTGCTGAGCGTGCCGGCCGACCGCTCGATCGTCGAGGTGCTGGAGGGCGCGGGTCTGAAGACCAGCGCGTCGTGCCACGAGGGCATCTGCGGCAGTTGCGAGGTCAAGGTCGTCTCCGGCGAGCCCGACCATCGCGACCAGGTGCTGACCGCGGCGGAGAAATCCGCCAACAAGACCATGATGATCTGCGTGTCGCGGTCTAAGAGCCCGCGCCTCGTCATCGAACTGGCCTGACCGGCCGATCACGCGTCCGTCGAGGAGAGGGTTCGACATGAGCATCCACGGTATCGATCGGATCACCCACGGGGTCGAGGATCTCGACGCCTGCCGTCGCTTCTTCCTCGACTGGGGGCTGACGCTGGTCACCGAGCACGACCGTGGCCTCGACTTCGAGACGCTCAACGGCTGCCAGGTGGCGATCCGCCGCGTCGACGACGCCGATCTGCCGCCGGCCTTCGAGCCCGGCCCGACGCTGCGCGAAGTGGTGTGGTCGGTCGACGACGCCGCCGATCTCGACCGCCTGCGTCCGGTGATGGCCGCCCGCCCCGGCTTCCTCGAGGCCGACGGGACGCTCCATTGCCTCGACCCCAACGGCGTCCGGGTCGGCGTCCGGGTGTCGCTCAAGCGGCCGGTCGAGGTGACGGGGCTTCCCGCCAATACCTGGGACCGGGCCGCGCGGGTCGACACGCCGGCCGGCTTCTACGACCGCGCCACGCCGATCGAGGTCGGCCACGTGGTCTTCTTCACCCTCGATCTCGCCGCCTCCACCGCCTTCTACGAGGCCCTCGGCTTCGTCGTCTCCGACCGCTACCCCGAGCGCGGCAACTTCATGCGCTGCGCGCCGCGCGGCGGTCATCACGACCTGTTCCTGCTGCAGATGCCCGAGGGCAAGCAGGGGCTCAACCACGTCGCCTACACGGTGCGCGACATCTACGAGGTGTTCGGCGGCGGGCTCGCCATGTCGCGGGCCGGCTGGACCACCCAACTCGGACCGGGGCGTCATCCGATCTCCTCCGCCTTCTTCTGGTACTTCCAGAACCCGGCCGGGGCGCTGGTCGAATACTACGCCGACGAGGACGTCCTGACCGAGAACTGGGTGGCGCGCGACTTCGCGCCGGGGCCGACCGTCTTCGCCGAATGGGCGGTGGCCGGAGGTCTCGACGGCCACACCCGGCGGCAGGCGGCGCCGGCTCCGGCGCAGAGCCCGGCGGCGATCGGCAAGTTCCTCACCGACCGGAGTTGACCCCCGCGACGGCGGGGAATTCGGCCGATATTCGGGCACATCGGCTCTTTACAGAGCCTGTCCGTAGAATTACGATGTTCCAGTTATGAAATAGTGTTTCTTATATGAAACATTGTGGATCACCACGAAACCGCCTTCCTCCTCGACGACCGAGGTCCGACGAAATGTCCAACGTCCGTCTGGAATTCAGAAACGTCACGAAGCACTTCCCCGCTCGGGGAAAGAAGGGCGACGGCGTCACGGCGGTCGAGAAGCTCGACTTCCGCATCCACGACGGCGAAGTGGTGTCGCTGATCGGCCCCTCGGGCTGCGGCAAGAGCACGCTTCTCAACATGGGCTCGGGGCTCGATCCGGCGACCGAGGGCACCGTCTTCGTCGACGGCGAGGCGGTGACCCGGCCGAATTCGCACGTCGCCTTCATGTTGCAGAAGGATCTCCTGCTGCCGTGGCGGACGATCCGCCGCAACGTCGAGCTCGGCGTCGAGATCCTCGGCGTCGCCGCCGCCGAGCGCGACCGCATCGCCCACGACCTGCTGGTGAAGTGCCGTCTCGGCGACTTCGTCGACCACTACCCCCATCAGCTCTCCGGCGGCATGCGCCAGCGCGCGGCGCTGGCCCGGACGCTGGCCGTCGATCCGGCGGTGCTCCTGTTGGACGAGCCCTTCTCGGCGCTCGACGCCCAGACCAAGATGGTGCTGCAGCAGGATCTCGGCCGCACGCTCGCCGAGACCGGCAAGACCGCGCTCTTCGTCACCCACGATCTGGTCGAGGCGATCGCGCTCTCCGACCGCATCCTGGTGATGAGCAAGCGGCCGGGCACCATCATCGAAGAGATCCCCGTCGACATTCCCGATCGGTCCAATCCGCTCGAGCGGCGCAAGAACCCGCGCGTCGGCCCGATCGTCGCCCGTCTCATGGAACTGCTGCACATCGACGAAGCCGACGCTTGAACCACCCGATCAGGGAAGAGGTCAGACCATGAAGAAGATCGCCAGGACCATCCTCGCCGCGCTCACCGTGGCCGGCACCCTCGCCGCCGCGGCGGGTCCCCTGCCCGCCCGCGCGGCGGAAGCCGTGACCTATCTCCTGCCCGCCCCGCCGTCGCTGCCGGCCTTCGGGCCGTGGATGGTCGCCAAGGCGCGCGGCTACTACGCCGATGAAGGCCTCGACGTCACCTTCCAGGCCGCCAAGGGCGGCGTCGACGTCGCCAAGCAGGTCGGCGCCGGCAACGCGCCGATCGGCGGCGCCATCGGCGACACGCCGATCCTGGTGCGCGCCAACGGCGTGCCGGTGAAGGCGGTGGCGGTGCTCGGCGGCCATTCCCTCACCCAGTTGGTCCTCGACACCGCCAAGGTGAAGTCGCTGAAGGATCTGAAGGGCAAGACCATCACCACGATGGCCTATCAGGACACCACCTACTTCTCGCTGCTCGGCATGCTGGCGAGCCAGGGCATGACCAAGGACGACGTCAACGCCCAGGCCGTCGGCCCGGTCAACGTCTGGAAACTGTTCGCCGCCGGACAGGCCGACGCGATGGCGGCGGTTCCCGACTGGATCCAGTTCTCGACCGCGCAGAACAAGGACCTGAAGCTCGAGATCATCCCCTCCGACACCTATTTCAAGTCGATGGCGCAGGCGATCATCGCCTCCGACGAGATCATCGCCAAGAACCCCGAACTGGTGCGCAAGCTGGTGCGCGCGACATTGCGCGGCATGAAGGCGATCATGGACGATCCGGCGGCGGCGGCGGTCGACTACGTCAAGGCGGTGCCGGAGAACGCCGGGCGCGAGGCGGCGATGACCGAGGTGTTCGAGCTCTACATCAAATACGTCTACGCCGATCAGCAGATCCTCGGCGAGATCGACGAGAAGCGCCTCTCCGATCTCCAGGACTTCTACCTGGCGCAGAACATCGTGCGTCAGAAGACCCCGATCGCCGATCTCTACACCAACCAGTTCGTGAAGTGATCGCGGCGGTCTCTCGCCGCCCCGACGGGCGGCGGGGGCCTTCGAAGGGTCGACAGCGGAGGACACCCACTTGAACGGCAACATCGATACCGGAACCCGCCTGATGATGGCGCTCGGGTTCTCGCTGTTCCTGGTGTTCCTCGCCGCCTGGCAGTGGCTGCCGGGGTTGATGGGGATCCCGCCCTTCATCATCCCGCCCCTGTCGAAGGTGTGGGACGAGTTCCTCCACATGCTGGCGCACGAGCATCTGCTCTACCACACCGGCATCACCGCGCTCCAGGTCGCCGCCGGCTTCGTGCTCGGCATCCTGCTCGGCATCCTCTGCGGTTTCGTGCTGGGCATGTCGCCGACCGCCGAATTCGTGCTGTCGCCTTATATTCTCGCCCTGCAGATCGCGCCGAAGGTGGCCTTCGCGCCGCTCTTCGTCATCTGGTTCGGCTATTCGGTGACGCCGAAGATCCTGGTCGCCGTGCTGATCGTCTTCTTCCCCGTGATGATCAACGTGCTCTCGGCGGTGCGCGCCATCGATCCCGACATCGTCCGCCTCGCCCGCGCCTTCACCGCGAGCCGGCTGCAGGTGTTCTGGAAGATCCAGTTCCCGGCCTCGCTGCCGCCGATGTTCGCCGGCCTGCGCATCGCCGCGACGCTCGCCGTCATCGGCGTGCTGGTCGGCGAATTGGTCGGCGGCAACATCGGGCTCGGCTATCTCCTCACCTTCGGCGAGGGCGCCGGCAACACCGCCATGGTCTTCGTCACCATCATCATGTTGACCCTGGTCGGCCTGGCGCTCTACGGCATCATCGTCCTGATCGAGGGCCGCGTCCTGCATTGGATGCCGTCGCGCGCCCGCACCGGAGTCTGAGACCATGGCCATCGATCTCGCCGGCCGCACCATCGTCGTCACCGGGGCGGCGCGCGGCCTCGGCCTCGCCTTCGCCGAGGCGATCGCGGCGGCAGGCGCCCGGACCATCGTGCTCGCCGACGTCGACGGGCGCGCCGGTGGGGCGGTCGCCGAGCGCCTGACCGCCGCCGGCCACGACGCCCGCTTCCTCGCCTACGACCAGGGCGACCCGGCCTCGGTCGGGGAATTCGGCACTCGGCTCGCGGAAATCGCTCCCACCGTCGACGGGTTGGTCAACAACGCGGCTCTGGCGACCGGGGTCGGCGGCAAGCCGGCGACCGAGATCGACCTCGCCCTGTGGGACCGGGTGATGGACATCAACATCCGCGGCCTGTGGCTGGTGACGCGAGCCCTGACCCCGCTCATGGCGAAGTCCACACGCGGCGGCCGCATCGTCAACCTCGCCTCCGACACCGCCCTGTGGGGAGCGCCCAACCTGCTCGCCTATGTGGCGAGCAAGGGCGCGGTCCTGGCGATGACCCGCTCGCTCGCCCGCGAACTCGGCGGCGATCGCATCACCGTCAACGCGGTGGCGCCCGGCATCGTTCTGACCGAGTCGACCGAATACGTGCCGGAGCACAGGCATCGCCTCTATGTGGAGGGCCGATCCCTGTCGCGGCCGCAACTGCCCGAGGACGTCACCGGCCTGGTGACCTTCCTGCTTTCCGATGCCGCCGGCTTCATCTCCGGCCAGACCATTCCGGTGAACGGTGGCTTCGTCTTCAATTGAGCCCTTTCGCGTCGATCTCGGGAACCGCGTCGTCACCGGCCTGACGGCGGGCCAGGGCGGCGTTCCGCTCGTCCTCTTGCACGGCATCGGCTCGGCGGCGCGCTCCTTCGCCGCGAGCCTCGCCATCCTCGCCGAGAACCGCCGGGTGATCGCCTGGAACGCTCCGGGCTACGGCGGCTCGACGCCGCTCGGCGTGGACGAGCCCACGGCGGGCGCCTACGCGGCGGTGCTCGAGCGGCTGCTCGATGCGCTCGGCATCGCCCACGTCCATCTCCTCGGCCATTCCCTCGGCGCCATCGTCGCCGCCCGCTTCGCCGCCGACCACCCCGACCGCCTCGCCTCGCTGACGCTGGCCTCGGTGGCGCTCGGACATGCTCGGCTCGACCCGGAAAGGCGCGCGGCGCTGCTCGCCGCCCGGCTCGACGATCTGGCGACACTCGGGCCCGCCGGGCTCGCCGAGAAGCGGGGTCCGAGGCTCTGCGGCCCGACGGCCTCCCCCGAGGCGATCCGCGCCGTGGTCGAGACCATGGCGGCGGTCGAGCCGGAGGGTTACGGCGACGCCGCGCGCATGCTGTCGCGGACCGACACGCTCGCCGACGTCGCCCGGCTCCCCTCCGACCTCCCCCTCCTGGTCGCCTGGGGCGGGGCCGATGTGATCACCCCGCCGGCCGCCAATCTCGAGGTCGTCGCCGCCTTCCCCGGCGCGCGCCGCGCGGTCGTTGCGACGGCGGGACACGCGTTCTATGTGGAAGAGCCGAGCCAATTCGCCCAACTCGTGAGTCGCCACCTCCAGGATCCGCCGTGACCGACAAAGAAGACGGCTCCAAGGACAGATATGTCGTCCCCGCGCTGATGCAGGGCCTGTCGGTCCTCGCGCTGTTCTCGCGCGAGCGGCCCGCCTGGACGGCGCCGGAGATCGGCCAGGACCTCGGCCTGTCGCGCACCACCGTCTTCCGCCTGCTCCACACGCTCCAGGCGGCGGGCTTCGTCACCCGGCGCGAGGAGGAGCGGGTCTATCGCCTCGGACCGGCGGTGCTCAGTCGCGGCTTCGTCTATCTCGCCGGCCTCGACGTGGTCGAATTGGCCCGGCCGATCCTGATGGACCTGCGCGACACCTCGGGCATGTCGACCCACATGGCGGTGCGCGACGGCCGCGAGGTCGTCTACGTCGCCCGTTTCGCCGCGCCGACCACGGTCAATTCGACGGTGCAGATCGGCACCCGCTTCCCGATCCACGCCACCGTCATGGGGCGCATGATGATCTGCGAATGGAGCGACGCGGAACTCGCCGAGCTCTATCCCGATCCGCGATTGCCGGCCTTCACCGACCAGACGCCGAAGACCCTCGACGAGTTGAAGGGCCTGCTCGCCGCCGATCGGGCGCGCGGCTACGCGGTCAGCCAGTCGTTCTTCGAGCGCGGCGTCAGCTCGGTGGCGGCGCCGGTGCGCGACGGTCGCGGCCGCATCGTCGCCACCATCAACGCCACCTCGGTCGACAACTACGTCGAAATGGGCGAGATGATCGGCCCGCTCAAGGACCGGGTGCTCGAGGCGGCCGCCAAGATCTCGGCCTGGATGATGAGCGACGACGCCGGGAGCTGAAGCCCGTCTCCAGGAGAACAGCGTGCCGAAGGACATGATCCTCACGGTCGATCTCGGCGGGTCGTCCCTCAAGGCCGGCCTCTTCGAAGCCGACGGCCGCCTGCTGGCCACCGCGACCGTGCCCATGGGCTTCGAGGAGCCCGGCGACGGGGTCTCGGAACAGGATCCGGAACTCTGGTGGCGGAGTTTCCTCCGGGCCCTCGACGAGATCGCCCGCGAGGCCGGCCCGGCGCTCGACCGCGTCGCGGGCATCGCGGTCTGCGGCTTCACCCGCACCCAGGTGTTGCTCGATCGCGCCGACACGGTGCTTCGCCCGGCGATCGGCTTTCGCGACGCCCGCGCGGCAGCCTCGGTCGCGGCGGCGCTGGCGCGCCCCGGCGTCGCCGCCCATCCGGCGGCCCGCCACTTCAACGTCTATCATCCGCTCGCCCGGCTCTCGTGGGTCGGCGAACACGAGCCCGAGCTCTGGTCGCGGGTCGCCCGGGTGGTCGAGCCGAAGGACTACATCAACCTGCGCCTGACCGGCCGGGTGGCGTCGGATTTCGTCTCCCAGCATTGGCTGTCGCAGGCGACTTCGGGGGGCGCGGGCTCGCTCGCCGCGCTCGCCGGCCTCGACCGCTCGCCGCTTCCCCCCCTGCTTCGGCCACACGAGGTGGTCGGCACGGTCAGCGCGAGCGACCACCCGGCCGTGGCACGGCTTCGTGGCGTACCGGTCTTCTGCGGGGCGAACGACAGTTGGGCGGCGGCCGTCGGCCTCGGCGCGCTGGCGACGGGCCGCGCCTACGGCATCTCGGGGTCGTCGGAGGTCTTCGGGCTGATCTCCGATCGCGACAGCGAGAGCGAGGGGCTCCTGACCCTGCCCTGGGCGGAAGGGCTGTGGCAGATCGGCGGTCCCGGCCTCAACGGCGCCAATGCCCTGCGCTGGATCGTCGATCTCCTCGCCCCCGGCGCGGCGCCTTTCGAGGCGCGGCTGGCGGGGCTCCTCGATCACCCCGGCAACGACGCGCCGCTCCTCTTCCTGCCCTATCTCTTCGGCGAGCGGACGCCATTCTGGGACCGCGACCTGCGCGCCGCCTTCCTCGGCCTCGGGGCCGGCCACGGTCCGGCGGACATGGCGCGCGCCGTCATGCAAGGGGTGGCGTTCCACAATCGGCTGGTGCTCGAGCGAGCGGAAGCCGCCAGCGGGCAGCGGGCGCGCGAGGTTCGGCTCGGCGGGGGCGGCGCCGGCAGCGCCGTTTGGAATCAGATCCGCGCCGATGTCCTCGACCGCGAGATCCTCGCCATGCCGAAGCGGCAGATGGGGCTCGCCGGCTGCCTGGCGCTGGCGCGGGTCGGACTGGGCCTCGCCGGCGATCTCTCCGCCGCCCTCGACGCCATCGACGGCGACGTCGAGCGTTTCCGGCCGAACCCGAAAGCCGCGCGCCGCCTCGACGGCCTCCATGCGATCTTCCGCGAGGCGCATCCCTTCGTCGCCGACATCTCCTTCAGATTGCAGGCGATCGGGCGCGACGACCGGACGTCGGCGGCGTGAGCGGCAGGGGAGCCGCGCGCGGCGCGGAAGGGCTTGCGCCGGCGATCTCCCGATGCGAGCTTCCGCGAGGACCGACCTTCTCGGAAACCGTCGCGGCATCGTCCGCTCGGCGTCCCGATGCCGATCCGCTTCACGACCGGCGGGGTTCCCCGATCTCCGGTGATCCTGAATTCCCGCCGACCCTCGGCCGAACCTGATCGGTGACGAACGGGATGACATCGCTCCGGCCGCTCCTGGCGACCTATGGCACGGCCTTTGCCGGCGCCGCCGTCGTCGTGGTCTTCGCTCTCGCCAACCCGGTCTTCCTGACCACGGCGAACTTCTCGATCATCCTGAAGGAAGCGGCCTTCCTCGGCATCCTGTCGCTCGGCTTCACCTTCGCGCTGGTCACCGCCGAGCTCGATCTGTCGATCGCCGAGGTGGCGAGCCTCTCGGCGGTGGTGTCGGGCGCGCTGATCCATGCCGGTTGGGGCGCGCCGGTCGCCGCCGGCGCCGGCCTCGGGGCGGGGCTCGTCTGCGGCATGGCCAACGGGATCGTGGTGACGCGGTTCAAGGTGCCGTCGCTGATCGCCACCCTCGGCATGGCGGCGATCGCCAAGGGGGTCGGCTTCATGATCACCCAGGGCGTCGCCTTCGTCGGGCGCTGGCCGACGGGCTTCACGGGCCTGGCGCGGGGGACGTTCCTCGGCCTGTCGAACCTGGTGTGGTGGCTGGTCGCGGTCAGCCTCGTCGGCTGGGTGCTGCTCAACTGGACCCGGATCGGGGCGCATCTCCGGGCGACCGGCGAGGCGGAGGAGGCGGCGAGGCTCGCCGGCGTGGCGACCGGCGCCATGAAGCGGATCGGCCTGACGATCTCGGGGCTCTGCGCCGGGCTCACCGGCGTGCTGCTCGCCGCCAGCCTGTCGTCGGCGGCACCGAACATGGCCGGCGACCACTTCCTCTACGCCATCGCGGCGGTGCTGCTCGGCATGACCATGTTCGAGCCCGGCCGGCCGAACGTTCCCGGGACCCTGGCGGCGACCTTCTCGCTGAAGGCGCTCGGCAATGGACTCGTGTTGGTCGGCGCCGCCTACTACGTTCAAGACATCGTGCTCGGCATCGTCATCATCGCGTCGGTGGCGCTGTCGGCCGGGGCGCTCGGCCGCGCCGCATTCGTCGAGAAACTGAACTTCAAACGGCCTCAATGAACCGGGGGGAATTCGACATGGACAAGTTCACGCGTCGCGATCTGGTGGGTGGAGCGGTGGCACTCTCGGCGGTCGCCATGACCGGCGGGGCGGTGAGCGCCGCGGGCTTCGATCTGCCGATCGTCGCCTTTCAGATGTCGTCGGAGACCCACGCGCGCGTCGCCAACGCCGCCGCCGCCGCCGCCAAGGCCAAGGGCTGGAGCGCGACGATCCTGAACTCGGAAGGCTCGTTGCCCAAGCACACCGAACAGCTCGAGACCCTGATCCAGTCGAAGCCCTCGGCGATCATCGTGGCGATGGGCAAGCCGGTGGAGGCCGAGGAGGCGCTGAAGAAGGCCAAGGCGGCGGGCATCCCGGTGCTGACGGTGATGGCCGGCGCCTCGCCGCACACGCTCTTCGACATTCAGGTCAACGAATACAAGGTCGGCGCCGACGCCGCCCTCTGGCTCCTCGGCCAGATGGGTTTCCAGGGCAAGATCCTGACCGAGCGGTTCGAGGGCAACGTCGGCACCCGCATCCGCGGCCGGGTGCTCGACGCGGTGCTGGCCGAGAACACCGGCGTCAAGGTGATCGGCAACCACGCCATGGCCCGCACCCAGTCGTGGCGCGACGACGTGCGCCAGGGAATGCAGACGCTGCTGCTCCAGCACGGCGCCGAGGTCGAGGGCATCTGGGCCTCGTTCGACGGTCAGGCCTTCGTCATCGACGACATCCTGAAGACGCGCGGACTGAAGAAGGGACAGATCAAGTTCGTCTCGATCGATGGCGGACAGGAGACCTACCGCCGCATCGCCGATCCGGACTCGATGCTGATGGCGAGCGTCGCCATTCCGTTCGAGGCGATGGGGACGCAGGCCGTCGAGGCGATCGACCGCATCGTGGTGAAGAAAGAGGCCAAGAGCGCCATCACCCCGGGCCCCTATCTCTTCATGGACGCCGCGCTGGTCGACGCCAACAACGTCGCGAAGTTCGTCCAGCCGTGACGAAGGATCCGACCCCGTTCCTGTCGCTTTCCGGCGTCACCAAGTCCTACGGGGCGGTCGAGGCGCTGAAGGGCATCGACCTGGACATCCCCACCGGGGAGGTTCTGGCGCTGGTCGGCGACAACGGCGCGGGCAAGTCGAGCCTCGTCAAGATCCTCGCCGGCGCTCATGAGCCGAGCGGCGGCGAGATCCGGCTGAAGGGAGACCTCGTCCGCTTCCCCTCGCCCGGCGCGGCGCTCGAGAAGGGCATCGCGACGATCTACCAGGACCTCGCGGTGGCGCCGCGCCTGTCGATCACCGAGAACATCTTCCTCGGCTCCGAACTGACGCGGAAGATCCCCGGCCTCCCCTTCGCGCGACTGCTCGACAAGGGCCGCATGGGGCGCGAGGCTCGGGCGCTCCTGGCGCGGTTGGCGATCGACGTGGCGGCGACCGACACGCCGGTCGAACGGCTCTCCGGCGGCCAGCGCCAGGCGGTGGCGCTGTCGCGGGCGCTGCGCTGGGACGCGCGGATGATCATCATGGACGAACCGACCGCCGCCCTCGGCGTCCAGGAGACGCGGCAGGTCCTCGACCTGATCCGCCGCCTCCACGACGAGGGGCGGACGGTGGTGCTGATCTCCCACAACATGGCCGACGTCTGCGCCGTGGCGACCCGGGTCGCGGTCCTCAAGGGCGGGCGCAAGGTCGTCGACCGCGCCATGACCGGGCTCGACGCGGACCATCTCGCCCACATGGTGATGACCGGGCGCGAGGCGTGACGCCCGCCCGCGTGAAATAGGATCACGCCCGCCTCGCGCCCCCCCGAGGCACGCCTGCCGATGCCACGGGGGGTCGTCGCGGGACCGTGCCCGGACGCGCGGGCGATCCGAAATTCGTCCCCGATCATGCCCCTCGGCGCTCGGTCCCCGAAGGCCGATAAAAATCGATCAGAGGCCCGAGACGCCCCCACGGATCGGTGACGTTTGCTGTTGAACGGGCAGAAATGCACGTGTATGGTGCCATACCAGACCGTAAGCTGAAGAAAAAAACGAATGATCAGTTTCATCTTTCCTTGAGGAAACAACGATGACCAGCTTCGTAGAAAAGTCCTCTCTCACTCGTCGCGCCCTGCTCACAAGTGGAGCGGTGACGCTCGCCATGCCCGCGATCTTGTCCCGTGCTCACGCTGCGGGTAAATACGTCTGCAAGATCGCGCATACCGAAGGCATCGGCACGCCGATCACCAACGCCTTCGACGCCTGGACCAAGGCGCTGAAGGAGAAGAGCGGCGGTCAGATCGACGCGCAGCACTTCCCCGCCGCCCAGCTCGGCGGCCTCGCCGAACTGCTCGAGGGCAACCGCATCGGCACCATCCAGGTGACCACGGCGGGTCCCGACTCGGAAGAAGCGATCGCGCCTGAAATCGCAGCCTTCGGTGGCGCGCCGGGCTTCATCTACAAGAACGAGGCGCATGTCGACGCGGTGCTGCAGGGGCCGCTCGGCCGCCAGTGCTCCGACATCGCCCGCGCCAAGACCGGCGTCGAATTCGTCGACTACGGCGAGACCGGCTTCCGCCACATCCTGGCGAAGAAGCCGGTGACCTCGCTGGCCGACCTCAAGGGCGTCAAGATCCGCGTGCCGCAGCTGCGCATCTGGGTCGACTTCTGGACCCTGCTCGGCGCCGCGCCGACGCCGCTGCCCTATTCGGAGCAGTATTCGGCGCTGTCGACCGGCATCATCGACGCCATCGACTCGGACGTCTTCTCCATCGTCGGCTTCAAGTTCCACGAGCAGGCCAAGTATCTGACGCTGACCGGCCACTGGTTCCTGCCCAAGGCGGTGCGGGTCAACGCCGCCTGGCTCGACAAGCTGCCCGAGGACATGCGCGCCCTCGTCCGCTCGACCGCCAAGGAGGCCTTCGCCGAACAGCGCCGGGTCAACCGCGCCAAGGCCGACGAGACGCTCGCCCAGCTCAAGACCCTGGGCGTCCAGGTGACCAAGCTCGACGCCGCCGAACTCGCCAAGATGGAGCAGCAGACCTCGTCGCTCTATGCCGAGTTCGGTAAGAAGAGCCCCGAGACGGCGAAGATGATCGCCGCCATCCGCGCGCTCGGCTGAGCGCGCCAGGATGAGCACGACCGTCGATACGAGCGCCGCCGAGGTGGTGCGCCATGCCCCGCCGACCGGTATGGGCAGGATCGTCGAACGCCTCCTCGAGGCGGCCAGCATCGGCTTGATGCTGGTCGCCGTCGGGGTGTCCTGTCTGCAGGTCACGTTGCGCTATGTCTTCAACTCGGGCCTGCCCTGGCCCGAGGAACTGGCGACGTGGGTCTTCGGCTGGTCGGTCTTCCTCGGCATGGCGGTCGCCACCGGCCGTGACGCCCACATCTCGATCGACGTCGTGCTCCGGCTCGTCGGGCCACGCTCGCGCGCGGCCCTGGAGTTCTTCGGCCACGCGATCATCGCCGCGGCGAGCTTCATGCTGCTGATCCACGGCTGGGACTACGTCTCCCGGGTGATCTCGGCCTCGCCGGCGCTGCAACTGCCGATGAAGTACTTCTTCCTGGCGGTGCCGGTCGGCGGCTTCTTCAATCTCTTCTTCCTCGGCTGGCCGAAGGCGGGGCGCTCGCTCGTCCACGGGCTCGGCCTCGTCGCCACCGGCCTCGCGCTCTATCTCGCGGTGCGCTTCGGTGCGCCGCTGGTCTACGACCAGAGCAGCAGCGCCATCGTCCTCGTCTCCGTCGGCGTCGTCTCGATCATCATCGGCGTGCCCGTGGCCTTCGCGCTCGCCTTCGGCGTCTTCTGCGCCTTCGTGCCCTTCGGCACGATGATGCTGGTCACCATCTCGCAGAACATGGCGGCGTCGCTGAACTCCTTCACGCTGCTGGCCATTCCCTTCTTCATCCTGGCTGCGGCGGTGATGAACGCCGGCGGCATCACGCCGCGTCTCGTCGATCTCGCGATGCAACTCGTCGGCCACCTGCGCGGCGGCCTCGGACAGGCCAACGTCGTCACCAACACCATGCTCGCCGGCATCTCGGGCTCGTCGACCGCCGACGCCTCGACCATCGCCAAGCTGCTGGTGCCGGAGATGGCGAAGCGCGGCTACAGCCGGGCCTTCGCCGCGGCCTTGACCGCGGCGGCGGCGACCATCGCCAACCTGATCCCACCGGGCCTCGGCCTCATCGTCTACGCGGCACTCGCCTCGGTCTCGGTCGGGGCGCTGTTCGTGGCGACGATCGTGCCCGGCCTGATGGTCTCGGCGGCGCTGATGACCACGGTCTGGGTGATCTCGCGGGCCCGCGGCTACGGCGGCGACACGCCCAAGGCCTCGCTCGGCGATCGGATGAAATCGCTCGGCCTCGCCATTCCGGCCCTGGTCCTGCCGGCGATCATCGTCGGCGGCGTCCGCTTCGGCGTCTTCACCGCCACCGAGGCCGGCGCCATCGCCTTCGTCTACGCGCTGTTCTGCGGCTCGCTCCTCTATCGCAAGCTGACCGTCGCCAACCTGATCGCGGCGATCCGCGAGTCGGTCTTCGACACCGCGGTGATCGTCGTCATCATCGCGGCGGCTGCGCCCTTCGCCTGGGTGCTGGCCTACGAGCAGGTGCCGCAGAAGATCGCCGAGGGGCTCGAGGTGCTGATCGAGCGGCCGTGGCTCTTGATGTTGGCGATCAACGGCTTCCTGTTGGTCGTCGGCCTGTTCATGGAGATGATCGCCTCGATGGTGATCCTGGTGCCGATCCTGGTGCCGTTGGTGGTGGCCGCCGGCTACGACCCGGTGCAGTTCGGCATCATCATGGTGATGAACCTGGTGATCGGCGCGCTGACGCCACCGCTCGGGGTGCTGGTCTTCACCACCGCCCGGGTCGGCGGCGCCAACCAGACCGAGACCTTCAAGGCGATCACCCCCTTCACCTTGGCGTTGATCGTGGTGCTGATGCTGGTCGCCTACATACCCGCCGTGACGATGCTGCCGGTCGCCCTGCTCGGTCCCTGACCGCGCCGGGTCAACCCGTCCACCCGAAGGATCGTGACCCCCGTGAAGAAGACACGTATCGCCGTCGTCGGTCTCGGCATGGCCGTGACCCCGCACGCCAAGGGGCTGGTCGACCTCGCCGACGAGGTCGAGGTCGTCCACGCCTTCTCGCCGAGCGCCGCGCGGCGCGCCGCCTTCGCCGAGAAGTTCCCCTTCCCGCTCTGCGACAGCCTCGACACCATCCTGCGCGACGACACCGTCGAGGCGGTCGCCGTCTTCACGCCGGCCAACACCCATCGCGACATCGGCCTCGCCTGCGCCCGGGCCGGCAAGCATGTGCTGATGGAGAAGCCGCTCGACATCACCACGGCCCGCGCCGTCGACCTGGTCGAGGGCTGCCGGGCGGCCGGGGTGACGATGGGCGTGGTGCTCCAGCATCGGTTCCGGCCGGCCGGCGTGCGGGTCGCCGAGATCCTGCGCGGCGGCGAGCTCGGCCGAATCGTCGGCTGCTCGACGATCATCCGGCTGTGGCGGCCGCAGAGCTATTACGACGAGCCCGGCCGGGGCAGCTTCGCCCGCGACGGCGGCGGCGTGCTGATCTCCCAGGGCATCCACACGCTGGACCTGATGCTGAGCCTCGCCGGTCCGATCGCCGAGGTCGCCGGCTTCGCCACGACCACGCCGGTGCATCACATGGAGACCGAGGACATGGTCACCGCCGCCGCGCGCTTCGCCAACGGCGCCTTCGGCACCATCGACGCGACGACGGCGGCCTATCCGGGCTTCCTCGAGGAGATCGTGCTGACCTGCGAAAAGGGCACGGCGCTGCTGCGCGGCACCGAGATGCTGGTGCAGTATCACGACGGACGGCGGGAGCACATCGAGCCGGACAGGAGCGCCGGCGGCACCGGGGCCGATCCGATGGCCTTCCCCCACGACCACCATCGCGCCGTGATGGCGGACTTCGTCCGGGCGATTCGCGGCGGGACCCAGCCGAAGGTGTCCGGCGAGGAGGCCCTGAGGGTCCACCGGCTGATCGATGCGCTGATCGAGACGGGGCGGACCGGCGCGCCGGTCGAGGTGACGCCATGACCCGCCCCTTGCGTTTCGCCGCGATCGGCCTCGACCATCGCCACGTCTACCACCTCGTCGGCGACACGCTCGCCGCCGGGGCGGTCTGCGTCGGCTATTGCCCGAGGACCAGCGACGCCCGCGTGGTGGAGGGGTTCCGCGAGCGCTTCCCGACGCTTCCCGCGATCGATCGGGAGCGCCTGTTCGACGATCCGTCGATCGACTTCGTCGTCTCGGCCGCGATCCCGCGCGACCGCCCGGCGATCGCCATCCGGGCGATGCGGGCCGGCAAGGACGTGATGGTCGACAAGCCGGGGGCGACGACGCTCGCCGACGTCGCGGCGATCGAGGCCACGGCGCTCGAGACGGGACGGATCTTCTCGATCTGTTTTTCGGAACGCTTCGTGGTCCGCGCCTGTGAGACGGCGTCGCGTCTCGTCGCGGAGGGCGCGATCGGGCGCGTCGTCCAGACCACCGGCCTCGGACCGCATCGGCTCAACCGGGGAATCCGTCCGGACTGGTTCTTCGACGGGCAAGCCTACGGCGGCATTCTGACCGACATCGCCTCGCACCAGATCGACCAGTTCCTGCATTTCACCGGCTCGGGCGGCGCCGAGATCGTGGCGAGCGCGGTCTCCAACCACGCCCTGCCCGACGTGCCGGCCTTCGAGGACTACGGCGAGATCCTGCTGCGCTCCGACCACGCCTCGGGCTTCATCCGCGTCGACTGGTACACGCCAGACGGTCTTCCCACCTGGGGCGACGGGCGGCTCGTGCTGCTCGGCACCGAGGGCTACATCGAGCTGAGGAAATATGTCGACATCGCCGGGCGTCCCGGCGGCGATCATCTCTTCCTGACCGATCGCCACGGCACCCGCCACATCGACGCCGGCGGCGAGAGCCTGAGCTATTTCGGCAAGTTCCTCGCCGACCTGCGCGACCGCACGGCGACCGCCATGCCCCAGGGCCACGCGCTCGCCGTCACCCGCCTCGCCATCACCGCCCAGGCGAAGGCGGCGCGGATCGGCGCCTGACGCGCCTCCCGGCCGGCCGGCCGCCGACGGCCGCC
>JAFHCF010000198.1:0-10244 GCA_048497495.1 Prosthecomicrobium sp.
GGGCCGCGAGCGCGGCCCTCTTTCGCTTTCGTCATCGCGCGCGGCCGAGATTACATCGCCGCGGCGGAGATCTTATGACGATTAGATTTCGAACGATTGTCGGTGTGAGGTGGTTCACCACCCTCGTCGGATTCTGGAACACGACTACACTTCGACTTGAAGGCGAAATACCGCACCGTTAGCATTCGGATACGATCGAG
Source organism: Prosthecomicrobium sp. (assembly GCA_048497495.1). Taxonomy (GTDB): domain Bacteria; phylum Pseudomonadota; class Alphaproteobacteria; order Rhizobiales; family Ancalomicrobiaceae; genus JAFHCF01. The sequence goes on from JAFHCF010000198.1 coordinate 201, forward strand.
AGACACGGGCCGCGATTCGACGGCCCGCCACCTCCGGCGTTTTGGTGCGAAGGATCGCTCTCGAATGGCTTCCATCTCGAAGGCCGCGGCCGACCGGCGCGTCGCCCTGCAACGTTTCGGCCTCGGCCCCAAGCCGGGCGCGGCGAGGCGGATCGGCACGGCGGCGCGCGCCCTGGTCGCCGCCGAGATCGACCCGGCCAAGGCGCTGATCGTCGATCCGACGCTGCCGAGCTACGCCACCGCCTGCGCCATCGGCCAGAACGGCTTCGATGCCGCCGAGGTGGTCCGTCAGCTCGAACTGCGCGCGCGGTTCGCTCGCTTCATGCGGCCCGAGATCGGTTTCGCCGATCGGCTGGTGATGTTCTGGTCGAACCACTTCTCGCTCACCGTGAACAAGTCGGAGGTGATCCGCGCCACCTACGGCCAACTCGAGCGCGACGTCATCCGCCGCCATCTCTTCGGCACCTTCGGCGACATGTTGAAGGGGGTGATGAGCCACCCGGCGATGATCTGCTATCTCGACAACCAGGACTCGGTCGGGCCGCACACCCAGATGGGCCAATGGGGCGGCGGTCTCAACGAGAACCTGGCGCGCGAGATCCTCGAGCTCCACACCGTCGGCGTCGGCGGTGGTTACAGCGAGGCTGACGTCAACCGTTTGGCCCGGGTGATCACCGGCTGGTCCTTCGTCCGCGATTGGGAAGCCGCCGGCAGGTACAACGGCGGCAATCCGAGGAACCGTGGCCGCTTCATCTATCGCGACGACTGGCACGAGCCCGGCGCCTTCACCGTGATGGGCAAGAGCTACCCCGCCAAGGGCCGGGCGCAGGGTCTCGCCGTCCTCGCCGATCTCGCCGTCCACCCGAAGACGGCCGAACACATCGCCTTCAAGCTGGTGCGCCACTTCATCACCGACGAGCCGACGGCGAAGCAGGTGGCGCCGCTGAAGAAGGCCTTCCTCGACAGCGGCGGCGACCTCGCCGCGGTCTCCCATGCCCTGATCGACCTGCCCGACGCCTGGGAACTGCCGCCGACCAAGCTGCGCACCCCCTACGAGATGGCGATCGCCCAGTTTCGCGCCTTCGGCGCGCCGAGGATCCCGCAATCCGAGATCTGGACCTTTTGGGCGCCATCCCACGCCATGCACAACATGGTCTGGGAACACGGCGCCCCCGACGGCTGGTCCGACGACACCGCGACCTGGCTCAACCCGGACGCCATGCGGGTCCGCCTCGACGCGGCGATGCTCTATTCCGACGTCTTCTTCAAGGGTTTCAAGGGCTCGGTTCCGGCGCTCGCCGACAGCCTCTTCGACGGTTGGCTCTCCGCCTCGTCGCGTGCCGCCCTGACCCGGGTGACGGGGATGCGCCAACAGGTCGGCGTGCTCGCGACCCTGCCCGAATTCCAGAGGAGGTGAGGCGATGGCCGACCGGCACGACGACACCCCCACCGGCGCTCGGATCGCCGCGCTCGCCGCCGAGGGCTGCGAGGAGAGCCGCGCGCTTCTCTCCCGTCGCGGTCTCCTCGGGATTTCCGCCGGTCTCTTCACCTGGGGAGCGATGCCGCGCTGGGCGTCGGCCGCCAGCGGCGATCCCCGCCTCCTGGTGGTGGTGCTGCGCGGCGGCATGGACGGGCTCTCGGTGGTGGTTCCTCATGGCGACAAGCACTATGCCGGGGCGCGCGGCTCGCTCGCCATACCCCGGTCCGAGCTCCTCGACGTCGACGGCTTCTTCGGCCTCCACCCGGCGTTGAAGACCCTCTCGGCGGGCTTCGCCGCCAAGGAGGCGACGGCCGTCCATGCGGTGTGCACGCCGCTGCGCAATCGGTCGCATTTCGATTGCCAGGACAATCTCGAGAACGGCATGCCGGGCGTGGCCACGGCGACGGCCACCGGCTGGCTCAATCGCCTGCTCTCGACCTTGCCGGCGGGCGATCCGATCCGGATGAAGGGCGCGCTCGAGATCGGCGACTCGCCGCTCATCCTGCGTGGCCCGGCGCCGGTGCTCGGCTGGTCGCCGACCTGGTTCTGGCCGGCCGAGACCGCCACCGTCGACGCGGTTCTCGCCAATTATCGCAGGGTCGATCCCGAGATGGCCGCGGTCTTCGCCGCCGGCATCCGCACCGATCGCCTCGCCCGCAAGGCCGGCGGAGACTACGACAACCTCTCCGAGCTGCGCCAGGGCTTCATCGGCGCCGGACGCCTGATGCGCGCCGCCGCCGGGCCGCGCATCTCGGTCCTGTCGATCAACGACTGGGACACCCACGCCGACGAAGGCGGCGCCACCGGGGGATTGGCCGATCGCCTCGCCGATCTCGATCGGGGCCTCGCCGACTTCAAGTCAACGATCGGCGCCGCCGCCTGGGCCCAGACGGTGGTGTTGTTCGTCACCGAATTCGGCCGCACCGTCGCCGTCAACGGCACCGCGGGGTCCGATCACGGGGTGGCCACCGCGGCGCTCCTCGCCGGCGGCGCCGTCGCCGGCGGCCGGGTGCGCGGCGCTTGGCCCGGACTCGCCAAGACGGATCTCTTCGAGGACGGCAATCTCGCGCCGACCACCGATCTCCGGGCGGTGTTCAAGGGCGTCCTGCAGGATCACCTCGGCGTGCCGAGGTCGCTGCTCGATACCAAGATCTTCCCGGCGAGCGCCAAGGTCCGCCCGATGGCCGGATTGGTGAAGGCGCCGGCCGCGCCGAAATCGGCCGACGCATCGGCCGACGCGGTGCCCGTGTCCCTCACCTCGCCGATCGGCCGCTGGCGCGTCGGCCTGCCGGCGAGCGGCGGGTGAGGGGGCTCTCGCCTCAGTTCACCCGCTTGATCCGGTCGCGGGGCGTCGGCTCGATCGTGCCGGCGGTCTTGATGTGGGCTTCCAGCGCGTCGACGTCGAAGATGCCGGGCAGCGGGTCGCGGCCCGACTTGATCACCTTGAAGCCGTCGCCGCCGTCGGCGAGGAAGTTGTTGACCGTCACCCGGTAGGTGGCCGCCGGGTCGACCGGCTTGCCGTCGATGGTGATCGAGGCGATGTCGACCCGCTCGCCCTCCGGCTTCGCCGCGTCCCAGGTGTAGGAGAAGCCCTTGGAGACCTGGAGGATGCGCGGCTTGGGCTGCTTGATCCACTGCTGCTCCAGCATGGTGTCGATCTCGGCGCCGGTCAGCGACAGGGTCACCAGGTTGTTGCCGAAGGGTTGGGCGGCGAAGATGTCGCCGTAGGTGACCTTGCCCTCGTCGTCCTTCTTCACGAGATCGGTGCGCAGGCCGCCGGGATTGGTGACCGCGAAGGCGGCGGCGCCCTTGTCGGCCGCCTTGGTCAACTCGTATTGGGCATCCGCCACCACGTCGCCGAGGATGCTCTCGCCGGCCGGGGTTTCCTCGCGGGTCAGCGACGCGGCGAGTTTGCCGACCGGCCGGGCGATCAGGGGACCCGCGACCTTCTCGTAGGAGGCGATCAGCGCCGTCTGTTCGGCGTCCTTGGCGTAAGTGTCGGTGCGGACGATGAGGTTGTCGGCCTTGGCCTCGATCACGTCGCGCGTCTTGCGGTCGATCTTCAGGTCGATCTGGGTGACGATCGTGCCGAACTTGTCGCCGGAGGTGACCAGGCGCCCGTCGATGTTGCAATTGTAGGCCTTGTGGGTATGGCCGGAGACCACCACGTCGACGGCCTTGTCGAGCTTCTTGACGATGTCGACGATCGGCCCGGAAATGCCGGGGCATTCGTTGTAGTCGCCGGTCGGGAAGCCGCCTTCGTGGATCAGCACGACGATCGCCTCGACCCCCTTGGCCTTCAGCTCCGGCACCAACGCGTTGACCGTCTCCGCCTCGTCGTGGAACGTCACCCCGGCGACGCCCGACGGCAGCACGATGTCGGGCGTGCCCTTCAGCGCCAGTCCGACGAAGCCGACCGAGACGCCCTCGAAGGTCTTGATCTCATAGGGCGGGAAGATCGTCTTGCCACTGTCCTTGTAGGTGGTCGAGGCGGCGAGATATTTGAATTTGGCGCCGACGAAGGGGTGCAGCGCCAGACAGGCGTTGTCCGAGGAACAGCCGCCGTTCTGCTTGCGCAGCAGTTCCACCACACCCTTGTCGAACTCGTGGTTGCCGACCGCCGAAACCTCGAGCCCCATCAGCGACAGCGATTCGATCGTCGGCTCGTCGGCGAACAGCGCCGAGAGCAGCGGGGTTGCCCCGACGAGATCGCCGGCGGCGACGAAGACCGAGTTGCGGGCGCCCGCCCGCTTGCCCTTGACCAGGGTCGCCATCGCCTCCGATCCGCCGGCCGGCACCGCGATCGTCTTGCTGGGATCGGCCGGGTCCTTGATCTTGATGGTCCCCGGCGACTTCAGATTGCCGTGGAAGTCGTTGATGGCGAGCAGCGTCACCTCGAGCGGCGCCATGACCTGAGCCGTAGTGGGCCCGGAGGCGGCGGCGAGGCCGGCGACGGCGGTGGCGGCGAAGAGAGCGGCTCGGAGCTTCATGATGGATCCCGTCGATTTGCGGCGTCACGGCGAACCCGAGGGCGCGCGGTTCGGAACGCAGCATCCACCCGGCAAGATTGCCGGTCAATGTCACAGTGGGACGACGGCGACCGTATCGCGGTCGCGCGCGGTCTCGCCACTTCCCCCAATCCTCGTGTAGAAACGTCGAAACGCGGACCCGACGGAATCGGTCCCGGGGAGATGAGCGATGCGTTGCCCCTATTGCGGTGGTGAAGACACCCAAGTGAAGGACTCGCGGCCGACCGAGGACGGCGCCGCGATCCGCCGTCGCCGCATCTGTTCGTCCTGCGGCGGCCGGTTCACCACCTTCGAGCGGGTGCAACTGCGCGAGCTCACGGTGGTCAAGCGCTCCGGCCGCCGGGTGCCCTTCGACCGCGACAAGCTGATGCGCTCGGTGCAGATCGCCTGCCGCAAGCGCCCGGTCGATCCGGAGCGCATCGAGCGCATGGTCTCCGGCATCGTCCGCCAACTCGAGAGCCTCGGCGAACCGGAGATCTCCTCCGAGCAGATCGGCGAATCGATCATGGAAGGCCTGAAGGCGCTCGACGACGTGGCCTATGTCCGCTTCGCCTCGGTCTACCGCAACTTCCGCGAAGCCAAGGATTTCGAGGCCCTGCTCGGCGAACTCTCGGTCTCGGAGAGCCCGATCCGATGACGGTGCGCCCACCCGGCGGGTGGGCAGGGGGAGGCGCAAGCACGTGACCACCGCCACCGCGCTCGACCACCGCTTCATGGCCGCCGCGATTCGTCTCGGTCGTCGCCATCTCGGCCTCACCGCGCCCAATCCGAGTGTCGGCGCCCTCGTCGTCGCGACCGGTCCGGAGGGCCCGCGCGTCGTCGGCCGGGGCGTCACCGCGCTCGGCGGCCGGCCCCATGCCGAACCCCAGGCCCTGGCGGATGCCGGCGAGGCGACGCGTGGCGCGACGCTCTACGTCACTCTCGAACCCTGTTCCCACCACGGCCTGACCCCGCCCTGCACCGACGCCATCCTCGCCGCCGGCATCGCCCGGGTGGTGGTCGCCCTCGTCGATCCCGATCCCCGCGTCGCCGGTCACGGGTTGGCGCGGCTCCGCGCCGCCGGCGTCGAGGTGGTGGTCGGGGTCGGCGCCGAGGAAGCCCGCGACGGGCTCGCCGGCCACCTCAGCCGGGTGACCCGAGGCCGCCCCTTCGTCCGGCTCAAACTGGCGGTGTCGGCCGACGGCAGGCTCGGCCGCCGCGACCAGGGCCGCGTCGCGATCACCGGACCGCTCGCCCGCGCCCATGTCCATGCCATGCGCGCCGAGGCCGACGCCATCCTGGTCGGCATCGGCACCGCGCTCGTCGACGATCCCGATCTGACGGTTCGCCTGCCCGGGCTCGAAGCCGCCTCGCCGGTCCGCGTCGTGCTCGACACCGGCGCCCGCCTTCCCCTCGACGGCCGACTGGCGAGGAGCGCGCGCGACGTGCCCGTCCGCCTCCTGGTCGGCGAGCGGGCCCCGGCCGAGCGCCGGCGGGCGCTCGCCGCCCTCGGCGTCGAGGTGGTGGCGATCCCCGAGGGTCGCGACGGCCGCATCGATCCGGAAGCGGCGCTGTCGGTCCTGGCGGCCGGCGGCATCGGTTCGCTGATGGTGGAGGGCGGCGCCGAGATCGCCGCCGTGCTGGTCGAGCGCGACCTCGTCGACGAGGTCCATCTCTTCGTCGGCGATGGTGTCGTCGGCCCCGAGGGCGTTCGGCTGCCCGCCGCGCTCGAGGCGGCGCTCGATACCGAGGTCGATCGCTTCGCCGCCGTCGAGCGCCGGGCGGTCGGCCCCGATCGCCTCGCCGTCTTCCGTCGCAAGCGTCCCGCCGACGCGCCCTGACCGCTACCGGCCGCCACGGCCGATCACCACTGGGAGAAACGCATGTTCACCGGAATCGTCACCGCCGTCGGCGAGATCGTCGCTCTCGATCCGCGCGAGGTCGGGATCAGGCTCCGCGTCGCTTCCACCTACGACCCCGACGGCATCGACATCGGCGCTTCGATCGCCCATGCCGGTTGCTGCCTCACCGTGGTCGATCGCGGGCGGCTCCCCGACGGCCGCGGCTGGCACGACGTCGAGGCCAGCCCCGAGACGTTGAACGTCACCACCATGGGCGAGTGGACCGTCGGCTCCCACGTCAACCTCGAGCGCTCCCTGCGCCTGGGCGACGAGATGGGCGGCCACCTGGTCACCGGCCACGTCGACGGCATCGCGGTGATCGAGGACCGGATCGACGAGGGCGACATGGCGGTCTTCCGCTTTCGCGTGCCCGCCGACCTCGCCCGCTTCGTCGCGTCGAAGGGCTCGGTGGCGCTCGACGGCACCTCGCTGACGGTCAATGCGGTGGAAGGTGACTGTTTCACCGTGCAGATCATCCCCCACACGCTCGCCGTCACCACCTGGGGGGAGCGCAAGGCCGGCGACCGCGTCGATTTCGAGATCGACCTGATGGCCCGCTACGTGGCGCGGCTGAGGGACGTCGAAGCGGCGCGCTGAGGGGAGGGCGGCCTGCGCGACGCGGAATGGCGCGCGACGGCGGCGCCCGGTCCGACCCTCAATGCTGGGCGAGCCAATCGCGCAGCGCGTCGTTCATGCGCCCCTGCCAGCCCGGCCCGAGCGCCCGCAGTCCGGCGAGCACGTCGGGATCGAGCCGCACCGAGACCTGCACCTTCGGCGCGACCACCTTGGGGCGGCCGCGCTTCGAAAGACCGATGGCGCCGGTCGCCGGTCGGATGACCTTCCCGCCGACGGCGATTTCCGCGTGCTCGAACATCTCGTCGGTCCATTCGATGCCGTCGTCAGGATCGACCCAGGCGGTCTTCGATCTTGCGGACTTCGCTGTCATGGCAATACCTCATCGAGATCACGTGACGCGCCGATCCGCGCGGAGTCCAGACCACTTGCACATGGCGTTCACCGAGGCGCCCATAGGTCTGCAGACGGTCTTCGCCATAGTCCCGGCGGATGTCCGGAAGCGTCATCGTCACCCCCGCGAACACCACCGCCGCGTCGAAGAAGTCGAGCCCGCGCTCTTCGAGGGCCTTCGCTCGCTTCGCCGGATCGCAGGAGATCTCGATCGCTTCCTCGGCCACGATGCGGCGTCTCCGGTTATTTTTGTATCACGAAAAATGAGAACCCGAAACACCGACGTGGGCGCGGGGTGGCGATCGGCGCCCGATCTCTCGGGCTCGATCCGGCGCATCTTCGTTCCGGCCGACACCAAATTGCAATCAGGATAGGTAGGTTACCACCGAAGGTGGTGTGATGTGGGGCGCCACCGCCCCGCAAGGCCGAACGGGCGCCGGGTCACCCGCCATAGCGTGCTGGACTTTCCCGGCCCCTTCCTCCATTGATCGCGGCTCGAGAGAGGACCGATCGCCCCATGTCCAGCCAACATCATCACGCCGACTTCGACGCCGCCGCGGTCGAGGGCGCCCGCGTCCTGGTCGTCCAGGCCGGCTTCAATCCCGAACTGATCGACGCGCTGCGCGCCGGCGCGATCGCGGTGCTGGAAAAGGCCGAGGTCGCCTATGACGTCGTCACCGTCCCCGGCGCGCTCGAGATCCCGGCGGCGATCGCCTGCGCGCTGGTCGCCGCCGACGAGACCGACGAAGGCGTCGACTACGACGGCTACGTGGCGCTCGGCTGCGTCGTGCGCGGCGCCACCGGCCACTACGACATCGTCGCCGGCGAGAGCTCGCGGGCGCTGATGGATCTCTCGGTGCAGGAGGCGATCGCCATCGGCAACGGCATCCTCACCGTCGAGAACGACGAGCAGGCCTGGGAACGGGCCGACCGCAAGCGTCTCGACAAGGGGGGCGCGGCGGCGGCGGCCACCCTCGCCATGATCGCCCTGCGTCGCAAGTTCGGACTGTGAGCGATGACCCCGACCGCCAAGACCGAAGGCCCTCGTGAGGTCAAGCCGGCCAACAAGCGTGGCGCCGCCCGCCTCGCCGCCGTCCAGGCGCTCTATCAGATGGAGATCGCCGGGGCCGAGGTCGCCGACGTCATCGCCGAATTCGAGGCCTTCCGCCTCGGTCGCGAGATCGACGGCGACACCTACCGCGAGGCCGATCCGGAGTTCTTCCGCGAGATCGTCGCCGGCGTCGTCGCCTACCAGCGCGACATCGACCCGCGCGTCCATGGCGCCCTGGTCGAGGGGTGGCCCCTGAAGCGGGTCGACGTGACCCTGCGCGAGATCCTGCGCGCCGGCACCTTCGAACTGATCAAGCGCAAGGACATCCCGGCTCGCGTCGTCATCGCCGAATACGTCGACGTCGCCAAGGCCTTCTTCGTCGAGGACGAACCGAAGATCGTCAACGGCGTCCTCGACAAGTTGGCCCACGAGGTCCGGCCCGCCGAATTCGAGGCGTGATCACTCGGTCGCCCGGACGGGCGGCCCGACGTCGACGGCACGACCGCCACCGCCGGGCTCGAGGCCCGTGGCGGGTTCACCGCGTTCCGATACGCAGGAGCGCGGATGGTCACTGCCATACGACCGACTAAAATATCGGCTCTGGTCGGCCGACGTTCGCCGAGAGCCTTCCGAATGCGCCGATGAGCCACGCCGACCGCGAAGGCGGCCACGAGAGAGCGGCTCCCCTGTGGTCCGGCGGCGCGGCCCCCGAAGGAGGGACAAATGCTGGCACGCGACGTGATGTCGAAGGATCTGATCACCGTCGGTGAGGCAGACTCGCTGTCGAAGGTGGCGCGGGCGATACTCGATGGCGGCGTCAGCGCCGTGCCGGTCGTCGGCGCGAGCGGGCGCCTGCTCGGGGTCGTCAGCGAATGGGATCTGATCGGCCAGCATGCGCCCGAGCGCGCCGCCCAACTCGATCGATGGCTCTCGCATCTGGCGGAAGGACAATCGATCGCCAGCGAGTATGTCGAGATCGTCGCGCCCAACGCGCGGGCCGCCGGCGACATCATGACCAAGCCGGCGATCACCGTCGAGGAGACGGCCGATCTCACCGAGATCGCCGCCATCCTGGCTCGGCGCAAGGTCAAGCGCGTGTTCATCGTCGATGGCGAACGGTTGGTCGGCGTGGTGAGCCGAGCCGATCTGGCGCGGGCGCTGATGCGCGAAAAACGGCCGGAGCCGTCGCATCTGCCGCGGAAGCCCGAAATCGCCGTGCCGCTCGCCGAGGAAGAAGCGGTCGCGGCGCCCGCATCGGCGGACGGACGCCCCTCGGCGTCGGCCTTCCTCCGTCTCGTCGAGGCGCACGAGGCGGCCAAGCGGACGGTCGCTCTTCGCGAAAGGGCGGCGCGGCTCGAGGCCCGCCGCGCGCTCGTCGAAAGACTAGCGGACGAGCGTCTCTCCGACGCGGAGTGGAATCTCCTGCTCGATCATGCGCGGGCGGCGGCGGAACGCGGGGAGACGGACCACCTGATGATCCGATTCCCCTCCGCCCTCTGCGACGACGGTGGGCGGATGATCAACGTGCCCGACCCGGACTGGCCGTCGACCCTGCGCGGTGTCGCCGCCGGCGTCTACGAACGTTGGCGCGACGAACTCAAGCCACAGGGCTTCGGGCTCTTCGCCCGCATTCTCGAA
>JAFHCF010000199.1:0-11595 GCA_048497495.1 Prosthecomicrobium sp.
TGATCTACCGCGCCCGCCCCTACGAGCGCGACAACAAGGACTACGAGTTCTCCGCCCGGTCCTCGGCCGATCACCGCGCCGCCGGCCGCGCCGACGCCGAGGCGACGCTCGAGAAGCGCGAGTGGTTCGCCCCGCCCTCGGCCGAGAAAGGTGTCGCGACCCACGACATCCACGATCACAGAGAGACGTGAGGGGCATCCGCCCCTCGGCCGGGGATGCCGACGCATCCGGCCGCTGAAGTCTCGCGAATTCATCGCTTCGATCGACGGCAGGCGACAGTCGCGGGGGGATCGTCGAGGGTCGTTCGAATTGCCCCACGGAACAGTGGCGGTGGGCACCGGATCCGCCGCGGCACCGCACCGTCGTTCTCGCCCTCGTCATGACGAGCGCCCGCCGCAACGCCGATGAGCAACCTCAAATAGAGATTCGAGAATTGCGTTACTTCCGATGATCCTTCGATTCGATCGATCCGAGATCGATCGGACAGAAGTATTCGGGGTCAATATTCGCCCGTATGATTCTCGTACTTTAGGAGAATTTTGATACTATTATTTCAGTCCTTTCGCCGGTCTCGCCGAACGTCGAGGCCGCGAGGAAGTCTCGAATTTTGCCGATATTTCGGCTTCGCACTTTGCTCGAGAGGGATACTACGTGCCGATGGAAACTTTAGTGGTCCGTTAAGCATGGAGGTCGAGCCTGCGCCCGTACACGGAATGGCGAGGAGCAGTCTCGATGAACATTCACTCGGTCAGAATCAGGATCGTCGCCCTGTCGACGGTCTGCGTGCTGGGGGCCACGGGCGCGTTGCTCGGCTACGGCATCGTCGCCACGGAACGGACCAGCCGTCAGGTCGACGCGAGCGTGGGCGATCTGCTCGATCGGACCAGCCGCGAATCGCTCGGGCGGTTGGCGGCGGCGCAGGCCGGCTCGATCCAGCGCGAGGTCGAGACCGCCTTCGACGCGGCGCGCACCATGGCGCGCGCCTTCGAGACGATCGCCGAGAGCAGCGACCGCGGCGGCTCGCCGCGCGAGATCCGGCGGGCCCAGCTCAACGGCACGCTGTTGCGCGTGCTCGAGGACAATCCCCGCCTCAACGGCACCTACAGCGCCTGGCTGCCCGGCGCCCTCGACGGCAACGACGCCGCCGCCGTCGGCCGCGCCGACCTGGGCTCCGACGCCAGCGGCCGCGCCCTGCCCTATTGGACCCGCGACGCGGCGGGCAAGATCGCCCTGCAGCCGCTCGTCGAATACGACAGCCGCGCGCTCCACTCCAACGGGGTGATGAAGGGCGGGTGGTTCCTCGTCCCGCAGGAGAGCGGGCGGGAGAACATCCTCGCGCCGCTGCCCTACATCGTTCAGGGCAAGGCGGTCCATCTCGCCACCATGTCGGTGCCGATCGCGATCGGCGGGCGCTTCGCCGGCGTCGCCGGCGCCGACTTCGACCTGTCCTTCGTCCAGGCCCTGGCGACGAAGGTCAGCGGCTCGATCTACGAGGGCAAGGGGGCCGTCACCATCGCCACCAACTCCGGCCTGGTGGTCGCCTCGAGCAGCCACCCGCAGGCGATCGGCGGGCCCTACGCGGCGATCGACGACAAAGCCGCCGCCGATCTCGCCACGCTCCAGGCCGGTCGGGCGGCGATCGCCGTCGACAAGGCCTCCGACCACATCAAGGTGTTCTCCCCGATCAAGCTCGGCCGCACCGACGATGTCTGGTCGGTGGTGATCGAAGTGCCGTTCTCGATGGTCATGGCGGAAGCGACCGAGCTCGCCGCGACGCTGGAGCAACGGGCGAGATCCGACTTTTCCTGGCAGTTGCTGGTCGGCGCCGGGGTCGCCCTCCTCGGCATCATCGGCATGGCCTTCGTCGGCCACGGCATCGCCTCGCCGATCCGCAACCTCACCGAGGCGCTCGGCCGGCTGGCCAAGGGCGAGGCATTGAAGGAGATCGCCGGAGCCCAGCGCCGCGACGAGATCGGCGACATCGCCCGGGCGGTCGACGTGATCCGCGTCGGCGCCGAGGAGGAAGCCCGCCGCAAGACCGCCACCGCCGAGGGCGAGCGCAATCGCCAGGAGGCGGAGCGGCGCCAGACCATGCACAGGCTCGCCGGCGAGTTCGAACAGACCATGGGCAACGTGGTGAACAGTGTCGTCACCGCCTCCGTCCACCTTCAGGGCGCCGCCAAGACCATGGCCTCCGCCACCACCCGGGTCACCGAGCAGTCGTCGCAGGCGGCGAGCGCCTCCGACGAGGCCGCCACCAACGTCGGGACCGTCGCCTCGGCGGCCGAGGAGCTCTCCTCCTCGATCAACGAGATCAAGCGCCAGGTCGACGAATCCGCCCATGTCGCCGGGATCGCGGCGCGCGACGCCGAGACCACCGCCGCCAAGGTTCGCGATCTGTCGGCCTCCGCCAACAAGATCGGCCAGGTGGTCGACCTGATCAGCAACATCGCCGGCCAGACCAATCTGCTCGCCCTCAACGCCACAATCGAGGCGGCGCGCGCCGGCGAGGCCGGCCGCGGCTTCGCGGTGGTCGCGGCGGAAGTCAAGCAACTGGCCGACCAGACCTCGCGGGCGACGTCCGACATCGCCGCGCAGATCGGCGAGATCCAGTCGTCGACGCAAGCCTCGGCGACGGCGATCGGCGGCATCACCACCATCATCGAACAGATGAACCGCATCGCCGCGTCGATCGCGACGTCCGTCGACCAGCAGGGCATGGCGACGCGCGAGATCGCCCACAACGTGACGCTGGCCTCCGGCGGCACCCATCAGGTGACCTCCAACGTCACCGACATCGCCCAGACCGCCGGCGAATCCGCCGCGGCGGCGGACGTGGTCCTGCGATCGTCGGAGGATCTCGCCAAGCAGTCCGACATGCTGCGCCAGGTGATGGAGAGCTTCCTGGCGACGGTCCGCGCCGCCTGAGGGAAGACATCGGATCGCGACCCGCACGGCCGACCGGGGCGACTCGGTCGGCCGTCGGCGCTTCGGGGTGGCCGGGGGCGGACGCTGGGCGCCGCGACTGGTTCACGGCGTGCACCGGCCGACGGGGACGTGATCGGGATCGCAGCAGAGCGCAGAGCGAATTGCACCGGCGGAGCCCGTGGGAGCGTGGAGCGTCGGTCGTGAGCCCCTCCGGTGCGATTCGCTCGCGCTCTTTGCACCCTACGCGGCCCTTTCCCGCCCTTCCCCCTTGCATCCCGGCGCGATTCCTGTAGAACCCGCCCATTCCGTCGGGCACCCGGCTGGGGGCTGAACGGACGGTCGTGTCCATTTCCATGAGGTTTCGTGCCTCGCGGGAGGGCGCGGCAGGATCGAAGTCGATCCGTCGTCCCGTGTCTCCGCTCTCCGACAGTCATGGTTTCGGTGCCTCTCCTCGTGAGGGACCCCGGGAGGCTTGGCGCCGGTGCCCGCGGTCGACGTCCCGGAGGGGACGTCAACGAAACGAGGAAAGGTTCCACATGCCGCTCTATGAGCACGTGTTCCTGGCCCGTCAGGACGTCTCGGCCCAGGCCGTCGACACCCTGATCGCCCAGTACAAGACCATCGTCGAGGATCAGGGTGGCAAGATCACCAAGATCGAGAACTGGGGTCTGAAGTCCCTCGCCTACCGGATCAAGAAGAACCGCAAGGCCCACTACGCCCTGATCAACATCGACGCGCCCTACGCGGCCGTCGCCGAGATCGAGCGCCAGGAGCGCCTGTCGGAAGACGTGCTGCGCTTCATCACCATCCGCGTCGACGAGCACGAGGACGGCCCGTCGGTGATGCTGCAGAAGCGCGACCGCGACGACCGTCGCGACGATCGCCGTGGCGATCGCGGCGACCGTCCGGACCGTGGCGGCGACCGTGGCCCGCGCCGCGATCGTGGCCCGCGTCGCGACGAGACCGATTTCGGTGGTGAGGAGAACGAGTGATGACCGAGAACTCCCAAGCCGCCCGCCGGCCCTTCTTCCGTCGTCGCAAGACCTGCCCGTTCTCCGGCGCTTCCGCCCCGAAGATCGACTACAAGGACGTCAAGCTCCTGCAGCGCTTCGTCTCCGAGCGCGGCAAGATCGTCCCGTCCCGCATCACGGCGGTCTCCGCCAAGAAGCAGCGCGAACTCGCCAAGGCGATCAAGCGCTCCCGCTTCCTCGGCCTGCTGCCGTTCGTCATCAAGTGAGATTCATCGCCGCGCGGACTTTCGCGCGGTGACGATCTCGAGGCGGACCCGTCGATCCCATGGATCCGGGCCCGCCTCCCTCTCCCCCTCGCGGGGGCCATCGGGCGACGCGGCCGGCCCGGACGACGAACAGGCGCTGGTATGATCGGGTTGGGGCGGGAACGCCTCTAACCGTTCTCTGACCGAGACGGGACAGCTGGGCGACATGACGAGAGTGATCTCGGCCCCCTCCTTTTTGATCGCCGTCGGCGCCGGTCTGGCGAGCGCGCTGCTGTTCGCCTCGCTGGTCGGCGGGTCGATGCTGGCGTTGCCGCTGTTCTTCCTGACGCCGTTGCCGCTGGGCATCGCCGCGCTCGGCTGGGGCACGGCGGCCGGCCTCGTCGCCGGCGTGGTCACCGCCGCCGCCGTCGGCATCGGCCTCGGGTTGCCGGCGATGCTGGCGGTGGCGCTGGCCCATGTGGCGCCGACCCTGATCGCCGCCCATCTCCTCGGCCTCGCCCGCCTCCTCGACCCCGCCGATGCGACCGCCCCACGCGAGTGGTATCCGATCGGCCGGGTGCTCGCCGCGGTGACGCTCGTGGTGGCGGCGACGACGGTGATCGGCGGGATCGCCGCCGGCTTCGACCCGGCGGAAATCAGCGCCCAGGTCACCACCGGCTATCGCGAGCTGATGGTGCAGGACGGCGTCGGCGCGGCGCCCGGCCAAGCTTCCTCGCAGGTCGAGCCGGTGGTGCACGCCATGGTGCGGCTGATGCCGGCGATGATCGGCGCCTTCGGCGTCCTGGTCATCGTCTTCGATCTGTGGGCGGCGGCACGGGTGGTGCGCATGTCCGGCCGTCTGGCGCGTCCGGTCGACGATCTGGCGTCGGTGGAACTGCCGGTCTCGGCCGGCCTCGTCCTCGCCGCCGCGCTCGCCCTCTCCTTCGTCGACGGCACGCCGGGTCTCATCGCCGGAGTGATCGCCGGGGCGCTGTTCTCGGCGCATTTCCTGGTCGGCCTCGGCGTCCTGCACACGCTGGCGCGGCGGACCGAGGCGCGGATCATCATCCTCGCCTTCGTCTATGGCCTGATGATGCTCTTCACCATCCCGGCGGCGCTGGTGGCGCTCGCCGGCCTTCTCGAACCCCACATCGGCCTGAGACGGCGGCTTCCGCCGCCGGGATCGGCCTGAGACGGCCCCGAGGCGGAGGCTTCCGCCGATCGTATCGACCCCGAGGCGGCCCGCCGCCGGGGTCCTGTCCACATCTCGGAATTCGAACAGAAGCGAAGGAGTAACCGCCATGGAAGTCATCCTGCTCGAACGTATCGGCCGCCTCGGCCAGATGGGCGACATCGTCAAGGTCAAGGACGGCTACGCCCGCAACTTCCTGCTGCCGCGCGGCAAGGCGCTGCGCGCCAACCGCGCCAACAAGGAAGTCTTCGAGACCCAGCGCGTCCAGCTCGAGGCCCGCAACCTCGAGCGCAAGACCGAGGCGGCGGCGGTCGCCGAGACGCTCGACGGTCAGAGCTTCATCGTCGTCCGCTCGGCCGGCGAAATGGGCCATCTCTACGGCTCGGTGTCGAACCGCGACATCTCCGACCTGATCACCGCCGGCGGCTTCTCGATCGAGCGCACCCAGGTCGAGCTGAAGGCCCCGATCAAGACCATCGGCCTGCACACGGTCGCCATCTCGCTGCATCCGGAAGTCATCGCCAAGGTGGTGATCAACATCGCCCGCTCCGCCGACGAGGCCGAGCGCCAGTCGCGCGGCGAAGCCGTCATCTCCCGCGACAACGAAGAGATCTTCGTGCGCGAGGTCGGCCCGATCACCGACGAGGAAGGCTACCACGACGACCGCGACCGCGACTGAGGCCGCGCTCGGCCCGCGCCCCGTCGAGGGGCCGCGGACGAAGGGACACGAAGAGCCGGGCGGCGACGCCCGGCTCTTCGGCGTTTCGGGGGGGCAGGGGAAGGGGATGGAACCGGGTTCGCCGCCGCGCGCGATCCTTCGAGACGCGCTCGTGTCCCGAGCGCTCCTCAGGATGAGGCGTCTGTTCCAAGAGGCTTCTTTCCACACGCCTCATCCTGAGGAGGGCCGAAGGCCCGTCTCGAAGGATCGCGCACGGCTTCGCGGAACTCTCTATTTCCTCACTCCCCCGCCCCCCAGCGCCATCGCCCCCCCCTCCTCGATCGCGTTGCCGGGGGAGGTTCGGTTCGGGTAGGGTCGCGGGGGACGGGAAGGCTCGGGCATGCGGGTGTTGATCATCGAGGACGATCGCGAGGTCGCCAATTATCTGCAGCGGGGGCTGCGGGAGTTCGGCGTCGTCGTCGATCATGTCGCCAACGGGCTCGACGGGCTGCAATTGGCGCGTGATCCGAGCTACGACGCGTTGATCGTCGATCGCATGCTGCCGGGGCTCGAGGGGCTCGAGATCGTCCGGCGGCTGCGCGGCGAGGGGGTGTCGACGCCGGTCCTGGTGCTCTCGGCGCTGTCGCATGTCGACGAGCGGGTGCGCGGCCTCAAGGCGGGCTGCGACGACTATGTGATCAAGCCCTATGTGCTGGCGGAGTTGCACGCCCGGCTCGAGGCGATCGTGCGCCGGCGCTCCGGCGCCAAGCCGCAGACGATGCTCCGGGTCGGCGATCTCGAGCTCGATCTCGCCACCCGCGCCGCCCGGCGCGGCGGGCTCACGATCCATCTCCTGCCGCGCGAATTCCTGCTGCTCGAGTATCTGATGCGCCACGCCGATCAGGTGGTGACCCGCACCATGTTGCTCGAGGCGGTTTGGGACTACCACTTCCATCCGCAGACCAACACGCTCGACGTCCACATCAGCCGGCTCCGGCAGAAACTCGAGAAAGGGTATTCGAAGCCCATGCTGTTCACCGTGCGGGGCGCCGGATATTGTCTGAAGGGTGAAGCGTAACTGGTTCGCGACCGCCACCTTCCGCCTGACGATCCTGACCGCGCCGCTCTATCTGGCCGCCGGCTGGGCGATGCTGGCCTTCGTCTTCTTCTCCACCCAGGCGATCATGGAGCACCGGGTCGACGTCGGGCTCATCGCCGAGAGCGAGCGGCTCGGCACCGAACTCCAGAGTTCGCGGCGCGCGGAGATCGTCCGGGCGGTGCAGGAGCGGATCTTCGCCGAGCGCGGCAGCGCCCGCCTCTACCGGGTGATCGGCGGCGACGGCGCCGAACTGATCGAGAACTTCACCACGGTCTCCGGGGCGATGCCGGCGCCCGGCGCCTACGCCAACATCTGGATGAAGCGGGGGCCGGCCGACGGCGAGCACGAGGCGCGCCTCCTCGGCGTCGCCCTGGCCGACGGCCTGACCCTCCAACTCGGTCGCGACCTCACGGAAGAAGACCAGTTGCGGCGGATCATCCGCGATTCCTCGCTGATCGGCGCGGGGGCGATGGCCTTCCTGGCGCTCCTCGCCGGCGCCATCACCAGCCGCGCCGTCGTCCACCGGCTCGCCGGCTTCAACGCCAGCGCCGCCCGCATCCTCCACGGCCACATCGACGAGCGCATGCCGGTCGGCGGCACCGGCGACGAGTTCGACCATCTCGGCGAGAACCTCAACGAGGCGCTCGACCGCATCTCGGAGCTGATGACGGCGACCCGGCAGGTGACCGACAACATCGCCCACGACCTGCGCGGACCCTTGTCGCGGGTGCGGGGGCGGCTCGAGCTGCTGCAGATCTCGGGTCCGTCCGGCGCGGAGGTGGAGACGGCGCTCGCCGAATCCGTCGGCGATCTCGACGTGCTCCTGGAGACGCTGGAATCGCTGCTCGCCATCGCCCGGCTCGATCACGGCGCCTCGCCCCATCGCGTCCGGGTCGACGCCGTCCGCCTGCTCGGCGACCTGATCGACTATTTCCAGCCGCTGGCCGAGGAGAAGTCCCTCGATCTGACCCTGGAGACCCACGGCGAGCTCACGGTCGAGGCCGATCCGCATCTCCTGTTCCAGGCGCTGTCGAACATCGTCGACAATGCCATCCGCTACACGCCGGAGGGCGGGCGCATCGTCGTGGCGGCGCGGCGGACGGGCGAGCGGATCGTCATCCGGGTCGCCGACACCGGGCCCGGCATTCCCGCCGATCAGCGGCAGCGGGTGCTCGAGCGCTTCGTCCGCCTCGACCAGAGCCGCCACCAACCGGGCAGCGGGCTGGGGCTCGCGGTGGTCGACGCGGTGGCGCGCCACCACGGCGCGACGCTGGACATCGGCGACGGCGAACCGGGACTGACGGTCACCCTCGGTCTCGCCGCCGCGCCGCCCGCCGCGAACCGCGATTCCTGACATTGTTTTCATGATATCATCAGGTTGGTGTCAGTTGCCGGTCGTAGCTTGTGGGCTCCCCCGACGGACACCTCGGAGCCCCCATGCCCGCCCTGGCCAAATCGATTCAGACGACCCCGCCGCGCACGCGCCGACCGGGCGAGAGCAAGGCCTCGCTCCTGCGGCGGATCATGATCTGGGCGACCCGGACGGCGCGCTCGATCGATGGCGCGAGCCGGCGTCCGCTGGAGCGACCCTTCCCCTTCTTCGGCGACTGAGCCGAGAACGAAAGACCGACCTCGACCATGTTCGACGCGATCCCCCTGCCGATGTTGACCGACCTCCTGGCGCTCGCCGCCACCCTGTCGGCTCTGGTCGGCTACCAACTCTTCCTCGACCACAAGGTCCGCCACAACCCGAACTACACGTTCCGGGCGACGATGGCCCATTCGCGAGCCGCCTGGACGCGGGCGATCATGGCGGAAGGCAAGGACGTGCTGGCGGTCCAGACGCTGCGCAATTCGACCATGGCGGCGACCTTCATGGCCTCGACGGCGGTGCTGCTGATCATCGGCGTGCTGACGCTCTCCGTCCAGGGTGACCGGCTCGAGGCGAGTTGGCACGTGCTCAACCCGACGGGCCCGGCCGGCGCGGTGATGTGGACGGTCAAGACGCTGGTCCTGCTCGTCGACCTGTTCGGCGCCTTCCTCTCCTTCACCATGGCGATCCGGCAGTTCCACCACGTCGGCTACATGATCAACGTGCCGCTGTCGGGGCGCTACGGCCGGGTCCCGCAGGAACTGGTGATCGCCCAGTTGGAACGCGCCGGGCACTTCTACTGGATCGGCATGCGCACCTATTTCCTTCTGGTGCCGTTGGTCCTGTGGCTGTTCGGGTCCTACCTGATGCTCGCCGCCACCGCCGTGCTGATCGCGGTGTTGTTCCGGCTCGACCACATGCCGAGCGACGAGGAACGCGCCATCGACGACGCCGGGGGCCACGAGGTCGCCGCCCTCGACTGAACCATTCGAGAGGCGCGACGCCGACCGCACCCCTCGGACCCTGCTCCCCGCGTGCTCCCCGAAGCACGCGGGGAGTATCGCTTCCGTCCAGCGCGATTCGCGCCCGCCGGGCTTCGCCGGAGGTCAAGCTTCGGATCGGCCGGCCGGCAAAATCCTGTGGACGAGCGGGTATGAATCGGGGGACGCTTTCGGGCTCCGAAGGGGGCCGTTAAGTAAGTCTCGACCACCAGAGACCCAATGCACGCCCGATGAAAGCTCCCATCCGTCGCGTCGACGACAACGTCCCCGCGCTCACCCGCACCGCGCCCCACAACGCCGAGGCCGAAAGGCAGCTTCTCGGCGCGATCCTGGTCAACAACGAGACCTATTACCGGGTCTCCGACTTCCTGGAGCCGGCGCATTTCCTGCTCGAGCCGCATCGCGCCATCTACGAGCGCACCGGCCAGTTGATTCGCGCCGGCAAGGTCGCCTCGCCGATCACGCTGAAGACGTTCTTTCCGCAGGACGCCCAGATCGCCGACATGAGCGTGACGCAGTACCTGCTGCGGCTCGCCTCCGACGCCACGACGATCATCAATTCCGAGGACTACGGCCGGGTCATCCAGGAGCTGGCGGTGAGGCGCAACCTCATCCGCATCGGCGAGGACATGGTCAACATCGCCTTCGACGCGCCGGTCGACATGCCGCCGCGCGCCCAGATCGAGGACGCCGAGCGGCGGCTGTTCGAACTCGCCGAACAGGGGCGCTACGACGGCGGATTCGTCTCCTTCTCCGACGCGCTGCGCGGCTCGATCGAGATGGCGGCCGCCGCCTTCCAGCGCGCCGGCAAGCTCTCCGGCATCTCCACCGGCATCACCTCGCTCGACCAGCGGCTCGGCGGCCTGCAACGCTCCGACTTGGTGATCCTCGCCGGCCGTCCGGCGATGGGCAAGACGTCGCTCGCCACCAACATCGCCTTCAACATCGCCGCCGCCTACCGGGCCGAGGAACAGCCCGACGGCACGATGAAGACGATGGATGGCGGGGCGGTCGGGTTCTTCTCGCTCGAAATGAGTTCCGAGCAGCTCGCGACGCGCATCCTGTCGGAACAGGCGGAGATCCCGTCGAACAAGATCCGCCGCGGCGACATCTCCGATCAGGAGTTCGAGAAGCTCGTCGCCGCCTCCCAGATGATGCAGTCGATCCCGCTGTGGGTCGACCAGACCGGCGGCATCTCGATCGCCCAACTGGCGGCGCGGGCGCGGCGGCTGAAGCGCCAGCGCGGGCTCGACGTGCTGATCGTCGACTATCTCCAGCTTCTCACCGGCTCGTCCAAGAAGGGCGACAACCGGGTCCAGGAGGTGACCGAGATCACCACCGGCCTGAAGGCGCTGGCCAAGGAGTTGAACGTCCCGATCCTCGCCCTGTCGCAGCTGTCGCGTCAGGTCGAGAACCGCGACGACAAGCGGCCGCAGCTGTCGGACCTGCGTGAATCCGGCTCGATCGAGCAGGACGCCGACGTGGTGATGTTCGTCTACCGCGAGGAATATTATCTCAAGCTCAAGGAGCCGGCCGAGAAGGGGTCGGAGGCCTGGTTCAAGTGGGAAGCCGACATGAACCGGATGCGCGGCATCGCCGAGGTAATCGTCGGCAAGCAGCGCCACGGGCCGACCGGCTCGGTGGAACTGCACTTCGCCGGCGAGTTCACCCGCTTCTCCGCCCTCATGCGCCACGACCACGTACCGGAGCGGCGGGACTGAGAAGCCCCGCCGATCCTCCGCCGTCCACGAGCGACCACACCGCCGGGGGCGATCGCCCGCGTCGCGGGTTCGATCAGTGGCGAACGGTGCCGACCACCATGCCGGAGCGATCGATCAGCACCACGTGCTCGTTGACCTGGGCGTAGCGATAGCCGACCAGACGCGGATTGCCGTCGATGGTGTAGGTGCGGACGGTCTGCGGCAGGGGCTTGCCGATCAACACCGGCTCTTCGACCATCACGCGTTCGGGCGGACGGCTGACGACGTAGTCGCGGACGTAGACCTGGTCCTCGGCGGTCAACGTGCCGACGGCGGCGCCGCCGATGGCACCGGCGACACCGCCGATGACGGCGCCGATCGGGCCGCCGATGATGGCGCCACCGATGGCGCCGGCCGCGCCACCGGCAA
>JAFHCF010000200.1:0-50982 GCA_048497495.1 Prosthecomicrobium sp.
CCCCTCCCCCCTTGTGGGGGAGGGACGGGGAGAGGGGTCTCGGGCGAAGCCCGATCGGGCCCTCGTTCCGCCGCCGCGTTCCAGACGACTTCGAGCACTGCGTCCAACTCCGTCAGAACCTCGTTGTTCCAGAAGCGCAGGACACGATAGCCTTCGGTGGCGAGAAAGGCGTCACGACGGGCATCGTGTGCCAACCCGCGGTCGGTTCCGTGCTGCCCGCCGTCGACCTCGACCACGAGGCGCACCGCGTGACAGCAGAAATCGGCGATGTAGGGACCGATCGGCACCTGGCGCCGAAACGTGAGACCGACGAAGCGGCGACCGCGAAGTTTGGACCACAGCCGTTCTTCCGCATCGGTCATGGCCGCTCTCAGCCGGCGCGCGTTGGCCCGCTGTGCGCCATCGATCTCACGATGCGAGACGGCACGTTCCATCACACGCTCAGCCCCCCGAACAACGTCGGCAGGTCGAGCGGCCGGAAGCCATAGTGCCTCAGCCAGCGCACGTCGGCGTCGAAGAAGGCGCGCAGGTCGGGCATGCCGTATTTCAGCATGGCGATGCGGTCGATGCCCATGCCGAAGGCGAAGCCCTGATACTCGTCCGGGTCGAGGCCGCAGTTCCTGAGCACGTTGGGGTGCACCATGCCGCAACCGAGGATCTCCAGCCAGTCGTCGCCCTCGCCGAACTTGATCTCCGGGCCGGAGCGGTCGCAACGGATGTCGACCTCCATCGACGGCTCGGTGAAGGGGAAGAACGACGGCCGGAAGCGCATCTCGACCGAGGGCACCTCGAAGAACGCCTTGCAGAACTCCTCCAGCACCCATTTCAGCGTGCCGATGGTCGAGACCTTGTCGATCACCAGCCCCTCGACCTGATGGAACATCGGCGTGTGGGTCTGGTCGCTGTCGCAGCGATAGGTCCGCCCCGGCGCGATGACGCGGATCGGCGGTTTCGTCGACATCATGGTGCGCACCTGCACCGGCGAGGTGTGGGTGCGCAGGAGATGGCGCTTGCCGTCGGCCTTGGGCTCGAAGAAGAACGTGTCGTGCATCTCGCGGGCCGGATGGCCCTCGGGGAAGTTCAACGCCGTGAAGTTGTAGAAGTCGCTCTCGACGTCCGGTCCCTCGGCGACCGAGAAGCCCATGTCGGCGAAGATCGCCGACAACTCGTCGGTGACCTGGCTGATCGGGTGGATGCGGCCGGCGTTGGCCGGCGACGGCCACAAGGGCAGGGTGATGTCGTCGCTCTCGGCGGCGAGACGGGCGGCGAGCGCCGCGTCCTTCAGCACCCTGCGGCGGGCGGCGAGCACCTCGCCGATCCGGTCGCGCAAGCCGTTGATCGCCGGGCCCATGACCTTGCGTTCGTCGGGGCTCATGGTGCCGAGCGACTTCAAGAGGTCCGAGATCGTCCCCTTCTTGCCCAGGGCGCCGACGCGCAACGCCTCCAGGGCGGCTTCGTCCGCCGCCGCGTCGATGGCCGCGTGGAGGGTCTTCTCGAGAGTTTCGATGTCGCTCATGGGGATCGCTCGATGATGGGGCAATCGCGCCGCCGGATCGGGCCGGCGGCCGCTCGTTGCCCGCTCTTCTAGCCACAAATGCGGCGCGGCGAAAGGCGGGAAGCGGCAGGCCGGCCATTCGGGCGGCCGGGGCGCGAGGCGAAGGCGTCCCGCGTCGCCGACGCCGGCGGGCGCGGCCGGCGTCTTCAGACCTCGGCGAAGTCGGCGCCGAGGCCCTCCATCAGGCCCCGGAACGACGGGAAGGAGGTGGCGATCATCGCCACGTCGTCGACGGTGACGGCCTCGTCGGCGGCCATCCCGAGCACCAGGAAGGCCATGGCGATGCGGTGGTCGAGATGGGTGGCGACGCGACCGCCGCCGATCCGCGCGCCCGCCAGACGGCCTGCGACGACCAGGCTGTTCTCCCCCTCCGTGCAGGCGATGCGGTTGGCCTCGAGGCCGCGCGCCACCGCCGCCAGCCGGTCGCTCTCCTTGACCCTGAGTTCCTCGAGCCCCTCCATCACCGTCGGCCCCTCGGCGAAGGCGGCGGCGATGGCGAGCACCGGATATTCGTCGATCATCGAGGGCGCCCGCTCCGGCGGCACGACGACACCCTCGAGCCTCGAGGCGCGGACGTGGACGTCGCCGATGCGCTCGCCCCCCGACAGCCGCTCGTTCTCGATCGCGAGATCGCCGCCCATCTCGATCAGCGTCTGGAACAGACCGGTGCGGAGCGGATTGAGCAGCACGTTCTCGATCGTCACGTCGGAGCCCGGCACGATCAGCCCGGCGACCACCGCGAAGGCGGCCGAGGACGGATCGCCCGGCACCACCACGTGCTGGGGTTTCAGGTTCGGCCGACCCTCGAGGCTGATGATTCGCTCGCCCGCCTCGCCCAGAGTCACCGAGATCGCCGCGCCGAAGCCCGCGAGCATCCGCTCGGTGTGGTCGCGGGTGGCGATCGGCTCGATCACCGTGGTGATGCCGGGGGCGGAGAGGCCGGCCAGCAGCACCGCCGACTTCACCTGGGCCGAGGCCATCGGCACCCGGTAGGTGATCGGGATCGCCGTCCTCGGACCCTTGATGGAGAGCGGCAGGCGGTCGCCGACCCGCGCGATCACCTCGACGCCCATCTCGCGCAGCGGATCGAGCACCCGGCCCATCGGCCGGCGCGACAGCGAGGCGTCGCCGACGAAGGTGGCGGCGATGGCCTGGCCGCCGACCAGCCCCATGGTGAGGCGCGAGCCGGTGCCGGCATTGCCGAAATCGAGCACCTGCTCGGGCTCCAGCAGGCCGCCGACGCCGAGGCCGGCGACCGTCCAGGCGCCCTCGCCGGCGCGGTTGACGCCGGCGCCCAGCGCGGCCATGGCGGCGCCGGTGGCGAGCACGTCGTCGGCCTCCAGCAGGCCCTCGATGGTGGTCTCGCCCGAGGCCACCGCGCCGAACATCAGCGAGCGGTGCGAGATCGACTTGTCGCCGGGCACGCGGATCCGCCCGACGAGAGGCCCGCGGGGGCGAGACGAGAGGGGGGTGGGCGTTCCGGCGTGGGACATCGGCTGAGACCGTCGTGAGCGGGCGCGAGGAAGGTCGCACGTCCTATCACGGAAGGATCGGCCGCGTCACCCGGCCCCGATCCGCTCCGTTCGCGCCGGGGATTTTCGCGCCCGGGAGCGGGCGCCGGTGGGGGCGTCGCGACGATTGGCTATTGACACGACGACGGCTTCGGACCAGAGGGAAACCCTCCTTTCCTCTATCCGCGAGACGATCCGTGGTGAAAAACGAACTCGGCACCAAGCGCCTCTGCCCTTCCTGCGGCTCCAAATACTACGATCTCGATCGCAGTCCGATCGTCTGTCCGAAGTGCGGCACGGTGTTCACCATCGCCGCGATTCAGATGCGCGCCAAGGCCGCGGCTCCCGTCGAGGAGGAAGAGGTCGAGGTCGAAGAAAACCTGCCGGTCGCCTTCGTCTCCCTCGAGGAGGCCGACGCCGAACAGAGCGGCGGCGAGGAAGTCCCCGACATCGAGGACGAGGAGATCGCCGACATCGACACCGGTGACGACGACACCTTCCTCGAGGAGGAGGAGGACGACGGCGACATCGAGGGCATCGACATCGACGTCGTCGCCGAAGACGAGGAACGCTGACCCGGCACGGGTTCGAACTGGCGGAAAAACGCCAAATTCGCCCGAGACTTGCGGAAATTCCCCGAAGCGGTGGACAAAAATCCGACCCCGCGCTGAAAAAGGGGCTTGATCACCGGCGGCGATGCCTTTAGAGATCGCCGCCGTCGCCTGGGCCATCCCAAACCCGGGTCGGAGAACGTGGGGCCATAGCTCAGTTGGGAGAGCGCTTGAATGGCATTCAAGAGGTCGTCGGTTCGATTCCGATTGGCTCCACCAATTCTCCTCTTCAAGAACCGCGGCTCGCCGCGGTTTTTTGTTGCCCGCCGATCCGGCGTTCCTTCCTTCTTCCTTCGCTCTTCTTTCGGACGACCGTGAGGCTCCGATCACCGCCATGACCCCGGCGGTCGGCGACCGCGCGAGCGACCCCACGCGACGGTCGTCCGCCGGCGCGGTCGAATCAGCCGCCGCCGTCGTTGCGGCCGCCGTCGGGCATGTCGGCGCGGCGGCATTCCCGAGATTGAAATCCTCGAAGACCGCGTTGCTCGGATCGGCGCCGTAGAGTTCCCAGGCGGTCGCCTTCACCCCCGACAGATCGGCGTGGGAGAGGTCGGCGTCGTGCATCGGGACGTTGTCGAGCGTGGCGCCGGACAGATCGGCGCCCGACAAGTCGCGATTCGAGCAGGTCGGCTTGGCCGAAGGCCGCCGCCGTGAGCGAGCCGGTCAGGACCATCAGGTCTGACGCGCGACCCGGGGGCGTCCGGGATCGGCGTCGCGCGGACCCGCGTTCCACCCGGGCCCCGACAGGCCGAGAGCAGTTCGGTCGTCGTCGCCGACGACGAATACCGCGCCGTTCTCGCCCCCGGAGCACCGGCCGGGAGGCGCCGCGCGACGGCGGGTGCGTCGCGCGGTTGTTCGATGGTCAGCGGTCGGTGCAGGAGATGCAGGGGTCGACCGAGGCCTGGATGATCGCCAGATCGGCGAAGGGCTGGCCCGGCACCATCGCCTCGATCGCCGGGATGTTGACGAAGGAGGGCGTGCGGATCTTCACCCGCGCCGGGGTCTCGCCGCCGTCGGAGACGACGTGGTAGATCGCCTCGCCGCGCGGCGCCTCGATCCGGATCGTCGCCTCGCCGGGGGGGATGGTCGGCCAGCCGTCGAGGGCGGCGATCGGACCGGCGGGCATGCCGGCGACCGCCGCCTCGATCAGTCGGATGCTCTCCAGCATCTCCTCCACCCGAACCACGACGCGGGCGAAGACGTCGCAGTCGGTTCGCAAGGACGGGGTGAAGCCCAACTCGCCGTAGACGAGATAGGGTTCGTCGCGGCGCACGTCGATGTCGAGGCCCGAGGCCCGCGCCACCGGCCCGACCACGCCCCATTCGATCGCCTGTTCGCGGGTGAGCGGGCCGACGCCGACGAGGCGGGCGAGCGCCGTCGGGTTCTTGGTGAAGGCCGGCACCACGACGTCGACGAGCTTCGCCTTCAGCCGCGCCAGCGTGCCGCCGATGGCGGTGAGGTCGGGGAAGTCGCGGTTGACGCCGCCGATGCGGTTCATGCCGTAGTTGACGCGGTTGCCGGTCAACTGTTCGAGCAGATCCATCACCGCCTCGCGGGCCTGATAGACCTCCATGAACAGCGAGCGGAAGCCGATGTCCTCGGCCCCGACGCCGGCCCACAGGAGGTGCGAGTGCAGGCGCTCCAGTTCGGCGACGATGGTGCGGATATAGGCGGCGCGCGCCGGGATCTCGATGCCGGCGATCTTCTCCGCCGCCATGCAGATCATCATCGAATGGGTGTTGGAGCAGATGCCGCACACCCGCTCGACCAGCGTGATCACCTCCATCCAGTTGCGTTTCTGGGCGAGGAGTTCGATGCCGCGAAAGGAGAAGCCGACCTCGATGTCGGCCGAGCGCATGATCTCGCCGTCACAGATCGCATTGACCTTGAAGGGCTCCTCGAGCGCCGGATGGTAGGGGCCGATGGGGATGGTGAAGGCCATGGCAGATCACTCCGAGGGTTCGAGCGCGACGACGCGGCGGCTGGCGCCACCTGTCGAAGGGGTGGCGCGGCTGGCGCCGCACATGGGACCGCGCATCATACCGGTGGCGAACCCCTCCGGCCGCATCAACGGCTTGAGGTCGGGGTGGCCGGGGAAGTCGGTGTCGAAGAGGTCGTGGATCTCGCGCTCGGCCCAGGCGGCCGGGCGCATGTGGAGCGCCAGTGACGGCGCGGCGTTGCCGTGG
Organism: Prosthecomicrobium sp.; assembly: GCA_048497495.1. Taxonomy (GTDB): domain Bacteria; phylum Pseudomonadota; class Alphaproteobacteria; order Rhizobiales; family Ancalomicrobiaceae; genus JAFHCF01. The sequence continues at coordinate 5,864 of JAFHCF010000200.1, forward strand.
GTGGTGGTGGCGACGTCGACGATGCGGTCGAGCCCGACGAAGTGATAGACCAGCGCGGTCTCGCCGACGACGCCGAGCGGCGTCCCGGTGATCGCGCCGAGCCTCAGGTCGAGTGCCTCGATGGTCGCGGCCAGCGCCGCCGGCTCGATGTGGTCGACGTCGGCGCACAGGCCGCTGGCGGTGTGGCGCAGCGCCCGGAAGCCGGGCAGGGCCTCGAGCCTGGTGACGAGTTCGGCTTCGGTCACGGCTTCACCTCCTCGGCAGGGGCGACGGTCGCCCGGATCGCCGGCAGTGCGCGCGGCACGCCCATGAAGGCGTCGCGGATGCGGGTGCTCGAGGTGCGGCGGCGGCAGTCCTCGCAGAGATCCTTCTCCGCCAGGGCCGTGCCGTCGAGCGCGCCGCGCAACATTTCTTCCTGCAGGACTTGCGGCATCGGCACGTGCGGACGGCCGCAGCGGCCGCAGGCGACGAGCGCCGTCTCGTCGTGGAGGCGCACCTCCTCGCCGCGATCGGTCGCCGCCGGCGCCGCCGCCTCGAGGGTGATGGCGTGGGTCGGGCACCAGATCTCGCACAGCCCGCAATAGGAGCAGGCGCCGGAGTACCAGCTCCAGCCGATCGCCCGTTCGTCGACGGGTTCGACGGTGATCGCCTTGGGGGCGCAGACATGGGCGCAGGTGCCGCAGCCGGTGCACAGGGTGACGTCGTGGACGAGATGGCCGCGCAGAGCCGGCGGGGCGGGGCGGCGCACTTCCGGCACGCTGCTGCGCGTCGGGGCGAAGAGATTGGCGAGGACCGTCTGCAGCATGCTCATGACATCTCTCCTCACCACACCAGCCCGGCGGCGAGCGCCGCCAGCGAGGCGGTTCCACCCCAGATCCAGTAGAAGCGGAAGGCCTGCGCCAGCCGCAGTCGCGCCGTCACCGCCGACAGGAGCGACAACCCGCCGAGGATCGCCACGCCGACCACCACATAGGTCGCCAGCGCCGCGAGCGGCGCGGCCGGCACCGGCACGAACAGCACGACGAAGAGTTCCGTCAGCACCACCACCTCGAGCGCATGGGCGAGTTCGAACAGGCCGAGCAACGGCCCGGAATATTCGATCAACCCGCCGGCGACGATCTCGCTCTCGGCATTGGCGATCGAGAACGGATTGAGCTTCAGCCGCGCCGGCAGGGCGAGCAGGAAGGCGAAACCGGCGACCACGTGGACGAGCCCGAAGGGCAGCGCCGCGATCACCGCGAGATCGAAGCTTCCCGCCTGCTCGGCCATGGCGACGATCGAGGCGAGGAAGGGCAGGTTGTAGGCGAGCGACATCAGCGCCTCGCGCATCGCCCCGACCTCGCCGTAGACCGAGCGGCCGACGTAGCCCGCCAGCACTTCGGCGATCACCGGCACCTCGAGCAGGAACAACAGGACGACCACGTCGCCGGGCAGTCGCGGCGCCGGATTGCCGGGCATCGGCAGCAGCACCAGCGCGGCGGCGACCGCGGCCAGCGCGATCATCGGCAGGGCGACGAAGGTGATGCGATCGACCCCTTCCGGGATCACCGCGCGCTTGCCCATCAGCTTGGCGAAGTCGAAGAACGGCTGGAAGAACGGCGGACCTCGCCGCCCCTGCAGGCGGGCGACGATCTTGCGCATCAGCCACAGTTCGGTCCAGGCCAGCGGCGCGGCGATGAGAAGGCCCGGCCAGACCAGGAAGGCGAGGGCATAGGCGAGGACGGGGGTCACGACGCCCTCCTTTCGGCGCGGGCGTCGGCGGCCTCCGCGCGCATGGCGATCTGATCTCGGGTCGCGCCTTCGCCGAGCAGGTGGGCGGCGCGGGCGATGCCGTCGAGGATCTGTTGCGGCCGGGGCGGACAGCCCGGCACCCAGACGTCGACCGGGATCACCGTGTCGAGCGAGGCGCCGAGCACCAACGGGCTCTCGGCGAAGACGTTGCCGCTCGCCGGGCACGAACCCAGCGCGACGACGGCCTTGGGGCTCGGCATCTGCGACCACAGCGACGCCACGGCGCGCTTCGATCGTTCGGTCAGCGTCCCCGAGACCACCAGGATGTCGCAATGCTTCGGGGTGCCGTGGATCTGCACGCCGATCTGTTCGGCGTCGTAGCGCGGGCTCATGATCGGCGTCATCTCGATGTCGCAGCCGTTGCAGGAACCGGCGTTGATCCGGCACAGCCACGGCGACTTGCGCCGGGCGACGGAGAGGACGCGGGAGAGAAGGCTCATCTTGCGTCTCCGTCGGTGAGGGCGAGCGCCACATGCGCGGCCGAGGCGGTGGGTTCGAAGAGGCGCGGGACGATGCCGCCGAGGGCGATGGCGAGTGCCATCGCCACCAGCACGGCGCGCGCCGCGAATGGGGTGCCGCCCGCGGCCTGGCCGTTCTCGGAGGGTCCGAGCCAGACGCGATGCAGGGCGCGCACCATCACCAGGAACACGATCGCGGCGGCGACGAAGGCGACCGTGACCATCGCGGCGCCGCCGACAGCCCAAGCGGCGCCGAACAGCCGCCAGTCGGCGGAGAAGGCGAGCGACGGCGGCAGCCCGACCAGGGCGCCGGCGCCGACCATGAAGACGGCGCTCGGCACCGGCAGGCGGCCGGCCAGGCCCCGGGTGTCGTCGATCGACAGCGAACGCCCGATGAGCGCCTCGCCGCAGGCGATGGCGCCGAACAGCGCGGTGACGGCGAAGGCATGGCCGAGGAGCCCGACCACGACGCCGGTATGCGACGCCGCGTCGGTGGCGATCAGGCCGAGGAGCAGCATGCCGCCGTGGGCGAGGCCGGTGAAGGCGACGATCGCCTTGAGGTCGGTCTCCGCCACCGCCAGCAGTGCCCCGCCGAGGAGCGATATCACCGCGAGGCCGGTCCACAGCGCATGGTGCTCGGCGAAGATCCACGGCGCGGTCTCGCGCAGGGCGACGAGATCGGCGAAGACGCCGACGTCGACGATGCCGAAGATCAGGATGAGCGAGGTCGCGGAAGCCGCACGGGCCACCTTGGGGAGCCAGAAGTAGAGCGGCACCAGGGCGAGCTTGAGGGCGAAGCCGAGGGCGAAGAGGCCGACGGCGATCGCATCCCAGGGTGCCGCCGGGCGGTCGTGGCCGAGGCCGGTCAGGCCGTAGCCGAGGCCGACGGCGACGATCGCCGGCACCAGGGCCAGGCCCCAGGTCCGCACGGCGGCGCGGGTCGGCGGTGTGCCGCCGGCGGCGACCAGGCCGAGGGCGGCGATCTCGCCGATCGCGCCGAGCCCGAGGCCGACGACGCCGTGGCCGACCAGCCGGCCGAACACCGACGCGGCGATCAGAACAGACGCGGCGACCCACCAGCCGCGCCGCTCACCGCCGAGGGCGGCGGCGAGGAGGAGGGCCGAGAGGCCCACCGCGAGGCCGAGGAGGAGCAGAATATGGTCCATGACGATGTCCTTGCCCGAGGGGGCCGGTTCAGCCGAGGATGATCGCTGCGGCGACGGCGAGCGTCGTGAGGGCGACGGCGACGACGGGGCGGCGTTCGAGAACGAAGGCGGTGGCGCTGCGTCCCCGCGCCGCGATCCGGGTGGTGGCCGACCAGGCACCCATCCAGACCGGGTCCGGATCGAGACCATAGACCGGATGGAAGGCCTCTTCGGCGAGCCCGGCGAAGTCGGCCGCGCCCGGGCGATCGCCGACCGGCAGGGGTTCGCCGCCGGTGAAGACCGCGACCGGCAGCCGCGCCGGCGTATCGGCGACGCGGTAGGCCGTCCAGGCGATGGCGAGGGCCGCCGCGATCAGCGAGGCGCCGACGGTGAGGCCGATCGAGCCCCGTCCGGTGGCGACGCCGCCCCACGAGGTGCCGACTTCCGCCGTGAAGCCGAGACCGGCGACGGCGGGCGCGACCACCGCGTCCATCAACAGTTGCGGCGCCAGACCGAAGACGAGGCAGCCGCCGGCCATCAGCCCCATGCCGGCGAGCATGCTCGGGCTCGCCTCATGGATGTGAACCCGGGAGAGTTCCGCCGGCATCGGCCCCCAGAAGCAGTTGACCGAGGCCTTGAGGAAGGAGAAGGCGGTGAGGATCGAGCCGATCCACCCGGCGACCACCAGGAACAGGAGCCCCTTGTCGAGCGCCGCGCCGAACACCAGCCACTTGGCGACGAAGCCGTTGGTCAGCGGCACGCCGGAGATCGAGGCGGCGGCGATCACCCAGATCAGGGTGGTCCAGGGCATCTTCGCCGCGAGCCCGCCGAGTTTGGTGAGGTCACGGGTGCCGGTGGCGTGCTGAACCGAGCCGGCGCACATGAACAACGTGCCTTTGAAGAGGGCATGGCTCAGCGTGTAGAAGAGGCCGGCGGCGATGCCGTAGGCGGTGCCGATCGCCAGGCCCGCGACGATGTAGCCGAGCTGGCTGACGGTGTGGAAGGCGAGGAGTCGCTTCAGATCGGTCTGCCTCAGGGCGAAGATCACGCCGACCAGGATGGTCGCCGCCGCGACGATCGCCAGCGGCGTGCCGAGATCGGCGCTCCACGGCCCGATCGAATACATCCGGGCGATCAGATAGACGCCGGCCTTGACGTAGCAGGCCGAGTGCAGCAGCGCCGACACCGGGGTCGGCGCGTTCATCGCCTCGGGGATCCAGCTGTGCAGCGGGAACAGCACCGACTTGGCCATCGCCGAGACCAGGAACAGCGCCGCCACGGCGACGGTGAAGCCCTGCGTCATCGCCGGATCGGCCCAGTCGAGGGTGCCGGTGCGCATCTGCAACAGGACGATCGCCACCAGGAAGCCGTAGCCGGCGAGATGGGTGATGATCAGCACCTTGCGCGCCCCGTCGACCGCCGCCTTCTGGGTGTACCAGAAGCCGACCAGCGTGTAGGAGCACAGCCCGATCACCTCCCAGGCGACATAGGCGACGAGCAGGTCGGCGGCCGAGGCGAGCACCAGGAGGCCGGCGATGAACACCAGCATGATGGCATAGAAACGGGTCACGCCCTGTCGTTCCTCCGCCATGTAGCGGATCGAGAAGATCAGGATCGCCATGCCCGCCGCCGTGCCCATCAGGGTGAACAGCATGGCGAGCCCGTCGACGCGGAAGACGACCGCCGTGCCGGCGTCCCAGATCGGGGTCAGCGTCGCGGTGAGCACTTCGCCGCGCATGGTGGCGGGCAGGAGGGCCAGCGTCGCCGCGAGGGCGAGGCCGGCGGTGGCCGCCGCCAGCCGCCCCTTGGCGAGAGTCGACAGGAACGGCGCGAGGACGATCTGCAACGCGGCGCCGACGACCAGGGCGACGACGGGTAGAGTGACGGGTTCCATCGCGCGGAACTCCCTTCAGCCTCCGGCGAGCGGAGGAAAGATGTGAACTTCGGCGACACCCTCGAGCGAACGGTCGAGCCCGTCCCGGTCGCGGATGTCCTTGCCGTCGAGCAGGACCGCCACGAAGGGAGCGAGCTGGTCGCCCACCATCACCCACTTGGCGAAGGGTTCGCCGTAGAGGGCGACGAGGTCGCGGATCAGGGTGCGGACGTCGGGAGCAGGGCGGGTCCAGACCTCTTCGCGCTTTCCCGTCGCTTCACGCAGCAGGGCGAAATAGCGGACCTTCATCGTGGGGCTCCCTCGGACGTGGGCGATCGGGCGCGATCACTCGCGCCCGATCCTTCGGCGTCAGGCGGGCTCGAGTTCGTGTTCGAGCCCGAGTTCGGCGAGCTTGGCGTCGGTCGGTCGACCCTCGCCGTCCCAGCCGCGCAGTTCATAGTACTTCGGCATCATTTCCTTGACGTGGCTGACCGAACCCTTCGACGGCCCGGAGGGCATCGGTTGGTCGGTCAGACGCGCCGGAATGGCGTCGTCGGCGGCGGTGAAGCCGGCCCGGTTGTTCCACAGCCGCTCGAGGTTCCACACGCGCTCGCCGCACCTGAGGAAGTCGTCGCCGGTATAGGGAATGCCGGTCAGCGCGCTCAGCATGGCGGCGTAGTCGTCGGCGCCGATGCCGAAGGTGGTGAACAGGCAGGCGCCGGACGAGTCGATCGCGCCGGTGAGGTTCTGGAACAGGATGACCAGTTCCGGTTTGCCCTCGGTCGCGTCCTTGTCGTACTTCACCGGCACGCCGAGCACTTCCGGCGAGATGGTGTAACCGCGGACATGACAGCCGCCGCGATTGTTGGTGGCGTAGTTGAGGCCGATGCCCTGGATGGCGCGCGGGTCGTAGGCCGGCATCTCCTGCTTCTTCGCCGTCATCGACATCTCGGGATGGCCGTACAGGGCGGCGAGCCGCCAGGAGCCGAGCGCCAGCTTCTTGCCGAAGCCCTCGCCGACGCCGGTGAGCCGGACCGCCTCGACCATCGCTTCGGCATTGCCGGGCGACAGATCGAGACCCTCGGTGTCCTCCAGGGTGATGATGCCCTTGGAGAACATCTCGACGGCGCAGGCGACGGTGCCGCCCATCGAGATGGTGTCGAGGCCGAATTCGTTGCACAGGTAGTTGGCCTTGATCACCGCATCGAGATCGTCGATGCCGCAATCCGGGCCGAAGCCCCAGGCGGTCTCGTATTCGGGGCCCTCGCCCTCACCCTTGTACTTCGGATTGGTCACCTTGGTGCCGCGTCCGCAGGAGATGATGCAGGCGAAGCAGCCGCGCGGCCGCTGCAACTGATTGGCCGCCAGCGTCTCGCCGCCGACCTTGTCGGCGGTCGGGAAGTAGCCGGTCTGGAAGTTGTTGGTCGGCAGGCCGCCGACCGAGTTCAGGATGTTGACCAGCACGTTGGTGCCGTAGAGCCTGAGGCCGGTGCCGCCGACCGGATGTTCCTTGATCTTGCGCGAGGCTTCCTGGCAGGCGGCGACGAAGGCGTCCTTGTCGGCGACCTTGACGCCCTTGGTGCCGCGCACCACGATCGCCTTGAGGTTCTTCGACCCCATCACCGCGCCGACGCCGGTGCGGCCGGCGGCGCGCTGCATCTCGTTCATGATCGACGCGAACAACACCATCCGCTCACCGGCGGGCCCGATGCAGGCGACCTTGGCGTCCTCGCTGGTCTCGCCGTAGAGCGCTTCGGTGGTCTCCGGCACGTCCTTGCCCCACAGATGCGAGGCATCGCGCAGTTCGACCGCGTCGTCGGCGATCCACAGATAGGTCGGCTTGGCCGCCTTGCCCTCGAAGATCACCACGTCCCATCCGGCGAACTTCAACTCCGCGCCGAAGGAGCCGCCCGAGTTGGAGGCGGCGATGGTGCCGGTCAACGGTCCCTTGGTGACCACCTCGTAGCGCCCGGATGAGGGCGCGAAGGTGCCGGAGAAGGGGCCGGGCGAGAAGATCAGCTTGTTCTGCGGCGACAGCGCGTCGACCTTCGGGTCGACCTCGTCCCACATGATCTTGGTGCCGAGACCACGCGCGCCGAGATAGTCGCGCGCCAGTTTCGGATCGAGACGTTCCGTCGAGATCTTGCCCGAGCCGAGATCGACTCGGAGGATCCTGCCCATCCAGCCGTTCATGACTGAGCCTCCGCAAAAGCATTCTTGAGTTTGGTGGCGAAAGATTTCTTGCGCGGCTGCACCGCGAGTCCTTCGTCGACCCATTCCAGTGCCCCGGTCGGGCAGATCTTGGCGCAGGCCGGATCGCCGTCGCAGGTGTCGCACTTCAGGATCGACTGGCTGAAGGCGTCCCAGGCGACGTTGCCGAACTGGCAGGCCTGGACACACATCTTGCAGCCGATGCACTTGGCCGCGTCATATTCGATCAGCCCCGTCTCGGCGTTGCGCGTCAGTGCCTTCGGCATGCAGACCGTCACGCAGGCCGCGTCGTTGCACTGTTGGCACATCATCGGGACGGAGAATGCTTCGCGCTCCCAGGCGTAGACATGGATGCGCGAGGCTTTGATACGGAAGTCGCCTCCGTGCTCCAGCGCGCAGGCCAACTCGCAGTTTCGACATCCGGTGCATTTCTCCGGATGGATCGTCAGCATCATGCCCATCGTGTCACCTCGCTCGTGGCCGTTCGGACCATCGTTTCACAGCAAATAGATCCATAAAAAGTCAGAAGTCTAGAAAAGAGCCTAATTTTGTCTTCAAATTTGTACTTTGGTACAAGATAATGAGGGTTTCTATGTAGGTCTATTACGTCTCGTGATCGTTCAATTTATTTTGTCATTGTAACTCTTAGGGAATTTCAATGCCCTGAATAGTTTTGCAAACTCGCTATGCAAAAATGCATGCTGTGACAAAATGCTGCGCAATAGGGGTATGCCCAAGGCCTTCACGCCCGACGATCGCGGCGCGGCTCAGAAAAATCAAAGTTTTTCAACGATATACGGCATCTATGTAGAATTGAAGACTACGATATGATAACTGGCGCATAACGTAGTCTTGCGAAGTAGTCCTTCCTCCGAAGGTCCAAGGCGTGTCGGGTCACTCGGCCTCGATCGAACGGACGCGCATCTCGCGTCCCGCGACGATGTCGCCGCCGGTGCCGCCGCACGCGGGACAGGAGGTGAGCCGATTCGACGCGACGAAGACGTCGCCGCACGCGGCGCATCTCATCTTCATCGGCGGGCGTTCGACGACGATCTCGGCGGAGGCCGCGCAGGTGTCGTCGAGACACAGCGGCAGGCAGAAGCGGATGGCCTCGACCTCGACCGGCGCCGCCGCGCCGATCTCCAGGGTGATGCGGCGCACCACGCGAACCCCGGACTCCTCGGCCGCCGCGACGACGAGGTCGGCGATCGACCGGCAGAGGGACAATTCGTGCAAGACGGTTCCTCCTCGGCTGTCCCGAAACCGGGTCGGCCCGATGGTAGACCAAACCGGCCCGGCCGCAGAGAGCCCATGTGCCGGCGCGCGCGCAGGGCGCTCCCGAACGTCACCGCGATGCGCGGGAGGTCGAGATGCGAGCCCCGCCGACGGCTCGGGCGAGGGCGCCGCCACGCGACGACGCCCGCGCCCGATCATTCCCATCCCGCGACGACGTCAGGCGCCGGGCTGGTCGGCGTTGGGGAAGAACAGCTGTTCGCCGCCGATCTTGTAGTCGGCAATCGCCTTCTGTCCTTCGGCGCCGACGAGCCAGTCGACGAAGGTCGCCGCCGCCGCCGCCTTCACATGGGGGAATTTCGCCGGGTTGACGATCATCACGCCGTATTGGTTGAACAGGCGCTTGTCGCCGGCCACCGCGATGACGAGATCGCCCCGGTTCTTGAAGGAGAGCCAGGTGCCGCGATCGGCGAGCACGTAGGCGTTCATCGCGCCGGCGGTGTTGAGCGCCGCGCCCATCCCCTGCCCGATCTCGCGATACCAGGCGCGCTTGGCGGCGGCGATGTCGACGTCGGCCACCTTCCAGAGCGCGAGTTCGGCCATGTGGGTGCCCGACTTGTCGCCGCGCGACACGAAGGGCACCGTCTTGGCCCGGATCGCCTTCAAGGCGGCGGCGATGTCGGTCGTGCCCGCGATTCCCGCGGGGTCGGACTTCGGGCCGATCAGCACGAAGTCGTTGTACATCACCGGCCGGCGCTTCTCGGAGAAGCCCTCGGCGATGAACTTCTCTTCCGCCGCCTTGGCGTGGACGAAGAGCACGTCGGCGTCGCCCCGCCTTCCGGTGTCGAGCGCCTGGCCGGTGCCCTGGGCCACCACCTTGACCTCGATGCCGGTCTTCTCGGTGAAGATCGGCAACAGGTGGCCGAAGAGCCCGCTGTCCTGGGTCGACGTGGTCGAGGCGACGACGATCGACTGGGGCGCCGGCTGGGCCGTCTGGGCGGCGGCGGGGCCGGCGAGGAGGGCGAGGAGGGCGGCGGCGAGGAGGCTACGATGGTCGGGTCGGATCATGTTGAAACTCCATTCGCAGGGGGCGCGACGAGATCGTCGGCGACGACCGGAGGCGGACCCCGGGGGGCGCGGCGCGGCGATCACTCGATACCCGCGCGAGGAGCCGGGGAGGGATCCGCGCGGGCGGCGGCGATGGTCCGTCGCCTTGCGTCCGGCGGCCTCCTCCGGACGAGGGATCTCGCCGATGGGCGTCGTTGTGTCGAGGTGACCGCAACGCCTTCCGACCATAGCACCGCCGCTGTCGGTCGGCTTGGTACTTTGGGCCAAAAACCCGGTAGCGCCGCCGCCGCGCCGCTTGGAGGGCGCGCGACATGGTGATTTCGGTCCGAGATGCTATGGTCGGCGCACCGCCGCGAGACCACGCGACGCAGAGTGTTCCGCCATGCAGAAGTTCCTCGTCATCGACGATCATCCGATGTTTCGCGAGGCCATGCAGCTCGCGATTCGGCTCGCCTATCCCAAGGCGGAGGTTCACGAGGCGACGAACATCGACGCCGCCGCCGACATGCTCTCCGGCCTGCGGCGCAGCTACGATCTCGCCCTGCTCGATCTGTCGATGCCCGGCACCACCGGCTTCGACGGCCTGCTTCTGCTGCGCACCCGCTTTCCGCGCCTGCCGATCCTGGTGGTCTCCGGCCTCGACGATCCGCGGGTGATCCGCGAGGCGTTGAGCTACGGCATCTGCGGTTTCGTCTCCAAGGCAGCGAAGAAGACGGAACTGGCGCGCGCCGTGGCGACGGCGCTGGCCGGCGGCGTCCACGTGCCGGACTGGTATCAGCGCGCCGCCCCGGCCGCCAACGGGCTCGACAACGCCGATCTGATCACCCGCCTCTCCAGCCTGACGCCGCAACAGATGCGCGTCCTGCAGATGCTGCGTCAGGGCCTGCTCAACAAACAGATCGCCCACGAGCTCGACGTCGGCGAGACGACGGTCAAGGCGCACGTGTCGGAGATCCTGCGCAAGCTCGACGTCTTCTCCCGGACGCAGGCCGTGATCGAGGCCTCGCGCATCGACTTCGACCAGTTCACCGAGCCGGGCGGGCCGCTCGCCTCCGGCGGCGGGCGCCGATGACATCGCCTCAGCCGACGAGATGCGCCATCAGCGCGCGCAACTCCGCCGGCTTCACCGGTTTGCGCAACACCTCGAGGCCGTTCACCGCGAGGCGCTCCTCGGTCTCCCGTCCGTAGTCGGCGGTGATGACCACCGCCGGGACGTCCGCGCCCCAGGCCTCGCGCAGGTCGCCGATCGTCTCGATCGCCGTCTCCTCGTCGAGATGATAGTCGACGAGCAGGAGATCGGGACGGCGGCCGATCTCGGCGAGCCGGCCCAGCGCTTCCGCGCCGCCGGCGGCGGCGACGGTCTCGCAGTCCCAGCGGCCGATGAGGTCGACCGTCGCCTCGCGCACCGCCCGGTCGTTGTCGATCACCACCACCAGCGCGCCGGCGAGCCCCCAGCCCTGGGCGTTGCGGCCGGCGACCTGCGCCGCCTGCGCCGCGGCGCTGGGCGCATCGGCGCGCGGCAGTTCGAGCGAGAACACGGTTCCACGCCCGACGACCGAGCGCAGCGAGATACGGTGATCGAGCACCTCGGCGAGGCGCTGGACGATCGACAGACCGAGGCCGAGCCCGACCTCGCCGTCGTGCGCCGAGGCGCGGCCGCGATGGAATTCCTCGAAGACGGCGTGATGCTGGCTCTCGGCGATGCCGGGGCCGGTGTCGACCACGTCGATGCGCACCCGATCCGCGCCCTTGCGGCGAACCCCGACGAGGACGCGGCCGCGCTCGGTATAGCGCAGGGCGTTGCCGATCAGGTTCTGCAGGATGCGCGTCAGCATCACCGCGTCGGAGGCGACGTGGAGACGAACCGGCACCACGTCGAAGCGCAGCCCGCGCCTGAGGGCGACGGGGGCGAAGTCGACGGCGAGGTCGGCGAGGATCTGGCCGAGCGCCACCGCCTCGATGCGCGGCACCATCACGCCGGCGTCGAGCCGGGAGATGTCGAGGAGGGTCTTGAGCAGATCCTCGATGGTGGCGAGGCCGCGCTCGACCTTGCGCACCAAGCGGTCGCCGTCCTGGTCGCCGCGGCTCTCCGCCAGCGCCGACAAGGACAGACGCGCCGCGTTGAGCGGCTGCAGGAGATCGTGCCCGGCCTGGGCGAGGAAGCGCGTCTTGGAGCGGTCGGCCCGTTCGGCGATCTCCTTGGCGCGGACCAGCTCGTCGTTGACGCATTCGAGCTTGAACAGGGTGCGGGTCAGTTCGTCGGTGCGCAGGCGCACCTGACGCTCGAGGCCGATCGCGGTCTGGAACAGCGAGAAGGCGCTGCCCTGGCTGTCCAAGCCGCGCTCGACCCGCTCGATCAAGACGCCGTTGATCTTCTCCAGCTTGGCGATGCGCGCCTCGAGCCGGGCGATCGTGTCGACCGCCGTCTCTGACACCGACACCGGCGCGCCCGGAGCGTGATCGACCGGTCGCGTCATGCCTGGCTCCGTCCTCGACCGAAGGCGATGCCGGTGAAGGTATGGTTGAGGTGCATGGCGTCGAACTGTTCACCGTAGGTGTTGAAGCCGACCACGTGCCAGCGCCGGAACAGCTCCGAGATCCGCCCGAGAATCTGCCGGCTCTCCGCCTCCAGCCGGCGGTGGACGCAGTCGAAGCCGACGACGAAGTCGATGCCGCCGAGTTCGGTGTCGAGGCCGGCGAGCGTCTCGTCGAGAGACTCCACCATGTCGCGGGTGCGCGCCAGGGTGAGGACGACGCCGTTGTCGATGGCGCAGTAGAAGGACAGGCTGCCGTCGGCGTTCATCTTCTGGATCGAGCGGCAGTAGTAGTCGCCACCGACCCGCACCACCAGCGGATGGGCGGCGAAGTCGAGGCGGTCGAGTTCACGCGGATCGAGGCCGGCGGCGGCGGCGAAGGTGCGCCAGGCGGGCTCGGCGTCGAGCTCGAAGACGACGCGGGCGTCGGGGTCGCAGGCGGTGACCACCATCTTGATGGCGGTCGGCTCGAAGTGGTCCGACTTGAACAGCCGGAACGGCCGCGACGACCGCACCAGGAGCAGGAGCCCCGCGTCGCGCAGCAGCCGGCCGTCGCTGAAGGCGAAGGTGTTCTGGAAGGCGAGGTCGTCGCCGGAGGAGCCGCCGACCAGCGGTATGTCGTCGAGGGCGCGCTGTAGGGCCGAGAGAATCTGTTCCTCGCGCTGGCACAGCCCGTCGAGGAGGGTGATGGCGAAGACGTCGCGCCGATCGCCGTCGCGGGTCGCCGCCAGCTTTCGCCGCAGGCTCGACACCAGCTCGGCGCCGGCTTCGATCCCGAAGGTGCTGAGCCGCTCCAGCGGCGCGCAGACGATGTCGAAGGCGTCGCGCGGGAAGGCGAGGCCGACGAGACTGTTTTCGGTGATGCCGGAGGGGGCGATTTCGCCGGCGGTCGAGCATCCGGCGTGCGGCAGGCCGGGGAAATGCGCGCCGAGGGCGCCGACCAGCGCCTCGGGATCGTAGAGCGAGGAGGCGAAGACCAGGAGAAAGCCGATGTCGGCGACAGGCCCGATCTCGGCGGCGATCTCGGCCACGGCCCGGGCGGCGTCGGTGGCGGTGGAGGCGGCGACCCGCAGCGCGCTCGACCTCGGCCACGCGGTGCCGTGGTCCGCCCTTCGCGCCGGTTGCCGTGTCGCGAGGGTCATGAGGTGGTCCTCCGCCGTCGGTTCACGTCGTCGTCCGCGACCGATGGCCGGGCATTATCGCGGGGCGGGAAGCGGGAGCAAGGAAAATGCGTTGTGTTTGCATACACATGACGACCGAGTCGGTGCCGAGGACTAGGGTCCGATCCGATCGATCACGATCGAACCGGCCGGCGAAGCCGCTCGCGGATTGATGAAACCGCCGGCCTCAGTCGGGGATCGTCTCGACCGTCGCGCCGCCGCCCTGGCGCGCCGCCCGTACGATCGCCTCGATCACCGCCAGGGTGCGCGCGCCGTCGGCGACGTCGACCAGCGGCGCCTCGCCGTCGCGGATCACCCGCCGGAACTGGGCGAGTTGGGCGACCAGCGGATCGACCGGGTCGGTCGCCAGCGACAGGCGTTCGAGCGGCCGCTTCCAGTCGGGCGCCGTCTCGTGGCGCCACAGCGTGAGGTCGGGCAGCGACAGGGCGCCGCGACTGCCGGCGATGTGCAGGCAGTGCTGGTCCTGGCGCGGATAGCCCGGCGCCTCGCCCGAGGTCAGTTCCCAGCTCCAAGGGCCCACCGCCGCGTCGGAGACGATCAGCGTCCCGATCGCGCCATTGGCGAAGCGCAGCAGGATCGCGCCGCCGTCCTCGACCGCGAAGCCGCGACGGGCGTGCGAGACCATCGCCTGCACTTGCGTGATCTCGCCGACGATGGCGCGGATCAGGTCGATGTCGTGGACGAGATTGAGCAGGATCGGTCCGGCGCCGGGGAGACGGCGCCACCCGGCGTCGAAATAGCCGTCGGGCTTGTGGAACAGGGTGAGGCCGCAGACCGCCACCGGATCGCCGATGTCGCCGCGCGCCACGGCGGCCCGCGCCGTCTCGACGATGGCGCCGTGGCGGCGGTGGTGGCCGACCAGCACCGCCACCCCGGCGGCCCGTGCCGCCGCCACCATGCGGGTCGCCGCGGCGAGATCGTCGGCCACCGGCTTTTCGACCAGCACGGGGAGCCGGTGGGCGATCGAGGCGAGGGCGCCGGCCTCGTGCATCTGGTTGGGGGTGGCGAGAATGACGCCTTCGGGACGGGTCGCGGCGACGGCCGCGTCGAAGTCGTCGAAATGGGGGGCGCCGAATTCGGCCGCCGCCCCCGCCGCGCCCGGCGCCGGGTCGACCACGCCGACGAGACGACAGGCCGCGTCGGCGACGATCCGCGCCGCGTGGTCGCGGCCGATCGAGCCCAGCCCGACGAGGAGGAGGCGAACCGGTTCGGGGGATGTGGGGTCGGCCATCCGCGATGTCTCCGTCGTCGAGGATCGGCGAACGCGGCGGGTCACGCCGCCGCGTCGCTCTCCTCCAGGGTGCCGCCGAGGAAGAGCTGACCGACGCGCGGGTCGGCGAGGATCCTCGCGGCGGTGTCGAACATCCGGGTCTGCCCCAGTTCCAGCACCAGGCCCCAGTCCGACATCGCCAGCGCCGAACGGGCGTTCTGCTCGATCATCAGGATCGAGACGCCCTGGTCGCGCTGCGCCGTGAGGAGCCCGAAGGTCTCCTCCACCAGCATCGGCGACAGGCCGATCGACGGCTCGTCGATCAGGATCAGCTTGGGGTCGAGCAGCAGGCCGCGGGCGATCTCGAGCTGTTTCTGCTGGCCTCCCGACAGGGTGCCGGCCTGGATATTGGCCTTCATCCGGAGCGCCGGGAACCGGTCGAGCGCCGCCTCGGTGCGCTGGGCCATGTCGGTCAGGTGGCGGCCCGCCGCGATGCCGCCGAGCTCGATGTTGTGCAGCACCGACAGCTCGGGGAAGATGTTGCGGCCCTGCGGCACGTAACAGATGCCGGCCTCGAGCAGGTCGCGCGGCTCCTTGTTGGTGACGTCGCGGCCGTCGAACGTCACCTTGCCCTCGCGCGCCCGCAAGAGGCCGAACAGGGTCTTGAAGACGGTCGACTTGCCGGCGCCGTTGGGGCCGATCACCGTGGTGATCGAACCCTTGGGCACCTCGAAGGTGGTGCCGTTGAGGATGGTCATCTTGCCGTAGCCGGCGACGAGACCTTCGACGGTCAGGATGGGCTTGTCGGTCAGGGTCATGGCGGTCAGTGCCCCAGATAGGCTTCGATGACGGCGGGATCGGCGCGGACCTGTTCAGGTCGGCCCATGGCGAGCACCTTGCCCTCGGCCATGACGACGACGCGCGAGCACAGGCTCATGACGAAGTCCATGTTGTGCTCGATGACGACGAAGGTGGCGCCCTGCTCGCGGTTGATCGCCTCGAGCCGGTCCTTGAGATTGGCCAGCATGGTGAGGTTGACGCCGCCGGCGGGCTCGTCGAGCAGCACCAGTTTCGGACCGGCCATGAAGGCCATCGCCGCGTCGAGCAGTTTCTGCTGGCCGTAGGAGAGGCCGCCGGCCTTCTGGTCGGCGAGATGCTCGAGCTCGAAGAAGGCGATCATCCGGTTCGCCTCCGCCGTGAGGCCCGCGTCGCTGGCGCCGAACAGGCGGCCGAGCCTGGTGCCCTGGTGCTCCTGGCCGGCGAGGATGAGGTTCTCGCGCACCGACAGCGTCGGGAAGACCTGCAGCAGCTGGAACGTCCTGGACACCCCGAGCTTGTTGAGCTGCGACGGATAGAGCCCGGTGATCGGCCGCCCGTCGAGCCTCACCTCGCCGTCGGTCGGGGTCAGCTGGCCGAGGATGCAGTTGAACAGGGTCGACTTGCCGCAGCCGTTGGGGCCGATGATGCCGAGGATCTCGCCCTTGTCGACGTGGAAGTCGACGCCGTCGACGGCGCGGATGCCGCCGAAGTACTTCTTCATGCCCTTCACTTCGAGAACCCGGGTCATCACGCGTCACTCCCCTGGAGCATGGGCTGGGCTTCGGCGCGCATTTCAGCCGCGCGGCGCTGCGACAGGCGATCACGACCGCGCTCGACCAGGCCGAGGATGCCGGTCGGGCAGATCACCAAGAGGATCAGCACGGTGGAGGCGTAGACCAGCAGATACCAGCTGCCGGTGACGCGCAGCAGTTCCGGCAGCACGAAGCTGAGGAAGGCGCCGACGAAGGGTCCGAGGAAGAAGCCCGAACCGCCGACCACCACCGTCAACAGCAGGACGAAGGAGGCGGAGATGGCGAAGGGCGCCGGATCGATGAACTCGACCAGCGGCGCGTAGAGCGCCCCGGCGAAACCGCCCCAGGCCGAGCCGATGGCGAAGGCGAGGAGCGTGTAGGTCCGGATGTCGATGCCGAGCGAGGCGGCGCGCATCCAATTCTCGCGCAGCGCCAGGAAGGCGCGGCCCCAGGGCGAGCGCAGCAACCACCACATCGCCAGCGACAGCACCACCGTGACCACCAGCACGAAGCGGTAGAACGGCAGCGAGCGGGAGAGGTCGAGGCCGAGGATCACCGGCCGTGGGATGTTGGAGAAGCCGTAGACGCCGCCGGTCAGCCATTCCTCGTTGCGGGCGACGAGGAAGACGAACATGGCGAAGGCGAGCGTGACGAAGGCGAGATAGTGGAACTTCACCCGGAGCGCCGGGAAGCCGAGGACCACGCCGACGCCGAAGGAGAGCGCCCCGGAGACGAGGAACGACACCGGCCACGACACGCCGTAATTCTTCGACAGGATCGCCGTCGCATAGGCGCCGATGCCGACGAAGGCGCCCTGGGCGAGCGACTTGAGGCCGGCGTAGCCGAGCGTCAGGTTGAGACCCATGGCGGCGATCGACATCACCAGCCACAGGGTGACGACATAGAGGCCGTAGTCCTTGAGGCCGGCGGGAGCGAACCACAGGATCGGCGCGGCGATCAGGATCACCGCCAGATTGAGGTCGAGACGCGGGATCATACCGTGCGCTCCTCGCGGCGGCCGAGAAGGCCTTCGGGCTTGAACAGGATGAAGACGACGAGGAGGCCGAGCGGCACGGCGGTGCGGTAGCCACTCGACACGTAGGCGGCGGCGAGATTGTCGACGAGGCCGACGACGAAGCCGCCGGCGAGCGCGCCGCGCACCTGGTTGAAACCGCCGACGATCGCCGCGATGAAGGCGGCGAGCCCGATGAACTCGCCGTTGGAGAACTTGGCGAGGTAGATCGGCGAGATCAGGTAGGAGGCGAGCGCCGCGAGGCCGGCGTTGATCAGGAAGGTCAGCAGGATCATCCGGTCGACGCGGACGCCGAGGATGCGCGCCACCGTCGGGTTCTGCGCCGTCGCCTGCATGGTGCGGCCGAGCCGGGTGCGGGTGACGAACAGCTGCAGCGCCACGATCGCGGTGATCGCCACCACGAAGACCGCGATGTCGCGCAGGCTGATCGCCGCGCCGAGGAACTGCAGCGAGCCCTCCGGCACCATCGAGGGAAACTGCGCGGCCTGGGCCGAATAGCCGTCCTTGGCCGCCTCCTTCATCAGGATCGACAGCGCCATGGTGGCGATGGCGAGCGGCAGGACGCCGTGCTTGAGCATCGGGTCGACCAGGAAGCGCTTGAAGCCGAAGCCGAAGAGCAGCAGGAACGCCGCGGTCGCGACGATCAGCGCCGCCCAGAACGGCAGGCCGAGGAGATCGCGGGCGGCGAGCGCCAGGATCGCCGGCAGCATGACGAATTCGCCCTGGGCGAAGTTGATGGTCTGCGAGGTCTGCCAGACCAGCGTGAAGCCGATGGCCGCCAGCGCGTAGATCGCGCCGGTGGCGATGCCGGCGACGAGGAGTTGGAGCAACTGATCCATGGCGGATCCTCGGGTTGGCGGCGGGACGGCGCGGATCGCCGCGCGGTTCGCGCGCGATCGACGTGGGGAGCGTCACCCGCGTGAGGACGTTACGGTCGGGCGGCGCCGCGTCGCACGGGCGTCACGCCGGAGGTCGGGAAATGGCGGTCTAGGGCGGGACGAGCCCTCGACCGCCGAGTACGGCATCCGCCTCGGGAGAGCCTTCGGATGCCGGATCCGGATCCGTCCCGATCAGGGATTGATCATCGGCAGGACCTTGGTGATCACCTGGCGGCCGCCCTTGACCTCGGCCAGGAAGCTCTCGCGGTCGACGTCGCCGACGTCGTTCCACTTGGTCTCGATCAGGATGCCGGGAACGTCCTTGGGCGAGATCCTGAGACCGTGCATGGTCTTCATGAAGGCTTCGCGGTCGAAGGAGCCGACCTTCTCGGCCGCCGTCTTCACCGCCCACACCGAGGTGTAGCCCTTGATGCCGTTGTGATCGGAGACGTAGTTGTACTTCGCCTTGAATGCGTCGGCGAAGCCCTTGAAGCCCGGCACCGGCGCGTCGACCGACAGGCCGACGTGGCCCTTGACGCCGTTCGCCGCGTCGCCGGCGAGTTCGATCACCTTGGCGCCGAGCAGCGTCGTCTCGCCGACGATCTGCTTGGTGATGCCCTGCTGCTTGGCGGCGCGCAGGAAGCGGGCGCTCTCCTCCTCGTTGAGATAGACGAAGATCGCGTCGGCGTCGGAGTTCTTGACCTTGATCGCGTCCGCCGCGAAGTCGGCCTGGCCGCTTTCGGTGGCGATGTCGGCGGCGACCTTGATGCCGCGCTTCTGCAGCTCGGGGATCATCGAGTCGCGGCCGCCCTTGCCGAAGTCGTTGTTGACCCACACGACGGCCACCGACTTGGCCTTGAGATCGTCGCGGAACCAGTTGGCGAGCTTGGGCATCGCGTCGGCCTGGTTGAGCGACGAGCGGAACAGATACTTGTTGCCCTGCTTGGTCAGCGAGGCCGCCTCGCCGCCGACGAACTGCGGCACGCCGGCCTTCTGGGCGATCTGCATCGAGGCGCCGATCGGGCCGGAGAACACCGGGCCGAGGACGACGAAGGTGCCCTCGTCGATGGCGCGCTGGACGGCGGCGCGGGTGTTGCCCGGGTTGGTCTGGGTGTCGTAGTGGACGATCTCGATCTTCTTGCCGAGGATGCCGCCCTTGGCGTTGACCTCGGCCACCGCCAGGTCGATGCCGTTCTTCCAGTTGGTGCCGGCGGTGGCGCCGGCGCCGGAGAGCTCGACCACGTCGACGAGCTTCACCGTGTCCTCGGCGAAGGCCGGGGCGGCGAAGACGGCCGAGGCCATGAGGGTGGCGGCGAACAGATGCTTCATGCGGAGTCCTCCCATTGGACGACGGTTCGTGTGTGACCGTCTTTTCGATCGATGGCGGCCCCGGGGCCGCCGATCGCGTGGCGACGCGGGGACGGTCCCGCGCATTCCCGCTCCCTCAGCCGCCGACTTCGCGCGGCAGCGCCGCGAGAACCTTCGCCGGATCGTGAGGGTAGCCGAAGAAATCGAGATAGAGCGAGATCTGGTGGTCGAGCATGTCGCGCCCGACGCTGGTCGAGAGCCCGAGCGCCCGGGCCCGCGCCAGGAGGGGCGTCACCGGCGGCGACATGATCACCTCGGCGACATGGGCCGAAGCCTTCAGGGCCACCGGGTCGAAGGGCAGCGGATCGCCGTCGCGCAGGCCGCAGGGCGTGGCGTTGACGGCGAGGTCGACGTCGGCCGGCAGGCCGGCGACATGGGCGACCGGGATCGCCGGATAGACCGTGGCGAGCCGGGCGATACAGGCGGCGGCCTTGGCCGCGTCGATCTCGCCGATGGCGAGGCTGGCCACGCCGGCCTCGCACAGCGCCGCGCAGATCGCCGAGCCGGCGCCGCCGGTGCCGAGCACGAAGGCGGAGCGGCCCTTCGGCTCGAAGCCCCGGGCCCGCAGGCCCCGGACGAAGCCGACACCGTCGGCGACGTCGGCCGTGGTGGTGCCGTCGGGCTCGAAGCGCAACAGATTGGCGGCGCCCGACGCCCGCGCCCGGTCGCTGACCGTGGTGGCGAGATCGAGCACGGCCTGCTTGTGCGGCATGGTGATGGTCAGGCCGGCGAGATTGCCGATCCGGCGCAGGCCGTCGAGCACCGGCGCGAGGTCGGCAGGGGCGACGTCCATGGCGAGCCACACGGCGTTGACGCCGATCGCCTCGAACACCGGCGGCATCACCCTGGGTATGCGGATGATCGCGGCCGGGTGGCCGAGAGTGAAGAACAGGCGGGTCGAACCGTCGAAGGAGGCCATGTCACATGATCTCCGAGGTGTCGGTGCGGCGACGCAGGTCGGCGAAGGCGGCCATCCGGGCCGGCGCGTTGGCGGCGCCGTAGAGGTCGTAGCCGCCCTTGCGGCTCACCACCTCGAAGAAGAAGCGGTCCTGGAACGGGGTGCCGTAGAGATGGAAGAACTCGGCCGTCCCGACCCGGTCGTAGAGGATGCCGAGCGATCGCATCTCGTGCACCAGTTCGTCGTCGAGGCCGAAGCGGGCGGCGATGTCGGCGTAGTAGTTGGGCGCGATCGACAGGATCGGCGCGCCGGCCGCGCGCAGCGCCCGCGCCGCCGCCCAGATGTCGTCGGTCTCGAAGGCGATGTGATGCACCCCGGCGCCGGAATAGGTCGAGACCGAGCGGGCGGTGGCGGTGCGGCGGCCCTCGGAGATGTTGAGCGGCATGCGGATGCGGCGCGAGGCGTTCGACACGGCGCGCGACCGCACCAGGCCGTAGGGGTCGGGCAGGATCCAGGTGGTCTCGGGCTCGAGCCCGAGCACGGCGCGGTGATAGAGCACCCAACTGTCGAGCCCGCCTTCCGGCAGCGCCTCGGCGACGTGATCGATGCGCGTGACGCCGATGCCCGGCGCGGTCGCGGCCCCCTCGACGGCGACGAAGTCGCGCTCGAAGGCATAGGCGCCGGAGGCGTCGCGGGCGGTGAAATAGAGCAGGCTGCCGTCCTGATTGCGGATCGCCGGGATGGTCAACTCACCCGCCCCCACCCGACCCTCGAAGCGGCCGGCGCCGTAGGTCTCGGCGCGCGCCGTGGCGGCGAGCGGGTCGTCGGTCTCGAGCGCCAGGGCGCAGACCGACGGTCCGTGCACCAGGTAATAGGCCTGAGCGACCGAATCGCGCTCGGAATTGATGACGAAGCGAATGTCGCCCTGGCCCCACAGGTCGACGTCCTTGGAGCGATGGCGGCCGAGATGGGCGAAGCCGAAGAGGGCGAGCCAATCGACCAGCGCGGCGCGGGCGCCGTGGTCGACGGCGAATTCGACGAAGGCGAAGCCGTCGAGTTCGGGGGCCGGCGGCGGATCGAACAGCTCGACCCGGCGGCGCGGTCGCACGATCGTCGGATCGGCGGCGACCTCGGCCTCGATGTCGCGCCGCGCCCGCTCCTCCAGCCACAGCAGCGACCGCATGGCGTCGCGCGCGGTGTTGCGCGGCGAGGCTTGGCGCATCTCGTCGCTGAAGATCTCCAGGCTGATCGGTCCGGCATAGCCGGCGGCGATCACCGCGCGCAGGAAGCCGGCGACGTCGAAGTCGCCCTGGCCCGGCAGACAGCGGAAATGGCGCGACAGGGTGAGCGCGTTCATGCCGAGGCGCGGCGCGTCGGCGAGCTGGACGTAGAAGATCTTCTCGCCCGGCACGGCCGCGATGCCGCTCCAGTCGTCGGGCAGGGCGAGCGTGTGGAAACTGTCGAGGATCAGGCCGAGATGGGGCTGGTCGGCCTTCGCGACCAGCCGCCAGGCGTGGTCGAAGGTCTTGACCCGGGTGCCCCAGGACAGCGCCTCGTAGCCGATCTTGATGCCACGCCGGGCGGCGCGCTCGGCCAGCCGCGCCAATTGGTCGCCGGCGCGTTCGTCGTCGTCGATGGCGTCCGGCGAGACGTTGGAACACACCAGCAGCAGCGGCGCGCCGAGATCGCCCATCAGGTCGAACTTGCGTTCGGCCCGCTCGAGGTTGCGGGCGAAGGTGGCGTCGTCGACGCCCTCGAGGTCGCGGAAGGGTTGGAACATGTCGATGGCGAGGCCGAGGTCGGCCGCCATCCCCGCCACCTGGCGCGGATTGCCGGGGAAGAAGGTCAGGTCGTTCTCGAAGATCTCGACGCCGTCGAAGCGGGCGATCGAGATCGCCTCGAGCTTTTCGGCCAACGTCCCGCTGAGCGAGACGGTCGCGATCGATCGCCGCATGACGTTTCTCTCCCGGATCCGGCCGCCGTTGTCGGCGTGCCCAGATCGCCCCGTCGGGTGCGATCTCTCGATTGATCGGGAGTTTCCCCTAGTCGTTCGTGCCGCGCATGAGGCGGTGGTCATCTTCCGACATGACGAAAGTCACGACTTTCAAACGATTGAAGATGCCGCGCCGCAACATTTCCGCCCCGGCCGGCCCCGTCTCGACCCGGCGCCGCCGAAAGCCGGGTCAGTTCCGCCGAGCCCGCCCGAGCGCCTTCACCGCGAGTTCGGTGCGGGTCTGGACGTTGAGCTTCTCCATGATGCGGCTGACGTAGTTCTTCACCGTGCCCTCGGCGAGGCAGACGGTATCGGCGATCTCGCGGTTTCCCCGCCCCTTGGCGACCAGCGCCAGGATCTCCTCCTCGCGCACCGTCAGCGGCTCGTCGGGCGTGTCGCCCTGGGCCGCGGTCGCGGCCTGCGGACGGGCGCGGCGGAACTCCTCGAAGAACTTGCGCGCGATGTTGGGCGACAGGCGCGACTCGCCGCGCTTGACGGCGCGGATGGTGTCGAGGATGTCCTTCTCGGAGGTGTCCTTGAGCAGATAGGCCTGGGCGCCGGCGGAGATCGCCTCGAACACCAGATCGTCGGTGTCGAAGGTGGAGAGCGCCACCACCTGGGTGCCGGGACATTCGGCGACGATCCGCCGGGTCGCGGCGATGCCGCCGAGGCGCGGCATCTGGATGTCCATCAGCACGATGTCGGGGCGGAACCGTCGCGCCAGATCGACCGCCTCGATCCCGTCGGCGGCCTGACCGACGATGCTGATGTCCGGCTCCATCTGGAACATGGTGGCGAAGGCGCGCCGGATCAGCTGTTGGTCCTCGGCGATGACGACGCGAATGGTCTCCGGCATGCAAGCCGGCGTGTCGGGGGCGGGGAGCGGCGGAACGTCGTCTTCGATCATCGGGTCTTCGGCCTCTTGCGCGAGGCGCGATGAGACAGCCACCGACCGGGGCCGGTCAAGCGGCTCGATCGCGCCCGGATGACGGCGGCATCATTCTCCGTATGATGACCGACGAGATCGCCGACCCGATCGGACGACCCCGGAGGATCCGCCATCGCACCCGAGCCGCCGCGCGACCGCAATGCCATGCCCCCCGCCGCCGCGTCGCGCCTTGCGCGGCTGGCGCGGGCCTTCGACCCGCGGCGGCGGATCGCGGCGGCGGTCGCCTGGTCGATCGGCGCGGTGTCGCTCCTCGTCGCGGCGGTGGTCGGGCTGTGGACGATGGGCGAGGCGCGGCGCGCCGTCGAGGGCGAGATCGGCCTCGTCTATGCCTCGCATGCCCAACGTCTGGCCGAGACCATCGACGCCAATCTCGCCGGTCGCCGGCAATGGGTCGCGGCCTCGGCGACGCTGATGGGCGCGCGGATCGGCGCGCTGCCCCAGGCGAACGCCAAACAGGTGCTGGTCGATCTCAAGAGCGCCCTGCGCGAAATCGAGTGGGCCGGGGTCGTCGACATCCAGGGCGTGGTGATCGCCGCCACCGGGGGCGTGTTGGAGAACCGCTCCGTCGCCCAGCGCCCCTGGTTCACCTCGGGCTTTCTCGGACCCTATGTCGGCGACGTTCATCGCGAACTGCTGCTCGATCGCGGCCTGCCGATCACCCGCGACGGCGAACCGCGCCGCTTCGTCGACCTCTCGGCGCCGATTCGCGATGCCAGTGGCGACGTGCTCGGCGTGCTCGGCGCCTCGCTCGGCTGGTCGTGGATCGAGGGACTGCGCGCCAACACGCTCGATGCCTTGCGCCGATCGCGCAAGCAGATCGAGGTCTTGGTGATCGGCCGCGACGGCACGGTGCTGCTCGGCTCCGAGCGCCAACAGCCGGGCACTCTGGTCGATCTGTCGCGCTTCCGCGCCGAGGAGGGCTACGTCGTCGAGGCCGGTCAACTCACCGGCTTCGCCCGGTCGCGAGGCTTCGCCGACTTCGACGGGCTGGGATGGTGGGTGCTGGTGCGCGAGCCGACGGCGATCGCCTTCGCGCCCGCCGGCCGCACGGCGGCCGGGATCTTCACGGCCATCGCCGGTGGCGGCGTCTTCGCCGCCCTGATCGCCGCCCTGGTGGCGGCCGGGGCGCTGCGCCGGCTGAAGGCGGTGGCCGAGGCCGCCGACGACCTGCGGCTCGGGCGCGCCTCGGCCTTCGTGCCGCTCGCCGGCGCCGACGAGGCGGCGCGCATCTCGCGCTCGCTCGGCGCCCTGATCGGGACGCTGCAGGGCGCCAACGCCGAACTGACCACCCTCAACGCCGAACTCGACGCGCGGGTGGCGGCGCGCGCCCGCGAGATCGCGCGGATGGAGCAGGAGAACCGCTTCGCCGCCGTGGTACGCGAGCGGCTGCGCATCGCCCGCGATCTGCACGACACGCTCGCCCATTCGCTCTTGGCGCTCCTCACCCAGATCCGCCTGATCCGGCGCTTGGGGTTGGCCGATCCGGCGCGCGTCGACGCCGAGCTCGCCAGCGCCGAACAGGTCGCCGCCGAGGGCATGACCTGGGCCCGCGACGCGGTCCTGCAACTGCGCTATTCGCCGGTGCGCGACGACGGCCTGTCGGAGGCGCTGCGGCGGATGGTCAAACGCCTGCGCGATCGCACCGACATCGCCGTCGACATGACGGTCGACGACCGCGCCGCCGTCCTCGCCGACCAGACCACCGAGGCGGTCTTCCGCATCGTCGAGGAGGCGGTGCGCAACGTCGAGAAACATGCGCGCGCCACCGCGATCCACCTCGCGGCCCGGGTCGAGACCCGCGACGACGGCGATCATCTCGTGGCGGAGGTCCGCGACGACGGTGTCGGCTTCGATCCCGGCGAGGATCACCGAGGCCATTTCGGCCTGACCGGCGCCCGCGAGCAGGCCGAACTCGTCGGCGCCCGCCTGGAGATCCGGTCCGAGCCCGGGGCGGGTACGCGAATCGGCATCGACGTCCTGCTGTGACCGACGCGATGCGGCCGCACCGGCGACGGAGCGTCCGGGGATCGTCGACGGCCTGTCGGAAAAAATTGAATTGCATCCTATAATGGAATGATGTTCCATCTTTCGATGAAGGCCGTCGCTGCGACGCGGCCGATCGCGAGGGGGAAGGAACGGCTCGTGGCTCTGGTTGTCGATGGGATCGAGGACGGCGCGACCTTCGACGTCGCGGTGATCGGTACCGGTGGGGCGGGGCTCGCCGCCGCGCTCTTCGCCGCCCTGCGCGGCGGCCGGGTGCTCCTGGTCGAGCGCACGCCCTTCGTCGGCGGTTCGACCGCGCTGTCGGCCGGCACCGCCTGGATGCCGCTGACGCCCCACGCGGCGGAGGTCGGCCGCGTCGATGACGCCGAGGCGGTGCGGAGCTTCCTCGACCATGCGGTCGGGTCGCGCTCCGACCCGGCGATCCGCGCCGCCTTCGTCGAGGCCGCGCCGCGCGCCGTCGCCGAACTCGAGGCCCTGACCGAGGCGCGCTTCCGCGCCCGCCCCTTCCACCCGGACTACCTCTCCGAATTGCCGGGTTCCCGGCTCGGCGGCCGGGCGATCGAGCCGAAGCCCTACGATGGGCGGCGTCTCGGCCGGCTGTTTCGGCTGATCCGCCCGCCGATCCCCGAGTTCACGCTCTTCGGCGGCCTGATGGTCGATCGCGACGACATCGCCCATCTCCTGAAGCTGACCCGGTCCTTCGCTTCGTTCCGCCATGCCCTGCGACTGATGGTGCGTTACGCCCGCGACCGCCTCGCCCACCGGCGCGGCACCCGGCTGGTGATGGGCAACGCGCTGATCGCCCGCCTGCTCGCCTCGCTGATGCCGCGCGACGTGACGCTCCTCACCGAAGCCGAGGTCGGGCGCATCGATCGCCGCGACGGCCGGGTGAGCGGCCTGTCGCTCACCCATCGCGAGCGAAATCTGACGGTGACGGTGAAGCGCGGGGTGATCCTGGCGAGCGGCGGCTTCAATCGCCATCCCACCCGCCGGGCCGAACGGCTCGGGGCGACGGATCCGGCCTGGTGCCCCGGCGCCCCCGGCCACACCGGGCGGGCGATCGACCTGGCGCTCGGGCTCGGCGCCCGTCTCGGCGAGGGCGGCCTGTCGGATGCCTTCTGGGCCCCGGTATCGCTGCGGAAGCGGCCCGACGGCTCGACCGCCGTCTTCCCCCATTTCCTGCTCGATCGCGGCAAACCGGGGATGGTGACCGTCGACCGTCGCGGCCGCCGCTTCGTCAACGAGGCGACCTCCTATCACCTCTTCGGTCTCGCCATGCGCGAGGCGGAGGCGATCCCCGCCCACCTGATCACCGATGCGGCGGGGCTGGCGAAATACGGCCTCGGCATGATCCGCCCGGCCGGCGGGGCGACGAGGCCCTTCCTCGCCGACGGCTATCTCGTCCAGGCCGCGACCTTGCGGGAGCTCGCCGAAAGGCTCGGCATCGACGGCGATGGACTGGAGGCGACGGTCGCGGCGATGAACCGCTCGGCCGAGACCGGCATCGACCCGGACTTCGGTCGCGGCTCGACCGACTACCAGCGCGCCAACGGTGACGCGACCCACGGCCCCAACCCCTGCCTCGGCCCGATCGCCACGCCGCCCTATTCCGCGGTGCGGCTCTACCCCGGCGACATCGGCGCGGCGGCCGGTCTCGTCACCGATGCCCGCGCCCGCGTGCTCGGCGCGGCCGCCGTCCCGATCGCCGGCCTCTGGGCCGTCGGCAACGACATGCGCTCGATCATGGGCGGGGTCTATCCGGCGCCGGGCATCACCATCGGCCCGGCCCTCGCCTTCGCCCACCTGGCGGCACGCGACGCGATGGGGGAGGAGGAAAGTAGGGTACAATAGCGAAGCGTATTGCACCGGCGGCGCGCGTGGGGGCACCATGCGTTATCCGCGCAGGCTCGGCAGGTGCAATTCGCTCGCGCTCAATGCACCCTACGGATCTCCACCGACCACCTCCTGCGCCGCCTCGAACACCGCCTTCACCCAGGCTTGTGTCCCCCTCTCCGCCCGCCGGGCGTCGTTGGGCACCTCGCAGCTGATCGGCAGATCGTCCGGCAGTCGCGCCACGAGGCCGGCGAGGTCGATGCCGCCCTCGCCCGGCAACAGCCGGGCGCGACGGGCGTCGTGGATCAGGCCCTCGACGGTCGCCGGGATCGCCACGGGCGCGTCGCAGATCTGGGCGTAGTTCAGTCGCGCCCGTGGCAGCGCCGCCACGTCCTCGAGCGTGGTCCGCGAGCGGGCGACATGCAGCGCGTCGACCAAGACGCCGCCGTTGGGCCGGTCGGCGGCGGTGACCACCCGCAGCGCGCCGCGCGCGTCGCATACCGCCGTCCACGGCATGAACTCGAGATCGCAGGTCAGGCCATAGGGTGCGGCGACGTCGCACAGCGCCGCGAATTGCGCGGTCAGTCGGCCCGCGTCGGGGTCGTCGCCGGCGACCAGTACCGCCCGCGCTCCGAGCTCCGCCCCGACCGCGAGGAAGGCCTCGAAGGCGGAGGCGTCGAACCCTTCGCCGATGCGGATGATCTCCAGGTCGAAGACGCCGACGCCGGTCGCGGCGATCGCCGCCTTCGTCGCCCGCAAGGTCGCCGGATCGTCCATCAGTCGATGGGCGATGCCGCCGGCGGCGGCCGGCAGCAGCCTGAGCCCGACCCGGTCGAAGCCGGTTCGGGCGGCGAGCCGGATCAGCTCCGGTGGCGCGAGGTCGAGCACCGTCAGATGGGCGAGCGACAGGAGGCGGCGCATCGACACGTCCTCAGCGAAGCGGCGAGATCGCCGTGGGCAGCGCCACGGTCGAGCGCATGTCGGTGGTCAGCCACGCCGGCCCGCCCTTCGGCGGCCAGGCCCCGACCGCCACCGCATCGGCGCGGATCGCGGCGCGCGCCTCGAGCGAGGCGAAGGGCCAGATGTGGGTGAAGCGCGGCGCCCCGTCGAGCCCGTACATGGCGATCACCAGCGGCGACAATCTCGCCCGTTCCGGCACGGCGTCGGCCCAGGCGTCGATGGTCGGCTGCAGGCCGCCGAACTTCGGGCGATAGGTGCGGATCTCGTAGACCTCGCCGAATGCCCCCGGCTCGACCGGCGCCATGAAGGGGAACGGCGCGTAGCTCTCCATCGTCAGGTCGGTGAGATGATCGGCGACATTGAACGGGTTCGCCGCCAGGAGGGCGCGGCGACGCTCGGCCGAGAGGCTCGCCTCGTCGGCAAAGCCGCGCAGCACGATCAACTGGTTGAGCGGGCCGATCTCGCTGGTCCAGCAGCCGAGCAGGCGACCCTTCGCGGCCGTGTCCCCCACCCAGGCGTCGACGCTCGCGACGGCGCCGCCGAACGTGCCGAGCTTCAGGGTCAGCGTGGCGATTTCATAGAGCATGGGAGGTCTCCTCGGGCGCCTCGGCGCGGGGTCTGGGTGAGGGCGGATCGGCCGGCAGGGCGCGGCCGGCGGCGTGATGGGCGGCGATGAAGCCGAAGGTCATCGCCGGGCCGAGCGTGATGCCGCCGGCGGGGTAGCGCCCGGCCATGATCGAATTCATGTCGTTGCCGACGGCCCAGAGGCCCTCGATCGCCGCGCCGTCCTCGCCGAGCACCCGGGCGTCGGCGTCGGTGACGAGGCCGGCGAAGGTGCCGAGGCTCCCCGGCACGATCTCCACCGCGTAGAACGGCGCCCGTTCGATCGGCGCGACACAGGGGTTCGGCCCATGGTCGGGATCGCCCTGGACCCGCTCGTAGGGCGTCGCGCCACGGCCGAAGGCCGGATCCTCGCCGTGGGCAGCGGCGGCGTTGAAGCCCTCGATCGTGGCGGCGAGCCCTGCGGCATCGATGCCGCAGGCCCGCGCCAGATCGCCGATCGTGCGGCCGCGTTTCAGGTAGCCGCTCTTCAACCACGGCCCGAGCGGGAAGGGGCGCGGCCGGGCGTGGCCGAGCCCGTAGTGACGCTGGAAGGCGTGGTCGCAGATCAGCCAGGCCCGCGCCGGCTCACCCTCGGGCGTCGCGGCGAAGAGGCCGTTCATGAAATCATGGTAGCTGCCGGCCTCGTCGACGAAGCGGCGACCGTCGCGGGTCACCGCGATCAGGCCGGGCTTGGCCCGCTCGACCAGATGGGGGAAGGCGCCGGTCGAGCCGTCGGCTCGGACGACCAGCGACACCGGCGCCCAGGCCCCGGCATGGGGCAGCGTCGTCGCCACGCGTCCGCCGACGCTCTCGCCGAGCCGCAGCCCGTCGCCCCGGTTGCCGGGCGGCGCCGCCGAGCGGTGGTCGCGACCGGTCGGATCGTGGGGAAACAGCCGCGCCTTGCGCGCGATGTCGTGGGGAAAGCCGCCGCAGGCGAGCACCACGCCGCGCCGGGCGGCGACCTCGACGGTCTCGCCCTCGCGCCGCGCCCGCACCCCGACGACGCGCCCGCCGTCGCGGATCAGGCCCTCGACCGGGGTGGCGACCGCGATCTCGACGCCGCGATCGAAGGCGGAGCGGGCGAGCCGGGCGACGAGTGCATGGCCGTTGACGAGATGCATCCCGCGACCGTGGACCGCGAGATCGCGGAGATGGCGCAGCAGCCGGCCGGCGACGTGCAGCGCCGAGCGCGGGTGGCGCGTCGCCTCCAGGAAGTGGCGCAGATCCGCGCCGGACGCGATGCCCATGCCGAAGGGCGAGACGAGATCGAGCGGCGGCGCCAGATCGGCGATCCGCGCGCCGAGAAGCCGCCCGTCGAAGGCCTCGGCGCAGACCGAGCGCCCGCCGGTGCCGGCGCCGGGGCTGCCGCCGTGAAAATCCGGCATGGCGTTGCCGCCGAAGAAGCGCACCGCCGTCTTCTCCTCGAGGAAGTCGATCATCCGCGGTCCCTGGTCGAGGAAGCGGTCGATCCGGGCGGCGTCGAAACCGTCGCCGAGTTCGTGGACGAGATAGGCACGCGGCGCCTCCACGGACTCGTCGATGCCGGCGACGCGGGCATGGCGGTTGCGCGGGATCCACAGCCAGCCGCCCGACCAGGCGGTGGTGCCGCCGAAGCGCGAGGCCTTCTCGACCACCACCACCTCGAGCCCGAGATGAGCGGCGGTGACGGCGGCCGACAGCCCGGCGGCGCCGGAACCGACGACGACGAGATCGACTTCGCGCGGCAGCGCGGGGGCGGGACGAGACGGCATGGCTCTTCGAACCGATGGCGATGCCGAACCCGCGCGCCCCGATCGATCAGGCGGGCGCGCGGGTCCGGAACAGGGGCGATGCCGCCGCCGCGATCCCGAGATCGGCGGCGGCGGCGACGAGATGCGGCCCGATCGCGGCGATGCGGTCGGGGGTGAAGCGGAAGCAGGGGCCGGCGACCGAGATGGCGCCGAGCACCGCGCCGTCGGCGCCGACGACCGGCGCGGCGAGCGCGGTCATGCCGGGGGTGAAGGTCTCCACCGTCACCGCCCAGCCGCGCCGACGCGCCTCCGCCAGAGCGGTGGTGAGGGCCGAGGCGGTGGTCACCGCGTTGGGGCCATAGTCCTTCGGCGCGCCGAAGCCCTGTCTCGCGACCAGCATCAGCGCCTCGTCGTCGCTCATCGCCGACATCAGCGCCTGACCGGAGGACGAGCACGACAGCCGCGCCTCCTGGCCCATGTCGGCGTCGTAGATCAGGCCGGACCGCGCCCCTTGTGCCTTGGCCACCCAGGTGAGCCGCCCGTCCTGCCACACCGACAGGCGCACCAACTCGCCGCTCGCCTCCGCCAGCCGATCGAGGAAGGGTTGGGCGACGTCGACCACGCCGCAAGCCGCGAGATGGCCGAGGCCGAGGGCGGTCATCCGCAGCGTCAGCGCATAGTCGCCGTGCTCGCGGGTCTGGCGCACCCAGCCCATCCGCATCATGTCGGCGAGCAGGCGATGGCAGCCGCTCTTGGGCATGTCGAGGCGTTCGGCGAGGACGGCGAGGGCGAGGCCGTTCGGCTCGACCGCCAAGGCCTCCAGGATGCCGAGGGTCCGTTCCAATACGCCGCTCATGTCGAACCTCGTCGTTCTCTCGCCGCAAGGGCGCGCGTCGGCGCGCCGTCCCGCAAGCAATACGAGGCTTCACCCCGCCACGGCAATCCGGCCGGCTCGTCCGGAGTCCTCGCCCGGCGGGTCGAGTGGGAGTGGATCGTCGTCATCATCATCCCTCCCTTCCGGTCGGTGGGGTTCGACGAGGAGGATAAGCGGGATCACGATGAAATGGAACATCATATTTTTATTGAATGATATTCTGTTTTATGAAATGACCGACTCTCGAGGAGGATGGCCCGGCGGGCCGTCCCGCGTCACCTTCACCTCCGAGGGAGGATCCCATGACGATCGAGCTCAGCGGCGCCACCCGGTTGGTCCCCATCGTCGGCGACCCGATCGCCCAGGTGAAGTCGCCGGCCGGCATGAGCGCCGCCTTCGCCGAGGCCGGGCGCGACACGCTGGTCGTCCCCGCCCATGTGGCGCCGGCCGATCTCGCGACCTGGATGGCGGGGCTCGCCGTCACCCGCAACGTCGACGGGTTGATCGTCACCGTGCCGCACAAGTTCGCCGCCTACGGATTTTGCGCCACCGCGTCGGAACGCGCCCATTTCCTCGAGGCGGTCAACGTCCTGCGCCGCAATCCCGACGGCTCGTGGCACGGCGACATGTTCGACGGCCTCGGCTACGTCACCGCCGCGAAGGCCGCCGGTTGCGTCCTCGAGGGCGCCTCGGTGCTGCTGGTCGGCGCCGGTGGGGCGGGCACGGCGATCGCCCAGGCGGTGACGGCGGCGGGGGCGGCGCGACTGGCGATCCACGACACCGACCCGATCCGCCGCGATGTCCTGGTGGCGCGGTTGGCGGCGATCGGCGCGTCGGTCGAAGTCGGGTCCGGCGATCCGCGCGGCTTCGACGTGGTGCTCAACGCCACGCCGATCGGCATGGGCGCGAGCGACCCCCTGCCGGTCGACGGGAGCAGCCTCGAGCCCGCGATGTTCGTCGGCTGCGTCGTCACCGAGCCGAAGGTGCCGCCGTTGATCGAGGCCGCGCGCGCGCTCGGCTGCCGCACCATGACCGGCGCCGACATGTTCCGCGAGGTGCGCGACCTGATGCTGGCCTTCCTGCTGGCCGAGCCGGACTGAGGCGCCGGCCCCGAGGCGGGATCCGAGCGTTGGTCTCAGTGCGCCTCGTCCCAGTTGGCCGCCGCCCGCGCGTCGACCACCAGCGGCACCCGCAGCCGCACCGCCGGCTCCGCCGCGCCCTCCATCACCCGCTTGACCACCGGAAGGGTCGCCTCGACCTGCCCCTCCGGCACCTCGAAGATCAATTCGTCGTGGACCTGCAGCAGCATCTGGGCCGAGAGCCTCGCCTCCGCCAGCGCCTCGTCCATGCGGATCATGGCGCGGCGGATGATGTCGGCGGCCGAGCCCTGAATCGGCGCGTTGATCGCGGCGCGCTCGTTGAAGGCGCGCACCGCCGCGTTCCTGTCGGTGATGCCGGGGTAGTGCGCCCGCCGGCCGAACAGCGTCGTGACGAAACCCTTGGCCTTGGCCTCTCCCTTGGCCCAGTCCATGTAGTCGCGGATGCCGGGGAAGCGCTCGAAATACTTCTTGATGTAGGCGCCCGCCTCCTCGCGGCCGATGCCGAGCTGGTTGGCCAGCCCGAAGGCCGAGATGCCGTAGATGATGCCGAAGTTGATCGCCTTGGCGCGGCGGCGGATCATCGGATCCATGCCGGCGACGGGGACGCCGAACATCTCCGACGCCGTCATCGCATGGATGTCGATGCCGTCGGCGAAGGCCTGGCGCAGCGCCGGCACCTCGGCGATGTGGGCGAGGACGCGCAGCTCGATCTGGCTGTAGTCGGCCGAGATCAGTTTGTGGCCCGGCGTCGCCACGAAGGCGCGGCGGATCTTGCGCCCCTCCTCGGTGCGGACGGGAATGTTCTGGACGTTGGGCTCAGACGACGACAGCCGCCCCGTCGTGGTGGCGGCCAGCGCGAAGGAGGTGTGGACCCGCTTGGTCGTCGGGTTCTCGAAGCTCGGCAGCGCGTCGGTATAGGTCGACTTCAGCTTCGACACCTGACGCCAGTCGAGCACCTTGCGCGGCAGCTCGTGGCCCTGCCCCGCCAGATCCTCCAGGATGTCGGCGCCGGTCGCCCAGGCGCCGGTGGCGGTCTTCTTCGGCGCCGGCAGGCCGAGCTTGCCGAACAGGATGTCGCCGAGCTGCTTCGGGGAGCCGACGTTGAAGCTCTCCCCGGCGAGTTCGGTGATCTCGGCTTCGAGCCGCCCCATGGTTTGGGCGAAGTCGCCGGAGAGCCGCGCCAGCATCTGCCGGTCGATGGCGATGCCGCGCCGTTCCATCGCCACGATGACGTCGACGAGCGGGCGCTCCAACGTCTCGTAGACGGTGGTGAGGCCTTCGGCCGCCAGGCGGGGTTTGAGACGCCGCCACAGCCGCAGCGTCACGTCGGCGTCCTCGGCCGCGTAAGTACTCGCCTTGTCGATGGCGACGCGATCGAAGGTGACCAGCGATTTGCCCGAGCCGGCGACGGTCTTGAACGGGATCGGCTCGTGGCCGAGCCATTTCTTCGACATCTCGTCCATGCCGTGGCCGCCGCGCCCGGCGTCGAGGGCGTAGGAGATCAGCATGGTGTCGTCGAAATTCGCGATCTCGAGCCCGTATTGCGTCAAGACCAGCGCGTCGTATTTGAGGTTCTGCCCGACCTTGAGCACGGATCGATCGGCGAGCAGCGGTTTCAGCGCCGCGAGCGCCTGGGCGATCGGGATCTGGCCCTCGGTCAAGCCGTCGTCGAAGAGCCCGCCGCCGCCGGCCCGATGGGCGAGCGGCACGTAACAGGCCTTGCCCGGGGCGAGCGCCAGGGAGAAGCCGACGAGGTCCGCCTGGAGCGCGTCGAGCGAGGTGGTCTCGGTGTCGAAGGCGACGACGCCGGCCTCGCGGGCCTGCGTGATCCATTGCCCGAGCCGGTCGAGGGTGGCGACGGTCTCGTAGGCGGTGGTGTCGATCGGCGCATGGGCCTCGGCCGCGCGGGCCGCGGCGAGGGCCGCGGGGGTGCCGACGAGGGACTTGTCGGCGATCGCGGTGTTCGCGGCGCCTTCCAGCCCCCCCTCCCTGCCCTTCCCCATCGAGGGGGGAGGGGACGCCGGAGGAGATGTCTGGTCGCCACCATCGACGCTTGCATTGCCGAAGAGCGAGCCGTCTGACGAGGCTCGGCTCGAAGTGCCGGACCCGCCGTTTTCGTCCCCTTCCCCCTGGAGGGGGAGGGACAGGGAGGGGGGGCTCCGAGGATCGGTCGCGCTGCCGCCCGCCGGCGGCCAATGGGTCACCGGGACCTCCACCGGGGCGATCTCCTCGGCGACCGCGCCGGTCGCCTCCGCCACCCGGCGGGTCAGCGCGTTGAAGTCCATCGCCTTGAGGAAGCCGACCAGCCGCACCCCGTCGATCGAGGCGACCGCCAGATCCTCGATCGGCGTCGTCACCGGCACGGCGCGGTCGAGGGTGACGAGCTTCAGCGAGATCCGCGCCTTGTCGGCGTTGTCGAGGAGCGACTGCCGGCGCTTCGGCTGCTTGATCTCGCCGGCGCGGGCGAGCAGCGTTTCGACGTCGCCATATTCGTTGATCAGTTGCGCCGCCGTCTTGACGCCGATGCCGGGAACGCCCGGCACGTTGTCCACCGGATCGCCGGCCAGCGCCTGGACGTCGACCACCTTGTCGGGTGTCACCCCGAACTTCTCGAACACCTCGTCGGGCCCGATGCGCTTGTCCTTCATCGTGTCGAGCATGACGACGCCCGGCTCGATCAGCTGCATCAGATCCTTGTCGGAGGCGACGATGGTGACGTCGGCGCCGGCCGCGCGCGCCTGGGTCGCGTAGGTCGCGATCAGGTCGTCGGCCTCGAAGCCCTGTTGCTCGACGCAGGCGACGTTGAAGGCCCGCGTCGCCTCGCGGATCAGCCCGAACTGGGGCCGGAGATCCTCCGGCGCCTCCGGGCGATGGGCCTTGTAGAGATCGTAGAGATCGTTGCGGAAGGTGATGCCGGAGGCATCGAAGATCACCGCCAGATGGGTCGGCTCGACCCCGGCGCCGGTCTTCTTCGCCTCCTTCAGAAGGCGGAACAGCATGTTGCAGAAGCCCGAGACCGCCCCCACCGGCACCCCGTCGGCCTTGCGCGTCAGCGGCGGCAGGGCGTGATAGGCGCGAAAGATGTAGGACGACCCGTCGACCAGGAAGAGATGGTCGCCGGCTCGGATCGGTCGCGCGTGAGCGCCGTTGGGAAGGCTCGTGATCATGGCGCGCATCTTACGGGGCCACGGGCGCCGAACAAGCGCCGATCGCCGTCTCTCCCCCGTCGGCTCGAGGGGGAGGGCGAGACGCGGCGCGCGATCATCGAAGCCCGGCCGTCTCCTCGAGGAACCGCCCGGCCGCCGCCAGGGTCTCGTCGACGAGGTCGAGCCGCTTGCCGAAGCGCAGATAGCCGTGGACGACCCCGGGGGTCACCCGCAGACGATTGGGCACGCCCGCCGCCGTCAGCCTCGCCGCCGCCCGCAGGGTGTCGTCGCGCAAGGGATCGTGGCTCGCCGCGTCGAGGAAGAGCGGCGGCAGGTCGGTGAAATCGGCGCGGAGCGGCGCGGCGAGGCCGGGATCGGCGGCGCGGGCGCCGAGATGGTTGGCCCAGTACCAGCGCATCCGCGCGCTCGACAGCAGGTGGTGCTCGTCGGCGCCGAAGGCGCGATGGCTCGGCGTGTCGAAGCCCGGCGCGAAGCAGCCGTAGAAGAGGAGCCCGGCGGCGGCCTTCGCCAGCCCCGCGTCGCGGCGGGCGAGGAGCAGCGCCAGGACCGTCTGGGCGCCGGCCGAATCGCCGGCGACGACGATCCGCGACGGCTCGATCGCGGTCCCGAGGCCGCCCGCCGTCAGGAAGGCGAAGCCGGCGGCGGCGTCCTCGACCGGGGCGGGATGGGGATGCTCCGGCGCCAGCCGATAGGCGATCGACAGCACCGGCAGCCGACAGGCGGCGGCGAGCCGGCGGGCGAGCCCGTCGTGGCTGTCGAGCGAACCGAAGGTCCAGCCGCCGCCATGGGCATAGAGGATGGCGGCATCGGCGGGAGCGCCCTCGGGGCGATAGAACCGGGCGTGCATGTCGCCGGCCGCCGTCGGGATCGTCAGATCGTCGACCTCGTCGCAAGGGAAGCGCGGTTCGTTCCAGACGATCGCCGCGAGCGCCACCGCCCGCCGTTGCGCCGCGAGCGACGTCACCGCCGGATCGAGGCGCGGCATCGCCGCGGCTTCCGCGAGGATCCTCGCCATCTCCGGATCGAGGGGCGGGGTCGCCGGCGGCGTCGAGGAATCTTCTTCCGTGCGCTCTGCGGCCATCGTCCTCATCCGTTCCACCCGGAGCCTGTCGCGGCACCGGCGGACCGGCGCGAATGCCAGGATACTTCGCCGCCCGGCCGGCGTCGACGCCGGCGCGGCGGAGCAGCCCACGGCGGCGCGTCGGCCGTTCCGGCGGCGGTCGGGAGGAGCGGGGGGATGGGTCGGGTCGGGTCGCGCGACGTCTAGTACCCGCTCGCCCGGCTGCGCTGTTGGCTGGCGGCGAGCAGCGCCGCGTCGGGCTCGCGGTCCTCGAAGAGCTCCGGCCAACGGGCGGCGAGCTTGGGCAGCGACACCAGGATCTCGGTGAGATGGACGCGCATCGCGGCTTCCGCGGCGGGCGCGTCGCCCTTCTCGACGGCGTCGAGGATGGCGAGATGTTGCGCCAGCACGGTCTTCATCGGGATGGCGTCGCTCATGTCGAGGTAGCGCACCCGATCCATCTGGGCCTTCTGCTCCTGCACCACGTTCCACGAATTGGGCCGGCCGGCGGCGGCGGCGAGAAGGTGATGGAATTCCTCGTCGAGGGCGAAGAGACGGCCACCGTCGCCGGCCGTGAACGCCCGCGCGGTCTCGTCGAGACAGGCGCGCACCGGCGCCAGCATCGCCGGATCGGCGCGCCGTGCCGCATCCCGCGCCACCGCGCATTCGATCGCCTCGCGTACGAACCGGGCGTCCTCGACCGCCTCCACCGAGATCTTCACCACCATCGTGCCGCGCTGCGGCAGCACCCGCACCAGCCCGGATTCGGCGAGCTTGATGAAGGCCTCGCGCACCGGCTGGCGCGAAACGCCGAAGCGGCGAGCCAGATCCTGTTCGGAGAGTTTCTCGCCCGGACGAATGCGCATCGTCACGATGGCGTGGCGCAGCCACTCGACCAGACGGCGGGCGATCGGCTCGGCGGAAGAAGACATTGCGGGCAGCGTAATCAGGTCCATGATGTATACCTTACCATACGAGTTTGCTCTTGCGAAGGAAAAACTTCCATACTAGTCTTCAACCCAAATCGGAGGCACCGCCGAGGCGCGTCGCCCGGAAGGTATCCCAGCGAGGAAAGACCCCGAGTCATGTTGCATGCCGACCGCCTCTTCCCGGCCGATCCCGCCACGCGCGACCTCGCCCGGCGCCTCTATTCGGGCGTGAAGGACCTGCCGATCGTCTCGCCGCACGGCCACACCGACCCGCGT
The DNA here is from genome assembly GCA_048497495.1 of Prosthecomicrobium sp. Classification (GTDB taxonomy): domain Bacteria; phylum Pseudomonadota; class Alphaproteobacteria; order Rhizobiales; family Ancalomicrobiaceae; genus JAFHCF01. The sequence goes on from JAFHCF010000200.1 coordinate 43,794, forward strand.
TGGTTCGCCTATGACGAACCCTTCGCCGATCCGGCGTCGCTCTTCGTCGTCCCCGACCACTACGTCTTCCGCATGCTGATGAGCCAGGGCGTCCGGCTCGAGGATCTCGGCGTGCCGCGTCGCGACGGCGGCCCGGTGGAGACCGACGGGCGCAAGATCTGGCGACTCTTCTGCGAGAATTGGAAGCTCTTCCGCGGAACCCCGTCCAGAACCTGGCTCTCCCACGCCTTCGAGACCCTGTTCGGCATCGAGGACGTGCCGAGCGCGGCGAGCGCCGACCGGCTCTACGACCACATCGCCGATTGCCTCGCAAGGCCCGAGTTCCGCCCGCGCGCCCTGTTCGAGCGGATGAACATCGAGGTCATCGCCACCACCGAGAGCCCGCTCGACGATCTCGCCCACCACGTCGCCATCCGCGCCTCCGGTTGGAAAGGCCGGGTGATCACCGCCTATCGCCCCGATCCGGTGGTCGACCCTGAAGCCCGCGGCTTCCTCGACAATCTGGCGAAATTCGCCGAGATCGCCGACGTCGACATCGGCACCTTCGACGGCTACCTCGAGGCCCATCGCCGCAGGCGCGCCTTCTTCAAGGCCGCCGGCGCCACCTCCACCGATCACGGCCACCCGACCGCCGCCACCGCCGATCTCTCGGCGGTCGACTGCGAGACCTTGTGGGCCAAGGTGCGCCGCGGCACCGCGAGCCCGGCGGAGGCCGAGCGCTTCCGCGCCCAGATGTTGACCGAGATGGCGCGCATGAGCCTCGACGACGGGTTGGTGATGCAGATCCATCCCGGCGCCTTCCGCAATCACAACGCCGAGGTCTTCGAACGGTTCGGCCCCGACAAGGGCGCCGACATCCCGACCCGCACCGACTATGTCGCCGCGCTGAAGCCGCTGCTCGACCGTTTCGGCAACCAGCGCGACCTCACGGTGATCCTCTTCACCCTCGACGAGACGACCTACTCGCGCGAACTCGCCCCGCTCGCCGGCCACTACCCGATCCTCAGGCTCGGCCCGGCCTGGTGGTTCCACGACAGCCCCGAGGGCATGCGGCGCTACCGCGAACAGGTGACCGAGACGGCGGGGTTCTACAACACCGTCGGCTTCAACGACGACACCCGCGCCTTCCCCTCGATTCCGGCCCGCCACGACGTGTCGCGCCGCATCGACTGCGGCTTCCTCGCCGAACTGGTGGTGAGCCACCGTCTCGACGAGGCCGAGGCGCACGACGTCGCCCAGGACCTCGCCTACCGCCTCGCCAAGGCGGCCTATCGACTGTGATCGGCCGGCTCGCCCGCGATGCGGCCGATCGACGTGATGTCCGTGATCATGGGGTGACGACGCCGATCCGGCCGGTCGTCGCCCCGAAGTTCGTCAACCCCACCCGGAACGTCGCTCGCGCCGCGCGCGGCGACGCTCGATCGAGGATTTGGTGATGCGCCTCTCCCGTTCCACGCTCGACCGCCTGCCGACCACCGTCGACCGCCCCGCCTACGATCCGGCCGCGATCACCACCGGCATCGTCCATCTCGGCATCGGCGCCTTCCACCGCGCCCATCAGGCGGTCTACACCGACGCCGTGCTCGCCGACGATCCCTCCTGGGGCATCCTCGGCGTCTCGCTGCGCTCCACCGACACCCGCGACGCATTGATGCCGCAGGACGGGCTCTACACCGTCTCGGCGGTCGACGGCACCGGCGCCCGCCGCCGGGTGATCGGCGCCTCGACCGGCGTCCTGGTGGCGCCGGAGAATCCGACCGCGCTGCGTCGCCGCCTCGCCGACGAGACCGTGCGGATCGTCTCCACCACCGTCACCGAGAAGGGCTACAGCCACGACCCGGCGACCGGGAACCTGCGCGAGGACGACCCCGACATCCGCAACGACCTCGCCCATCTCGATCGGCCGAAGACGACGCTCGGCGCCATCGTCTCGGGCCTGAAGGCCCGCCGCGCCGCCGGCCTCGCCCCCTTCACCGTTCTCGCCTGCGACAATCTCCCGGCCAACGGCCACACCCTGAAGCGGCTCGTCACCCGTTTCGCCGAACTGGTCGATCCCGATCTCGGCGCCTGGGTGGCCGGCGAGGTGCTCTTCCCCTCCACCATGGTCGACCGCATCGTGCCGGCGACCACCGACGCCGACCGTGCCGCCGTCGCCGCGGCGATCGGCATGGAGGACGCCTGGCCGATCATGACCGAGCCCTTCACCCAATGGGTGGTCGAGGACACCTTCTCCCTCGGCCGACCGGCCTGGGAGAAGGTCGGGGTCGAATTCGTCGCCGACGTCGCCCCTTACGAGTTGATGAAGCTGCGCCTCCTCAACGGCTCGCATTCGACGCTGTCCTATCTCGGCTATCTGATGGGCCACGAGACGGTGGCCGCCGCGATGGCCGAACCGGCGCTCCAGGCGTTGATCGCCGGCCTGATGGAACACGAGAGCGCCCCGACGCTTCCCGCGCTTTCCGTCGACGTCGCCGCCTATCGCGCCGCCCTCCTCGCCCGCTTCCGCAATCCGGCGCTGAAGCATCGCACCTGGCAGATCGCCATGGACGGCTCGCAGAAACTGCCGCAGCGCCTGCTCGGCACCATCCGCGACCGTCTGGCGGCCGGCGCGCCGATCGACCGCCTCGCCCTCGGGGTGGCGGCCTGGATGCGCTACGTCACCGGCGTCGACGAGAAGGGCGAGGCGATCGACGTGCGCGATCCGCTCGCCGTGCGGCTGCGGACCATCGCCGACGAAGCCGGACCGGACGCCGCCCGCCTCGCGCCGGCGCTGGCGCGGGTGAGCGAGGTCTTCGGTACCGATCTCGCCGCCGATCCGCGTTTCATGAAGCCGGTGGAGGCGGCGCTCGATCGCCTCTTCACCCTCGGCGCCCGCGCCACCGTCGCCCGCGCCCAGTCGGAGATCGCCGGATGAGCGGACCCGCCGTGGTGGTACTCTCGGCCGACGACGACGTCGCTCTGGCGATCCGGGCGCTCGAGCCCGGTGACGCCGTCGCCGCCGGCGTCACCGCCGTCGCGCCGATCCCCGCCGGCCACAAGGTGGCGCTGCGGGCGCTCCGCCGCGGCGATCCTGTGCTCAAATACGGCCAGCCGATCGGCGAGGCCACCGCCGACATCGCCGCCGGCGCCCATGTCCATGTCGACAATCTCGGCTTCGTCCCCGGCACCGAGCGCCGCGCCGTCGCCCGCGCCACGCGCCCCCTGCCGATCGTCGAGGGCGCCACCTTCATGGGCTACCGCCGCGCCGACGGCCGGGTCGGCACCCGCAACTTCATCGGCATCGTCGCCTCGGTGAACTGTTCGGTGACGGTGTGCCGGCGCATCGCCGAGGTCGCCAATCGCGAGCTGCTGCCGCGCTTTCCCGGCATCGACGGCTTCGTGCCGATCGTCCACGGCCAGGGCTGCGGCTCGGCCGCCGCCGGCGAGGGCCCGGGCGTCCTGCGCCGCACCATCGCCGGCTATCTCGGCCACCCCAACTTCGCCGCGAGCCTCCTGATCGGGCTCGGCTGCGAGGTCAACCAGATCGTCCTCTACGGCGCCGCCGGCAAGGGCGCCGAGATCACCGCCTTCAACATCCAGGACGTCGGCGGCTCGCGCTCGGCGGTGTTGCGCGCCCTCGAACTGTTGGAGCCGATGGCCGAGGTCGCCTCGAGGCTCGAGCGGGTCGAGGTCCCGGCCAGCGAACTCACCGTCGGCCTGCAATGCGGCGGCTCGGACGGTTTTTCCGGCATCACCGCCAATCCGGCGCTCGGCGCCGCGATGGACCGGCTGGTGGCGGCGGGCGGCACCGCCATTCTCTCCGAGACCCCGGAGATCTTCGGCGCCGAGCACCTCCTGACCGCGCGCGCCGAACCCGAGGTCGCCGCCAAGCTGACGGCACGGCTCGACTGGTGGAAGGCCTACGTCGGCGCCACCGGCGCCTCGCTCGACAACAATCCCTCGCCCGGCAACAAGCGCGGCGGTCTCACCACCATCCTGGAGAAGTCCCTGGGCGCGGTGGCCAAGGGCGGTCGCAGTCCGCTCGTCGACGTCGTGCGCTACGCCGAGAAGGTGACGGCGCGCGGCCTCGTCTTCATGGATACCCCCGGCTACGATCCCGTCTCGGCGACCGGCCAGGTGGCGGGCGGGGCGAACGTCGTCGTCTTCACCACCGGGCGCGGCTCGTGCTTCGGCTGCCGACCGACGCCGTCGATCAAGGTGGCGTCGAACACCGACCTCGCGACCCGCATGGCCGAGGACATCGACATCGACGCCGGCCGGATCGTCACCGGCGACGCGAGCGTCGACCAGGTCGGCGCCGAGATCTTCGCCGAGATCCTGGAGGTCGCCTCGGGCAAGAAGACCCGCAGCGAGGTCTTCGGCTACGGCGACGACGAATTCGTGCCCTGGCACATCGGCGCGGTGCTGTGAGCCATGCGCCCGGCGCCTCGCGAAGAGCACGAGGCCCGCGCGTCGATCCGGCCGATCTCAGTCGGCGATTCCCATGCGCGCCATGGCGGCTTCGATGTGGTCGTGCATCAGGGCCGCCGCCCGCGCCTCGTCGCGCGCCTCGATCGCCGCGAGGAGGCCCCGGTGCTCGTCGATGACGTCGCGCACCTTGCCGTGCTCGGCGATCGCCCTGACCCCCTGATAGGAGGCGTTGCGCAGGGCCGCCTCGAGCGACTCGACCACGTGAAAGATCAGGCGATTGCCGCTCGCCTCGGCGATGACGAGATGGAAGGTCGAATCGTGGCGGCTGAAGCGCGCCGCGTCGTCGATCGTCTCCTCCATCCGGACGATGAGATCCTTCAACGCCGCGAGATGCCGGTCGGAGCGGTTGCGGGCGGCGAGCGCCGCGGCGCGGATCTCGATCCCCGTACGGACCTCCATGACCTCGCGGACCGAATCGTCGACGACCTGCAGGGCGCGGCGGAAGAAGATCCTGAGCACCTCGCCGTCGAGATCGCGGATCACCGCCTTCTTGCCGTTGGCGATCTCGATGATGCCGAGCGCCTTCAAGGCGTTGAGCGCCTCGCGCACCACCGGCCGGCTGACCCCCATGGTCTCGGCCAGGACGCCGACCGAGGGCAGCGAGGTGCCGGGCTCGAGCCGTCGCGTCAGAATGCGGTCGAGCAGCGCCTCGACCGCGCGTTCGGTGAGCGAGCCGTGTTCCAGGGGAGCGAGATCGAAGCCTGTCATGGGGCGAGTTTGGCAGAAAGATCCGCACCGAACAACCTATCAGATAGGTTGACAGGTATGAGTCTCCATGAGAAGCTGCGCCGGGTTTCGACAGCGCGAAGACGAGCGCCCCGGCCCACGACGGACAGCCGGCTCCCGGCGCTGTTCTCGGGCGCGTTCCGCGCGATCACCATCGAAAGGAAATCCCGCGATGAAGCACGACCGCATGGAGGTCTTGGCCGCGATGATGGACCAGGGGATCATCCCGGTCTTCTATCATCCGGATGCCGAGCTCTGTAAGAACGTGATCCAGGCCTGCGCCGACGGCGGCGCCAAGGCGATCGAGTTCACCAATCGCGGCGACTTCGCCGCCCATGTCTTCCTCGACGTCGCCATGCACTTCGCGAAAGTCGATCCCAGCGTGATCATGGGCGTCGGCTCGATCGTCGATGCCCCGACCGCCGGCCTCTACATCGCCAACGGCGCCAAGTTCGTCGTCGGCCCGCTGCTCAATCCCGATGTCGCCAAGGTCTGCAACCGCCGCAAGATCCCCTATTCGCCCGGCTGCGGCTCGGCCTCCGAGATCGGCCAGGCGGAAGAACTCGGCTGCGAGATCGTCAAGGTGTTCCCCGGTTCCTCGGTCGGTGGTCCCGACTTCGTCAAGGCAATGCTCGGCCCGTGCCCCTGGACCAAGATCATGCCGACCGGCGGCGTCGAGCCGACCGAGGAATCCCTCAAGAAGTGGTTCGGCGCCGGCATCGTCTGCGCCGGGGTCGGGTCCAACCTGATCACCAAGGAGCTTCTCGCCGCCAAGGACTACAAGGGCATCGAGAAGAAGGTGCGCGACACCATCGCGCTGGTGCGCTCGATCCGGGGCAAGTGACATGACCGACGAAATCCTGAAGATCCGCAAGGCGGAAGACTGCAAGTGGGACTGCGTCTCGCTCGGCGAGGTGATGTTGCGCCTCGATCCCGGCTTCGGCCGCGTCCGCACCACCCGCACCTTCCAGGTGTGGGAAGGCGGCGGCGAGTACAACGTCGCCCGCGCCATGCGCAAGTGCTGGGGCAAGCGCTCCTCGGTCGTCACCGCCCTGCCGATCAACGACGTCGGCTGGCTCGTGGAAGACCTGATCTGCCAAGGCGGCGTCGACACCTCGCACATCATCTGGCGCGAGTTCGACGGTATCGGCCGCAACACCCGCGTCGGCCTGAACTTCACCGAAAAGGGCTACGGCCCGCGCGCCGCGCTCGGCTGCAACGACCGCGGCAACTCCGCCGCGTCGCAGATCAAGCCCGGCGAAGTGGATTGGGAGAAGCTCTTCGGCGAGGAGGGCGTGCGCTGGTTCCACACCGGCGGCATCTTCGCCGCGCTCGCCCCCAACACCTCGGAAGTGGTGATCGAGGCGGTCAAGGTCGCCAAGAAATACGGCACCGTCGTCTCCTACGACCTCAACTACCGCGGCCAGCTGTGGAAGAGCCAGGGCGGCAAGGACGGGGCGCAGCGAGTCAACCGCGCCATCGCCGAGCATGTCGACGTCATGCTCGGCAACGAGGAAGACTTCACCGCCTGCCTCGGCTTCGAGGTCGAGGGCCTCGACGAGCACATCTCCAAGATCGACCCGGCCAACTTCAAGAAGATGATCGAGACGGCGGTCAAGGCCTATCCGAACTTCAAGGTGGCGGCCACCACCCTGCGCAACGCCAAGACCGCTTCGGTCAACGACTGGGGCGCGGTGATCTATGCCGGCGGCCAGTTCTACGAGGCGCCGATGCGCGAGAACCTGGAGATCTACGACCGCGTCGGCGGCGGCGACGGCTTCGCCTCCGGCCTCGCCTACGGCTTCATGATGGACAAGGGTCCGCAAGCCGCGGTGGAATACGGCGCCGCCCACGGCGCGCTCGCCATGACCACCCCCGGCGACACCTCGATGGTCAACGTCAAGGAAGTCGAGGCGATCATGAAGGGCAAGGGCGCCCGCGTCATCCGCTGAGACCCGACACCGAGATCGACCACCGGCCGCGGAGCTTGCTC
>JAFHCF010000201.1:0-10255 GCA_048497495.1 Prosthecomicrobium sp.
CGGCGGAATACGGCTTCGCCTATTCCTCCCTACGATGCCCCCCGATCCGCCCTCGGACTTGCTTTCGCCACCGATCCGCAGCATGGATCTCGCCATGACCGACATCGACACCAAGACCGTCGCGCCCGACGCCCGGGCGCCCAAGATCTCCTTCGTCAGCCTGGGCTGCCCCAAGGCGCTGGTCGACAGCGAGCGCATCGTCACGCATCTGCGCTCCGAGGGCTACGAGCTGACCAAGACCCACGCCGGCGCCGACGTGGTGGTGGTCAACACCTGCGGCTTCCTCGACAGCGCCAAGGCCGAGAGCCTCGCGGCGATCGGCAAGGCGATGGCGGAGAACGGCAAGGTCATCGTCACCGGCTGCATGGGCGCCGAGGCGAGCGAGATCGAGGCGCGGTACCCCAACCTCCTCGCCATCACCAGACCGCAGGCCTATGACAGCGTCGTCGAGGCGGTGCACGCGGCGATCCCGCCGGCCCACGACCCCCATGTCGATCTGGTGCCGCCGCAGGGCGTGCGCTTCACCCCGCGCCACTACGCCTATCTCAAGATCTCCGAGGGCTGCTCCAACCGCTGCTCCTTCTGCATCATCCCGCATCTGCGCGGCGATCTGGTGTCGCGGCCGGCGGGCGAGGTGCTGCGCGAGGCGGAGAAGCTGGTCAAGGCCGGGGTCAAGGAACTGCTGGTGATCTCGCAGGACACCTCCGCCTATGGCCAGGACCTGCGCTATGCGAGCTCGACCTGGAAGGATCGCGAGGTCCGCGCCAAGTTCCTCGACCTGTCGCGCGAGTTGGGCGACATGGGCGTCTGGGTCCGCCTGCACTACGTCTACCCCTACCCCCATGTCGACGAGGTCATCCCGCTGATGGCGGAGGGCAAGATCCTGCCCTACCTCGACATCCCCCTGCAGCACGCCGCGACCCCGGTGCTCAAGGCGATGAAGCGCCCGGCGGCGCAGGAGAAGACCCTCGATCGCTTCGCCGCCTGGCGCACCATCGTGCCCGATCTCGCCATCCGCTCGTCCTTCATCGTCGGCTTCCCCGGCGAGACCGAGCGCGACTTCCAGGACCTGCTCGACTGGATGACCGAGGCGAGGCTCGACCGCGCCGGCGCCTTCAAATACGAGGCGGTCAAGGGCGCCAAGGCCAACGACCTGCCCGGCGCGGTGCCGGAAGAAGTCAAGCAGGAGCGCTGGGACCGCCTGATGGCCCATCAACAGGCGATCGCCGCCAAGATCCAGAAGGGCCGCGTCGGTCGCCGGGTGCCGGTGATCATCGACGAGGTCGGCCCGACGGTCGCCAAGGGCCGCACCAAGTGGGACGCGCCCGAGATCGACGGCGCCGTCCACGTCGCCGCCCACCGCCCCTTGCGCGTCGGCGACATCGTCACGGTCAGGATCGAGGGCGCCGACGCCTACGACCTGAGGGGCACGGCGGTCGGGTGAGATCTACGCGGCTCGCGATGGTTCGAGACGGCGTGCGACGCACGCCTCCTCACCATGAGGCCTTTGATATTGTTTCGAAACTCCAAAAAGAAGCCTCATGGTGAGGAGGGCCGGAGGCCCGTCTCGAACCATCGCGCACGGGCGCAGGCCACGTCCTCACTCCCCCCTACTCCTTCTCCGTAAACAGCACCTTCTCGAAGCGACGATCCGGCGCCAGCCAGAGGATCGCCACGCCGACGTAGAGCGCGATGGCGCCCCAGCGGAAGACGAAGGCGAGCAGGATGCCGGCGAAGTAGAGCGCCATCGAGATCTTGCCCTTGTAGTCGTGCCCGACCGCGCGGGCGAAATCCGTCTCCGGCCCGTGCCGACGTCTCAGCGCCATCACCAGCAGCGCATAGGCCGTCGCCGCGAAGAACAGCACGACGCCGTAGATCGCCACCGGCAGGGCGGCGAAATGGTTCTCGCCCATCCAGCCGGTGACGAAGGGAAACAACGACAGCCAGAACAGCAGGTGGAGATTGGCCCACAGCACCACGCCGTCGACACGGCGAACCGCGTGCAGCATGTGGTGGTGGTTGTTCCAATAGATGCCGACATAGATGAACGACAGCACGTAGGACAGGAACACCGGCGTCAGCGCGGTCAGCGCCGCGAGATCGGTGCCGTGTGGCACCTTCATCTCGAGCACCATGATGGTGATGATGATGGCGAGAACGCCGTCGCTGAACGCCTCCAACCGACCCTTCGGCATCTCGTCCCTCCCCCGCCCTCGTCGATCCGGCCATGCTGCCCGAACCCGGCACGCGCGACAACCGACATTTCAGACGGCGGGGTTGGCGATCAGCGCGCACAGATGGGCGAGCCCGGCGGAACCCGCCGCCGGGCCGATGCCGTGGCCACCCCCCGCCACCCGGACGAGATCGACGTCGGCGCCCATCGCGGCGAAGGCGTCGCGCGCCCGCTCGCCCTCTCGCATGGGGATGACCTCGTCGGCGTCGCCGTGGACGAGGCGCATGGGAAATCCGTCGAGCCGACGCGTCGGTGGGCTCACCAGCCGGGTCGACAGGCCGATCATCCCGGCGAAGTCGCGGCCGCGCGCTACCGCGTCGAGCGCCATCGTGCCGCCCTGCGAGAAGCCGACGAGCACGGTGCGCGCCGCCGTGGTGCCGGCCGCCGCGATCGCCCGATCGACCACCGCGTCGAAGGCGCTCGCCGCCGCCGCCACCCGAGCCGCCCGGCTCTCGCCCGTGACCCCTTCGATCGAATACCATTGCCGCCCGGGCGGCCCGTGTTCCCAGGCGAAGGGCGCGTCGGGCGCGGCGAAGCCGACGCCCTCGAGGCGCTTCGTCCAGATCGCACCCAACGGCGCGATCTGGCGGCCCTCGGCCGCGACCCCGTGCAGCAGCACGAGGAGATCGACCGGCCGCCTCGGACCATCCCCGACCGGCGCCCGCCCCCTCAAGGGATCAGCACCATCGACCCCGTCGTCGCCCGCGCCTCCAGCGCCCGGTGGGCGTCGGCCGCGTCCCGGAGCCGCCAGTGCTTCGACAGCGGGATCTCCACCGCGCCGGAAGCGATCACCGCGAACAGGTCGCCGGCGATCTCCTCGAGTGTGGCGCGCGGGCCGATGTGGGTGAAGAGCGTCTGGCGGGTGGCGAAGAGCGAGCCGCGCGACGCCAGTTCCTGCAGCGAGAACGGCGGCACCGGGCCCGAGGCATTGCCGAAGGAGCAGAACAGGCCGAAGGGTTTCAGGCAGTCGAGCGACTTCGGGAACGTGTCCTTGCCGACCGAATCGTAGACCACGTCGACGCCCTTGCCGCCGGTGATCTCCTTCACCGCCGCGACGAAGTCGTCCGCCCGATAGTCGATGACGTGGTCGTAGCCGCGGGTCTTGGCCAGCGCCACCTTGTCCGGCCCGCCGGCGGTGCCGATCACCGTGGCGCCGAGGTGCTTGGCCCATTGGCCGGCGATCTGGCCGACGCCGCCCGCCGCCGCGTGGAACAGCAGCGTCGTGCCCGGCCCGACCTTGAAGGTGCGCTTGAGCAGATACTGCGCCGTCATGCCCTTGAGCATCGCCGCCGCCGCGATGTCGTCGGAGACGCCGTCGGGGATCTTCACCAGCCGGTCGGCCGGCACCAGCCGTTCCTCGGCGTAAGCGCCGAGCGGCCCGACATAGGCGACCCGGTCGCCGACGGCGACGCTGGTCACCCCCTCGCCCAACGCCACCACGGTGCCTGCGCCCTCGTTGCCGGGGATGAGCGGCAGACCCGCCGGCGCCGGATAGAGGCCGGAGCGGAAATAGCAGTCGATGAAGTTGAGGCCGATGGCGGCATGCCGGACGCGCGCCTGACCGGGGCCGGGCGCGCCGACCTCGAAGCTCTCCCAGCGCAACACCTCGGGACCACCGACCTCGTGAACGCGAATGCCGTCGACCATCGTCGTTTCTCCCTCGCCGCGACCGTGGTCGGCCGCCGGTGGTCACTTCTCCCGCGCCTCACTTACCGGCGCGGGCCTTCTCCCTGCGGCTCTTGGCCAGGATGTTGAGCGCCTCGACGCCGGCCGAGAAGGCCATCGCCGCATAGATGTAGCCGCGCTCCAGATGGAAGCCGAGCCCGTCGGCGACCAGCGCGATGCCGATCAGCAGAAGGAAGGCGAGCGCCAGCACCTTGGTGGTGGGATGGCGGGAAATGAAGTTCGAGACCGGGCCGGAGGCGACGTACATGACGCCGACCGCGATGATCACCGCCGTGATCATCACCCCGACGTCCTGGGCGAGGCCGACGGCGGTGATGATCGAATCGAGCGAGAAGACGATGTCGATGATGATGATCTGGCCGACCACCGCCGCGAAGGCGTTGGAGGCGACGCGCGCCATCTCCTCCGGAACCTGTTCCTCCACCTCCTCGTGGATGTGGTTGACCGCCTTGTAGATCAGGAAGCCGCCGCCGACGATCAGGATGAGATCCTTGACCGACAGCGGATGGCCCCACAGCACCATCACCGGGTCCTTGAGCTGGACGATCCACGAGATCGCGAAGAGCAGCGCGATGCGGAAGCCGAGCGCCAGGGCGAGGCCGAGCTTTCGCGCCCGCGCCGCCTCGACCTTGTCGAGATGGGCGGTCGCCACCGACAGGAACACCACGTTGTCGATGCCGAGGACGATCTCGAGCGCCGTCAGGGTCACGAGGCTCGCCCACATGGCGGGATCGGAGAGGAGAGCGACGAGATCCATGCGGGCGGTCCTTCGGTCGGGCGGGCAGTCAGAGAGGAGCGAAACGGGAGAGCAGCGCGGCACCGACCGGCGAGAAGCCGATCAGCGCGAGCCCCCACAGGAGCAGGACGACGCCGATGAGGCGCGGGACCCAGGCCGAGAAGGTGACCTTCTCCACCGTCATCACCGCGCCGATCACCGCGATCCAGACGACGTTCATCACGCCGACGGCGAACATCACCACCATCAGCGCCCAGCAGCACCCCAAGCAGTCGAGCCCCAGCTCGATCCCCTGGCGGTAGACGCGCGCCGCGCGCGGCGTCCAATTGTCGGCGAAATAGGGCGCCGGATAGCGACAGCGGGTGAGGCAGCCGAGCTTCAAGGGCGAGAACTGGTAGAGGCCGGCGGCGAAGAGCGTCGTTCCGGCCAGCACCTGGCTCGCGGTCAGCCCCGCCGGGGTCAGGACCCTGAGCTGGGTGAGCAACGCCTGCGCCCCCGTCGCCACCACGGCGAAGACCAGCCAGATGGTGAGATAGCCCGCCGCCAGATAGAGCGGCGAGGCGCTCGCCGACCCGGCGCGCAGCTTCTCCTCGGCGAGCCTGGCGTAGGAGGTCAGGACCGGCGCCGCGCTCGGCAGCATCATCGCCAGCACCATCGCCACCCACATGGCGAGCACCGCCGCCGCGTCGCCGAGCGTCCACGCCTCGCCGGTCGGCCCGCACAGGACGGTGAACGCGGCGCGCACCTCCGGCGGTAGCGCCGCGAGCCCGTTGATCCGGTTGAGCAGCCCCATGCCGGGGCCGAGCGTCGTCATGTCGGTGGTGTCGAGCATGCCGGCGATCATCGCGGCGAGCCAGGCCCATCCGACCACCGCGCCGATCCCCACGGCCGACCACACCAGAACCTTGGGACGGCGCAACAGGCCGAGCGGCACGGCGGCTCCCGCCGTCGCCACACCCTCCCCGTTCCGGCCGCCGCCGGTCGAACCCACGCCCGTTTCCATGCTCTCCGAAATGGGCTTTCGCGACGCCGATGGCAAGCCCCCGCGAGCGTCGCGACGTCAGGTTCCGGCTTTCGCCGCCGTGAAGGACCAGTGGGTCTGGACGATGCGCCAGCCTCCCGGCCGACGGCGGTAGACCTCGGTGCAATTCCAGCGCGCCTCCCCGCCGGCCGCGCCCCGCGAGACGAAACGGAAGGTGAGGACCGCGACCTCACCGATCTCGGCGACCGACGGCGCGACGATCTCCCAGGCGGCGGCGGAGACCTTGCCGCGCAGAGCCTCATAGTAGGCCGTGAGCGCCGCAAGCCCGTCGATGCGGAGCGGATGGAACGGATCGAAATAGGTGACGTCCTCGTCCGAGATCTCGAGGAATCCCGACGGATCGCCCCGGCACCAGCGCCCGAGCGCGGCGCGTTCCATGCCGATCACCTCGTGCTCGTCCGTCTCGATCATGGTGGTCTCCTCCATCTCCGCGATCGCGTGAGCATGCGAGAAACCACGAGACGAGCAAGGGCGTCGAGGGAGACGGGCGACGCCCGCCCGCGCCTGCGCTATAGGTGTCCGCGGGTCGGCGCGGCTCGTCGCCGCCGCCCCATCCGTCTGGACCTGCCGAATCGGAGCCCGCCCATGACCGCTTCCAACGTGCCGACGAACTTCGACGTCGCCGTCGTCGGCGCCGGCCCGGCCGGGCTCGCGGCCTCGATCGTCTTCGCCCGCGCCGGCTTCTCGACCGCGCTGATCGCCCCGGCGTCCCGCCCCGACGACGTCCGCACCACCGCCCTCCTCGGCGGTTCGGTGACCTTCTTCGAGACCCTCGGCCTGTGGGACGAGATCGCCGCGAACGGCGCGGCACTGGCGGTGATGCGCCTGATCGACGACACCGGCCGGCTGATCCGCGCGCCCGAGGCGTCGTTCCGCGCCGCCGAGATCGGCCTCGAGAGCTTCGGCGTCAACATCGTCAATTCGGCGCTGACCCGCATCCTCGATGCCCGCGTCGCCGCCTCCACCGTCACCCGCGTCGAGGCGACGGTCGAGACCGCCGACCTGGGCGCGACCGGCGCCACCCTGCGTCTGTCGACCGGCGGCGACATCGCGGCCCGCCTCGTCGCCGCCGCCGACGGTAGAAAGTCGCGGTTGCGCGAGGCCGCCGGCATCGCCACCACCGGCTGGGCCCATCCCCAGTCGGCGCTGGTGCTGAACCTCTCCCATCCGCTTCCCCACGGCCTGGTCTCCACCGAATTCCACGGCCCCGCCGGCCCCTTCGTCCTGGTGCCACTGCCGGGCAACCGCTCCTCGGTGGTGCTGGTGGAGCGGCCGGACGAGGCCGAACGGCTCTGCGCCCTCGCCGACGACGCCCTCGCCCTCGAACTCGAGCGCCGCGCCCATTCGCTCCTCGGCCGCTTCACCGTCGAGCCCGGCCGCCAGGTCTGGCCGCTCGCCTCGATGATCGCCGACGCCCATGGCGCCGCCCGCGTCGCTCTCGTCGGCGAGGCCGCCCACACCTTCCCGCCGATCGGCGCGCAGGGGCTGAACCTGTCGCTGCGCGACATCGCCTCGCTCGCCGAGATCGCCGCCGAGGCACGCGCGCAGACGCGCGACATCGGCGGCGAGGCGACCTTGCGCGCCTACGAGAAGTCGCGCCGCCTCGACGTCGAGACCCGCACCCGCGGTGTCGACCTCGCCAATCGAGCGCTGCTCTCCGATCTCCTGCCGGTGCAGGCGGCGCGATCCCTCGGCTTCGCGCTCGCCAACCGCATCGGCCCCTTGCGCCGACTGATCATGCGCGAGGGCCTGACCCCGACCTGGTCGACACCGCGCCTGATGCGCGGGCTCGACATCGCGTCCGTGTGAAGAGGTCGACCTCGGCCTCGTGACGGTGGAGGAATCCATGGCTTCCGGTCCCGCCTCGCCGCGCCGCGACGAGCCCGCCACCCTCCCCGCCGCCACCTCGCCCGATGCGCGTCGGCTCACCGGCCTCGACGAAGCCGAAGCCGCACGACGTCTCGACCAGGGCGCCAACGAATTGCCGAGCCCCGGGGCGCGGTCGTTCGTCACGATCCTGCGCGGCGTTCTCGCCGAACCGATGTTCCTGATGCTGCTGGTCGCCGCCGGCCTCTATCTGGCGATCGGTGATCCGGCGGAAGGCGCGGCGCTGACCGTCTTCGCCTGCCTCAGCGTCGGCCTGGTCATCGTCCAGGAGGTGCGCGGCGAGCGGGCGCTCTCGGCCCTGCGCGATCTCTCCGCCCCCACCGCCCGGGTCCGCCGCTCCGGTCGTGACCGCATGGTGCCGGCCCGCGAGGTGGTGGTCGGCGACCTGCTGGTGGTCGAGGAGGGCGAGCGCATCGCCGCCGACGCCGTGCTGCGCAGCCATCACGGGTTGGTCGTCGACGAGTCGCTCCTGACCGGCGAGGGCGTTCCCGTCCGCAAGCGCGCCGAGCCCACCGCCGCCTTCGCCGACGTCCGCCCCGGCGGCGACGATCGCCCCGAACTCTATGCCGCCACCCTCGCCGTCTCCGGTCGCGGCCTCGCCGAGGTCGCCCGCACCGGATCCGCCACCGCCGTCGGCGCCATCGGCGCCTCGCTCGCCGGGATCGACGAGACGGCGACGACGCTCCAGGGCGCCATCGCCGGCCTCGTCCGCGCCTTCGCCATCTTCGGCGCCCTCACCTCCGTCGCCCTGGTGGTGCTGGTGCACATGACCGGCGGCAGCTGGGTCGAGGGCCTGCTCGCCGGCCTGGCGCTGGCCATGGCGATGCTGCCGGAAGAATTCCCCATGGCGCTGGCGATCTTCGTGGCGCTCGGCGCCGAGCGCCTCGCCCGGGTCAAGGTGCTGACCCGTCGCCCGGCGATCATCGAGACCCTGGGGGCGGCCACCGTGCTCGCCACCGACAAGACCGGAACCCTCACCGCCAACCGCATGGAACTGGCGGCGATCGCCTCCGACGGCGAGGAGGCGCGCCTCGACGACGACGCCCCGCTCTCCCCGGCGCTCGTCCGGGTGCTCTCGGTGGCGGCGCGGGCGTCGCGCGCCGAGGGCTTCGATCCGATCGACCGCGCCCTGATGGCGGCGGCGGGCGCCCGCCTCGACGGCGCCGTCCATCCCGCCGACCGCGGCGCCGAGGCCGACTATGCCGTCGCCCCCGACCTCCTCGCCATGACCCGGCTGTGGCGCGACGGCGCCGGCGCCGGTCAGGTCGCCACCAAGGGCGCGCCGGAGGCGGTGGCGCGGCTCTGCGGCCTGTCGGAGGCCGAGACGGCGGCGCTCCTCGCCCGGACCGAGGGTCTGGCGGTCCGGGGTCTCCGCGTCCTCGCCGTCGCCGAGGGCCGTTGGGAGGCCGACGCGCCGACCCACCAGAGCGCCTTCGCCCTCGATCTCGTCGGCCTCGTCGGCTTCGCCGATCCGCTGCGCCCCACCGTGCCGGCGGCGATCCGCGAGGCCCAGCGCGCCGGCATCCGCGTCGTCATGATCACCGGCGACCTGCCCGAGACCGCCCGCGCCATCGCCACCGGCGCCGGCATCGGCTGGGCCGTCGACCGCCCGGTGGGCTTCGCCGAGGGGCCGCTCGCCGTCCTCACCGGTCCCGAGATCGCCGCCCTCGACGATCCCGGCCTCGCCGAGCGGGCACGCGAGGTGAACGTCTTCGCCCGCGTCATGCCCTCCGAGAAATTGCGGCTGGTGCGCGCCTTCCAGGCCACCGGCGAGGTGGTGGCGATGACCGGCGACGGCGTCAACGACGCCCCGGCGCTGACCGCCGCCCACATCGGCATCGCCATCGGCCCGCGCGCCACCGACGTCGCCAAGGAGGCCGCCGACATCGTCCTGCTCGACGAGGACTTCGGCTCGATCGTCGCCGGCGTCCGCCTCGGCCGGCGCATCTTCGACAACCTGCGCAAGGTGATGATCTACATCGCCGCGATCCATGTGCCGATCGCCGGCCTGGCGCTGCTGCCGGTGCTCTTCGGCGGTGCGCCGTTGATGCTGCCGCTGCACGTGGTGCTGACCGAGATGGTGATCGATCCGATCTGCTCGCTCGCCTTCGAGAACGAGAGCGAGGAGCCCGGCATCATGGAACGCCGCCCCCGCGCCCTCGGCGAACCCTTCGTCGGGATGCGCCAGATCGGCTGGGGCCTGATGCAGGGCGTGGGCCTCCTGGCCGCCTGCCTCGCCGTCCACGTCGCGGCGCTGCGCGCCGGGCTGGTGATCGACGAGGCCCGCACCCTGGTCTTCGTCGCGCTCACCACCGGCAACCTCGCCCTGGTCCAGGTCAACGCCACCGCCGGTCTGGCGCTGACCCGGCTGTTCCGGCGCGGCAGTCTGGTGTCGTGGATGATCACCGCCGCCGCCTCTCTGGCGCTGGCGACCACCATCGTCGTGCCGCCCCTGCGCGACCTCTTCCACTTCGCCCTGCCCGACCCCTCGGCGGTCGGCCTCGCCATCGCCGCCGGCCTGGTGGCGCCGTTGGCCTTCGATCTGATGAAGCTGGTGCGGCCGAGGAGCCTCCGGGCGGAATAGCCGGAGCCGTATTCCGCCGCCAGAGCCCGTCGTCGGCGCAGGTCGTCCCATGCGGGCTCGGTCGGCGGAATACGCCTGCGGCTATTC
>JAFHCF010000202.1:0-11197 GCA_048497495.1 Prosthecomicrobium sp.
CGCCCCCCGCCGCCGGGGCGCGCGCCGCCGACCCCGCGGCGATCGACGAGATTCTCGGCGGCGGCGACGACTACGAGATCCTCGCCGCCGTGCCGGAGGCCGCCGCCGCCGGCTTCGTCGCCGACGCCCGCCGGGCCGGCGTCGCGGTCGCGGCGATCGGCCGGATCGTCGCGGCGACGGGGGAGGGCGACCCGGTCCGATTCCTCGATCGCGACGGCGCGCGCCTGCCACTCGGGGGTGTCGGCTTTCGACATTTCTGAGAGGGTCGTCGCGGTAGAAATTTCACTTGCGACAGATACTTGCGCACAGTCTTTCGCGCTCGGATGCCGGGGAGTGCGACGTCGGGTCGCAGGTTGCGATCCGCACGCGTTTTCACCGATCGTTTTCCTCCGAAGTCCGCCTTGACGCGCCCCCGAGCGTGGTTAGGTTTGGTCCCCGATCGACCAGGGGTCCAACAGGGTGGACTCCGGTAGAAATATTCACATTGCCTGACGCGACATCCGGAGGACGGGGAAGAACCCGCCACGGATGTTCGCGGCTCGAACGGGAGGTATCATGACCATACTCTTCGTCATTCTCTGTGGCCTCGTATCGATCGTCTATGGCGTCTGGGCCATTCGATCGGTCATGGCTTCGGACGCGGGCTCGGCCCGCATGCAGGAGATCGCCGGAGCGGTGGCGGAGGGCGCGCAGGCCTATCTGAAGCGCCAGTACACCACTGTCGCCGTCGTCGGCGTGGTGATCCTCGTCCTGCTCGGTATCCTGCTCGGCAAGGAAGTGGCGATCGGTTTCGTCATCGGCGCCGTCCTTTCGGGCCTCGCCGGTTTCATCGGCATGAACGTCTCGGTTCGCGCCAACGTCCGCACCGCCCAGGCCTCGACGGTGTCGCTCGCCGCCGGCCTCGACATCGCCTTCAAGGCGGGCGCGGTCACCGGCATGCTGGTCGCCGGCCTGGCGCTGCTCGGTGTCGCGGTCTACTTCGGCGTGCTGACCTCGGTCCTCGGGCACGCGCCCAATGACCGTGTCGTCATCGACGCCCTGGTGGCGCTCGGCTTCGGCGCCTCGCTGATCTCGATCTTCGCCCGTCTCGGCGGCGGCATCTTCACCAAGGGCGCCGACGTCGGCGCCGACCTCGTCGGCAAGGTCGAGGCCGGTATCCCCGAGGACGATCCGCGCAACCCGGCCACCATCGCCGACAACGTCGGTGACAACGTCGGCGACTGCGCCGGCATGGCCGCCGACCTGTTCGAGACCTACGCGGTGACCGTCGTCGCCACCATGGTTCTCGCCGCGATCTTCTTCGCCACCGCGCCGAACCTCGCCGTCACGATGCTCTATCCGCTGGCGATCTGCGCCACCTGCATCATCACCTCGATCATCGGCACCTTCTTCGTCAAGCTCGGCGCCAACAACTCGATCATGGGCGCCCTCTACAAGGGCCTCATCGTCACCGGTCTCCTGTCGGTGGTCGGCCTGGCGCTCGCCACCCAGATGACCGTCGGTTGGGGCGTGGTCGGCATCGTCGCCGGTCAGACCATCGTCGGCACCAAGCTCTTCGTCGCCGGCCTGGTCGGTCTGGCGGTCACCGGACTTCTGGTGTGGATCACCGAATACTACACCGCCACCGGCAAGCGCCCGGTGGTGTCGATCGCCCAGGCCTCGGTCACCGGCCACGGCACCAACGTCATCCAGGGTCTGGCGATCTCGCTGGAATCGACGGCGCTGCCGGCCATCGTCATCGTCGCCGGCATCATCTCCACCTTCCAGCTCGCCGGCCTCTACGGCACGGCGATCGCGGTCACCACCATGCTCGGCCTCGCCGGCATGATCGTCGCCCTCGACGCCTTCGGTCCGGTCACCGACAACGCCGGCGGCATCGCCGAGATGGCGGGCCTGCCCAAGGAAGTGCGGAAGACCACCGACGCCCTCGACGCGGTCGGCAACACCACCAAGGCGGTCACCAAGGGCTACGCCATCGGCTCCGCCGGCCTCGGCGCGCTGGTGCTCTTCGCCGCCTACTCCAACGACCTCGCCTACTTCGCCGCCAACGGCGACAAGTTCCCCTACTTCAAGGGCATGGGCACGGTCTCCTTCGACCTCTCCAACCCCTATGTCGTCGCCGGCCTGATCTTCGGCGGCCTCATCCCCTACCTGTTCGGCGGCATCGCCATGACCGCCGTCGGCCGCGCCGCCGGCGCGGTGGTGGAAGAGGTCCGTCGTCAGTTCCGCGAGAAGCCGGGCATCATGGCCGGCACCGAGCGTCCCGACTACGGCCGCGCCGTCGACATGCTGACCAAGGCCGCCATCCGCGAGATGATCATCCCGTCGCTGCTGCCGGTGCTGGCCCCGCTCGTCGCCTACTTCGGCGTCCTGCTGATCTCCGGCTCCAAGGCCTCGGCCTTCGCGGCGCTCGGCGCCTCGCTGCTCGGCGTGATCGTCAACGGCCTGTTCGTCGCCATCTCGATGACCTCGGGCGGCGGCGCCTGGGACAACGCCAAGAAGTCCTTCGAGGACGGCTTTGTCGACAAGGACGGCGTCAAGCACCTCAAGGGCTCCGAAGCCCACAAGGCCTCGGTCACCGGCGACACCGTCGGCGACCCCTACAAGGACACCGCCGGCCCGGCGGTGAACCCGGCGATCAAGATCACCAATATCGTCGCGCTGCTGCTGCTGGCGGTTCTCGCCCACGGCTGAGCCGACCGCGACGACACCCCATGACCGAAGGCGGGCTCGCCCGTCCTCGGTCGCGAGGAGAACCGGGAAAATCCGGCGCCTCGACGTCCGATCTCGATCCCCCGTGCGAGGCCTCCTCGCGCGGGGGATTTTTCGTCTCGCCCTCGTCCGCGCGAAAGGCCGACCCGTCCGCCCTTCACGAGCCGCGGCTCGACCGGCCGACGCACGCTCGGGCTCGCCTTCGCCCGGGGGTCGCCGCGCCGTCCTCCCCCCGAACGAGGACCGCCGCCCCGGAGGGCGGCGGCGCGAGGTCGGCGACGGGGTTCGACCGTGGCGGTCGGATCACTGCGAGGTCAGCGGGTTCGCCGGGTTCGCCTTGAGGATCTGCGACAGCAGGCCGTAGTCGGCGCCCGAGGTCTTGGTCTTGCGGCTGATGTAGTCGAACACCTTGCCGTCCTGGAGCCCGTAGTGGCCCACTTCCTTGACCAGGCCCTTGTCGTCGAAATAGACGGCGATCACCTTCTGCTCGACCACCGATTGGTTGAGGAAGGCGACGGCGCGGGTGGATTTCTGCGAAATGTAGTAGAAGGCCTCGCTGCCGATGGTGGCGGTGGTCGAGGGCGAACCGAGGACCAGCAGCACCTGCTCGCGGCTGGCGCCGACCTCGATCTGGCCGACCGCGTTGTCGGGCGCGATGTAGCCGTGATCGTAGTTCTCGGCGCAGCCGGCGAGCCCGAGGCCGCCGCACAACGCCGTCGCCAGGGCGAGACGGCGCAAGGCGCCTCCGCCGATGCGCCCGAAACCAGCGCCGCGACCGGCGATCGACGTGCGACGAACCATCTCGTGTCTCCTCGAGGGGTCGCGTCGCGCGCGCCCCGTAGATCCGATCCCTCGGAGGCGATCGCGCTCCGAGCCGTTCTTCTTGGCTTATTCCCTAACCTGCGCTAGGTCGGATGACAACGGTCGCGGCTTCGCGACGAACCAGAACCCGGCGCCCGATCGCGCCCAGGAAGACCCGATGATCTTCGGCCTGTTCCGAAGCGGCCCGTCGCCGTCCACAGCCGCGCTCTATGCCGCGATCGTGACCGAAGCACGGCACGTCGCCTTCTATGCCGACTATGGCGTGCCCGACACCCCGACGGCGCGCTTCGACATGATCGTGCTGCATCTCGCCCTCGTCGCCCGTCGGCTGCGCGCCGACCCGGCCGCCGACGTCGCCCTGCCGCGCGAAGGCCGCCGCCAGCCGGAGACGCCGAACCGCCGTCTCCAGGATCTGGTCGACCTGTTCTTCACCGAGATGGACCGGGCGCTGCGCGAGATGGGCGTCGGCGACGTCTCCGTGCCGAAGCGCATGTCGAAGCTCGCCGGCGCCTGGAACGGCCGCACGCGGGCCTACGACGAAGCCCTCGTGGCCGGCGACGGCGCGGCGCTCGCCGCGGCGCTCGCCCGCAACGTCTTCACCACCGCGTCCGACAAGAGCGGCGCGGCGGCGCTCGCCGCCCATGTCCGCGCCGCCGACGCGGGCCTCGCCCTCCAGCCCCTCGACCGCCTCCTCGCCGGCCATGTCGCCTGGCCCGACCCGGCGGTCCACGCACCCGGGAACACGCCATGACCGATAAAGAAAAGCCGATCGTCCGCACCCTCGCCGTCCACGAGGTGGCGCCCGCCGGCACCCATGTGAAGATCGAGGCCGACGCCGCCCAGCGCGCCGCCCTCGCCCGCGCCGCGGACGTGACCTCGGTCGAGGCGCTGCGCGCCGAACTCCTGGTCAAACCGTGGTCGGGGCACGGATTCGCCGTCACCGGGCGCCTGACCGCGCGCCTCACCCAGGCCTGCGTGGTGACGCTCGAGCCGATCGAGGCGGCGATCGACGAGGCCATCGATCTGAAGCTGGTGCCCCCCGAGGAGATGGCGAAATACGAGATCGCGCCGGACGAGAACGGCGAGATCGAACTCGACACCTCCGCCCTCGACCTGCCCGAACCGATCGAGGACGGCGTCATCGATGTCGGGGCGATCATCGCCGAACATTTCGCCCTGGCGGTCGATCCCTATCCGCGCAAACCCGGCGCCGTCTTCGACGCGGAGGGGGCCGGTGTCGGCGACGGCGCCGAAATCCTGAAGCCCTTCGCCGCACTGGCGCGGCTGAAGAAGGAGTGATAGGGGAGCCGGTCCGTTCCGTGCACCCGGGATCCCGGGTGCGGCGAGCAGCGGGGCGGAATGCGGTTGCGAGCCCGTGGGAAACCGGTATTGTCCGGCCTCCGTCGGACGAACCGACGAGCCGGAACAAGTGCCAGTGCCCACCATCATCTCTCTCGACGCCATGGGTGGCGACGCCGGACCGGACATGGTCGTCCCGGGCGCGGCCCTCGCGCTCGAGCGGCGACCGGAATTGAGTTTCCTGCTGTTCGGCGACGAGGCGCGATTGGCGCCACTGCTCGCCGCCCGCCCCAAGCTCGCCGCCGTCTCCCGCATCGTCCACGCCGACGTCGTCGTGCGCATGGACGACAAGCCGAGCCAGGCGCTGCGGGCCGGCCGCTGGAAGTCTTCGATGTGGAAGGCGATCGAGGCGGTCAAGGCCGGCGAGGCCTCGGTCTGCGTCTCCGCCGGCAACACCGGCGCGTTGATGGCGATGTCGAAGTTCTGCCTGCGCACCATGGCCGGCATCGAGCGCCCGGCGATCGCGGCGATCTGGCCGACCGTCGTCGGCGAATCCATCGTCCTCGACGTCGGTGCCACCATCGGCGCCGACGCCCAGCAACTCGTCGACTTCGCCGTCATGGGCGCGGCGATGGCCAAGGCGGTGTTCGGCAAGGACCGGCCCACGGTCGGCCTGCTCAACGTCGGCGTCGAGGAGGTCAAGGGCATCGAGGAGGTCAAGATGGCCGGCCGTCTCCTCAAGGAGGCCGACCTCCCCGAACTCGACTATTACGGCTACGTCGAGGGCGACGACATCGGCCGCGGCATCGTCGACGTGGTGGTGACCGAAGGGTTCGCCGGCAACATCGCCCTGAAGACGGCGGAAGGCACCGCCAAGCAGATCGGCCAATACCTGCGCGCCGGCCTCACCCGCACCTGGATGGCGCGCCTCGGTTATCTCCTGGCCAAGTCGGCCTTCGACCGGCTGAAGGAGAAGATGGATCCGCGCAAGGTCAACGGCGGCGTCTTTCTCGGCCTCAACGGCGTGGTGATCAAGAGCCACGGCGGCACCGACGCCGAAGGCTTCGCCTCGGCGATCGAACTCGCCCACGACATGGCCCGCAACGACCTGACGGCCAGCATCGTCCAGGGGCTCTCCCATTACCATCGGGCCGGAACGGCGGTAGCCGCCGCCGGCGACGCGCGAGGTGAAAAGTGAGCGTGGTACGTACCATCGTCCGTGGTGTCGGCTCCTATCTGCCGGCCGAGACCCTCACCAACGCCGATCTGGCGAAGTTCGTCGACACGTCCGACGAGTGGATCGTCGAGCGCAGCGGCATTCGCGAACGCCATCGCGCCGCCCCCGACGAATTCACCTCCGATCTCGCCACCCACGCCGCCCGCGCCGCCCTCGCCCATGCCGGGATCGACGCGCGGGACATCGATCTCGTCGTGGTCGCCACCGCCACCCCCGACTACACCTTCCCGGCCACCGCCGTCGAAGTGCAGGCGCGCCTCGGCATCACCCACGGCTTCGCCTACGACCTCCAGGCGGTGTGCTCCGGCTTCGTCTTCGGGCTCGCCACCGCCGACGCCCAGATCAAGGCGGGGCTGGCCAAGCGCGCCCTGGTGATCGGCGCGGAGACCTTCACTCGCATCCTCGACTGGAGCGACCGCACCACCTGCGTCCTCTTCGGCGACGGCGCCGGCGCCGTGGTGCTCGAGGCGGCGGAAGGCGAGGGGACTTCGGCCGACCGCGGCATCCTCGCCTCGTCGCTGCGCTCCGACGGACGCCATCGCGAAAAGCTCTATGTCGACGGCGGCCCGTCGCGGACCCAGACCGCCGGCCATCTGCGCATGGAAGGCAAGGAAGTCTTCAAGCACGCGGTGACCAACCTCGCCGACGTCATCGAGGTCCTGTTCCACGAGACCGGCCTGACCAGCGCCGACATCGACTGGTTCGTGCCCCATCAGGCCAACCGCCGCATCATCGACGCCACCGGCAAGAGGCTCGGCATTCCCCCGGAGAAGGTGGTGATGACACTCCAACACCACGGCAACACCTCCGCCGCCTCGATCCCGCTCGCCCTCGACGTGGCCGTCAAGGACGGCCGCATCAAGCCCGGCGACATGGTGATGCTCGAGGCCATGGGCGGTGGCTTCACTTGGGGCGCCGTCCTGCTGCGTTGGTGAGGCGGCGTTCGACCCGCGATGCCGAGACAATCGGACGCGGCGGCGGAAACCCCCTGGAATCTCAGGTGGTATCGACGCTAGAGTAGATCTGCCGGCCGAGGCGCCGCAGTTGACCGCGTCACCACGAGGTCATACCTTTTGTCCCCACCCCTCCCAAAGAAGGTGGGGATTTGGTTTTCGATGGGCCGCGAGGTCGGTTCGCGAGCGATCCGGTGGGGACTGCGGCCATCGAGAGAGAAGGGCTGGACCATGGCGGGGAAGACGATCACCCGAGCGGATCTGTGTGAAGCGGTCTACCAGAAGGTGGGGCTGTCACGGACCGAGTCGGCCGACCTCGTCGAAATGGTGCTCGGCGAGATTTCCGATTGCCTGGTGGAGGGCGAGTCGGTGAAACTGTCGTCCTTCGGAACCTTCCTGGTGCGCTCCAAGGGCGAGCGGATCGGGCGCAATCCGAAGACCGGCGAGGAAGTGCCGATCTCGCCGCGGCGGGTGATGGTGTTCAAGCCGTCGAACGTCTTGAAGCAGAAGATCAACGAATCGTTGGCGGGTGACGACGGCTGAGCCTGTCGCGGCTCCCCGCCTCAATCGAGCGGAGCCCGTGGACAAGAGCCCCGACGCCTTCCGAACCATCTCCGAAGTGGCGGTCGATCTCGACCTGCCGCAGCACGTGCTGCGTTTCTGGGAAACCCGGTTCGTTCAGATCAAGCCGCTGAAGCGCGGCGGTGGCCGGCGCTACTATCGCCCCGACGACGTCGAGCTGCTGAAGGGCATACGCCATCTGCTCTACGGTGAGGGCTACACCATTCGCGGTGTCCAGCGCATCCTCAAGGAGCAGGGCGTCCGCTTCGTCATGAACGTCTGGCAGGACGGCGCGCCGCAGCCGCCCGCCACCGGCGCCGTCTGGGAGGGCGCGCCCGCCGCCGAAGAGCCGGTCTTCGAGGAAGACGAGGCCGCGGTCGCGTCGCGGCCCCCGTCCGAGCCCACGGGCGACGACGCCTATGCGCCCTTCGCCCCCCATCGCCCCGCGCCGGATGCCTCGCTTTCGGATCCCCGCGAGACATCGGGTCCGGTCTCGCGGGCCGAACCGCATTTCGGCGCCGAGCCCGAGGGGGTCGCCGCCATGGCGCAACGTTTCGCCCCGCGTCTGCCCGGCGCCGGCGAAAATGGCGCGGCCACCTCGGCGAAGGCTTCGATCGACCCCGAGACGACCTCTCGCGTGCCCGAGACGCCCCCCCCGCCCGGCGCCCGAGCCGGCGTCGCCGATCTTTCCGCCGATCCGATGGGCGGGCGGGCGTCGCGTCTGCCGGCCGACCTGCGCCCGCCCGAGGCGCCGGAGACGCCGCGCGCCGGCATCGGCCAGTTCTTCGATCGCCTGCGCCCGGGTGCCGCCCGCGACGCCGAGCCCGGACCCGCGCCGCGCGGTGTCCAATCCCTGTCGCGCGACGAAATCCGCCGCCTCCAGTCGACCCTGTTCGAACTGTTGGAGTGCAAGCGCCTGCTCGATCAGGTGCGCTGAGCGCCAAGGCGAGCGGTTAGGCGCGCGAAAACCGCCGGGTCACGGTCCGGCGAATCACCCCGCTTCTGGCCGAGCAGGCCCAGGCCCAGTGACACGGTCGAGGCTCGGGGACGGGCGCGGCCACGCCGCGCGCGGCCTCGGCTCGAGACCGGCAGGGGACCGGGAAAGATGTTGCACGGGGGCGCGAAACAGTCTAAGTCGCCTCTCGTCGGGGCGCGTCACCCTTCGCGAAAGCGGATGAATGGAGCGTTCCGATCGGCCCGCGACGAGCGGCCACTGACGGGCAGTAGCGCAGCCTGGTAGCGCACTTGACTGGGGGTCAAGGGGTCGGAGGTTCGAATCCTCTCTGCCCGACCAAATCGAGACGAAGGACGACGCCGATCGGCGCCTCGTCCGCCGGCTTTGCGAGGGACCGAAAGGCTCAGCCTTTCGGTCCCTCGTTTTTTTTCGGGAGTCGCCAGCCTACCGCTCGCCGGTGAAAATCCCTTCGAGTCACCTACGTAATTTCTCGCATTTCAATCGAATTTGAGACTTCCTGTCGCTACGGAAGGGCGTCTCGGAAATCGAGCTGAACCCAGACCGCGTATGTCGTTCAGTCGCGGTTCAGCCGGGGAACGATCATCTGGCCGTCGCCGCGAGGCAATCGGGTTTGGGGACAAGGGCGAGCTCGGCATTCGAGCGCCGGTCCGAAGGTAAGGGAGAGCGAAATGACGAAGTTGAGGGGCATCCTCCTGGCAGGGGCCGTGGTACCGATACTGGCGGTCGTGGTTTCGACGAGCGCGATGGCGGCGCCGAAGTTGGTCAACGGTGTATGGTATTGCGATACCAACGTGCGCTGCCCGCCCAACAAGATTCCGAAGGGCAATCCGGCTCCGGCGGCACGCGCCCCGGCCGCACAGGCCCCCGCCGTCCGCGCGCCGGCCGCTCAAGCCCCGGCGGTGCGCGCCCCGGCCGCGCAGGCCCCCGCCGTCCGCGCGCCGGCCGCTCAAGCCCCGGCGGCGCGTGCCCCGGCCGCTCAGGCTCCCACCACCCGCGCGCCGCTGGCCCAGAACGGCGTTCAGCAGCAGAAGGCGCAGCAGGCGGCCCAGCAGAAGGCGCAGCAGGCCGCTCAGGCGAAGGCCCAGGCCGAACAGCAGAGGCAGTTGCAGCTTCAGCAGAAGGCGCAGCAGCAGAAGGCGCCGGGAGCGGCTCCGGGCCAATTGGCGCCGGCGGCCCCCGGCATTCCAGGCAGGCCGTTGACGCCGCAGCAGATTCAGCAGCAGAAGGCGCAGCAGCTGCAGCAGCAGAAGCTGCAGCAGATGCAGCAGCAGAAGGCCATGCAGCAGCAGAAGCTTCAGCAGATGCAGCAGCAGAAGGCGCAGCAGATCGAGCAGCGCCAGTTGCAGATGCAGCAGAAGCAGGAGGCTCTCAAAGCTCAGCAGCAGCGCCAGTTGGAGATGCAGCAGCAGAAGGCGCTGCAGATTCAGCAGCAGCGCCAGCTCGGCGCCGGCGGCCAGCAGCGTCCGCAAGGCGGCCAACAAGGAGTGATCGGCGGGCAAGGAAACGGTCAGTTCCAGCAGCCGATCGGTGCGGGCACCGGCCCCTACGGCCGTCCGCCTGTCGCCGGTGCTCCGATCCCGGGTCAGCCGATGCCGGGCGGGTTCCGTCGTGAGAGCCGTGGGATCGGTGCCGCCGGAGCCGCCGCCATCGGCGTCGGTGTCGGCGCGATCGGTGGCTACATGCTGTCGAACCAGATCCGCGGTGGCGTCACCGAGGTCCGCACCTATCGTGAGAACTACACGGAAGGCAACGTCCGCTACGTTCGCGAGCCGGGCCGCATCATCATCCGCGAGGAGGGCGGTCCCGCCTTCATTCGCCACAATGAAGCCGAGCGCTTCGCGGTCCTCGGCTACAAATCCGAGGTGATCAACGAGGGCGGCAACATCCGCACCATCTACGAGCGCCCCGGCGGCGTCCGCCTCATCAACGTCACCGACTCCGAAGGTCGGCTGATGCGCCGCATCCGCCGCTATCCGGACGGTCGTGAGGTCATCATCATCGACAACACCTTCCGCGCTCGTCCCCAGCGCCACATCGAGCAGGTGGTGGTCCTGCCGCCGCCGCCGCTGATGATCCCGCGTGACCGCTACGTCGTCGACGCCAGCGTCTCCGACGAGGCGACCATCTACGAAGCCCTGACCGCGCCACCGCTCTCCCGCATGAAGCGTCGCTACACCCTCGACGAGGTGCGTTACAGCGCCGATCTCCGGGCCCAGATGCGCTCCGTCGACATCAACGCGATCACCTTCACCTCCGGGTCCTGGGAGATCGAGCAGAGCCAGATCACCCGTCTGTCGACCATCGCGGCGGCGATCAACAAGGCGATCGAGGCCAACGCCGAGGAAGTCTTCCTGATCGAAGGCCACACCGACGCGGTCGGTGATCAGGACGACAACCTGTCGCTCTCCGATCGCCGCGCTCAGTCGGTCGCCGAGATCCTCTCCCGGGACTTCAACATCCCGGCAGAGAACCTGACCACCCAGGGTTACGGCGAGGCCCAGCTCCGGGTGCAGACCGACGGCGCGGTGCGCGAGAACCGTCGCGTCACCATCCGCCGTGTCACGCCGCTGATCTCCAACAACTGCGACTGTGAAAAGCCGCAGTGACGACAGCCGCCGTCGCAACCCGGGAAGCCCC
>JAFHCF010000203.1:0-8654 GCA_048497495.1 Prosthecomicrobium sp.
CCCCGCGGCGAGCGCCAGATAGCGCACGCCGAAGCGGAAGCCGTTGCCCAGGACGCCCCAGAAATAGATCAGGAAGAGCGCCGATCCGGCCTGCCCACTGACGTGGAGTCCATAGGAGAAGATGCCCATGTCGGAGAGGACGCCGATGATCCGGCGCGGGTGCGAGATCCCGGGGTTGCGCAGCATGTGGACGAAGAGGGCCGCCGACACCAACTCGAACGTGGCGAAGGGCACGGCGGCGACGTCGAGCGCATCGGCTGCGGCGGCCGACCCCGATTGGCGGGCGATCAGCAGGTAGATCAGGATCGCCGAGGACAGCAACAGACGATTGAATGTCAACTCGTGCTCGCTGTCCGGCCGTCGGCGGAGGATCGCCGCCATGCGGCCGAACCCGAGATGGCGTGACAGCATCGACAGGCGCGAGGTGGGGATCATCGATGTTCTCGCGCCGGGGGAAGCCGATGGCTCTGCGACAGGGCGAAGCCGACGAATCGGTCGGCCGGCATCGCCCGGCCGTAGAGGTGACCTTGAACCTCGTCGCAACCGATGGTCTGGAGCAGCGCGGCCTGTTGCTCGGTCTCCACGCCCTCGGCCGTGACGGTGAGCTCGAGACTGTGTCCGAGATTGACGATCGCCCGCACGATCGCCATGTCGCTCGGGTCGTCCGAGAGATTGCGCACGAAACACTGGTCGATCTTCAGCCGGTCGATCGGGAACCGCTTCACGTAGTTCAACGCCGAATAGCCGGTACCGAAGTCATCGATCGAAATGCTGACACCGAGCGCGTGGATCTGTTTGAGATGGTCGATCACCGTTTCGGTGTCGTCCATGACGATGTTCTCGGTGATCTCGAGGTCGAGGTATCGCGGGTCGAGACCGGTGTCGGCGAGGACCTTGACCACCAGCAGCGGCACGTTCAGTCGGCGGAATTGCACCGGCGACAGATTGACCGCGATCCGCATACCCTCCAGCCCGCGGCGATGCCAGGATTTGGCCTCCCGACAGGCCTCGTACAGCACCCATTCGTTGATCGGGACGATCAGCCCGTTCTTCTCGGCGCGCGACAGGAACTCGCCCGGCGCCAGAATGCCGTGCTCCGGGTGGTTCCAGCGCAGCAGGGCCTCGGCGCCGACCACACGACCGCTCTCGAGGTCGATCTGCGGTTGGTAGTAGAGGACGAACTGCTTCTTGGCGATCGCATCGCGCAGTTCGCCATCGAGAAGCAGAGAGTGGCGGTTCCGCTTGGCCATGTCCGAGACGTAGAGGCAGAACTGGTTGCCGCCCTCGGACTTGGCGCGATACATGGCGAGATCGGCGTTCTTCAGGAGTTCGTTGACGTCCTCGCCGTCGGCGGGATGGAAGGTGATGCCGACGCTCGCTCCCGAGGCCAGGTGCCGCTCCCCGTCGACGAAGGGCTCGCCGATCGCCTCGACGATCCGGTTCGCCAGATCGGTGGCGTCTGCCTCCTGCGTCACCCCACTCTGAAGCACCGCGAATTCATCGCCACCGACGCGCGCCACCGTGTCGTTGGGGCCGGCCACCGCGAGCAGACGTTTCGCCACCTCGATCAGGAACCGGTCGCCGGCGGAATGGCCGAGCAGATCGTTGACGCTCTTGAACTCGTCGAGATCGATGAGATGGAGCGCGAAGGGACGGTCGCCTCGGCGCGCCCGCGCGACTTCCCGGCGCAGCCGATCGGAGAGCAGCACCCGGTTGGGCAGATTGGTCAGCGCATCGTGGTGGGCGAGGTGGATGAGATGGGCTTCCGCCTGCTTGCGATCGGTGATGTCGAGCGCGCTGGTGAGCACGCCGACCACGACGTCGTGGCCGTCGCGCAGCGGCGATTTGGTGATCAGGAAGACGTGCCGCTTTCCCGACACGCTGACCAGTTCCTCCTCGAAGCTCGGCAGCGACTGCCCGGTCTCGAAGATCTTGTGATCTAGTCCGCGATTGCGGGCGGCGCTGTCGCGCGGATACAGGAAGTCGAGCGGTTGGCCGACGACCGCCGTCGGATCCTTGCCGACGAACCGGCCGAGAAAGGCATTGGCGAAGAGAATCCGTCCGTCACGATCCGACGCGCTGACCATCGCCGGAACCGTGTCGATGACCTGGGCGAGGCGTTCGGTCGAATCCCGCAGGACCTCCTCGCGCGAATGCTCGCTGGTGGCCAGTTCCTTCGCCAGGGTCTCCGCTCGATACTCCAGAAGCAATTGTTGCTTACGCAGCTTCAGCAGGTTGCGCGCCCTGGTGACGAATTCCTGATAATCGACCGGGCTCTGGAGAAAGTCGGTGGCGCCGGCCTCGAGCGCCCGCATGCGGAAGTCGCGTTCTTCGTAGACGGTGATGACGATGATCGGAATTTCGACGAACTGCGCCTTCTCCCTGAACGCCCGGATGAATTCCGCGCCGTTCATGTGCGGCATCTTGTAGTCGGTCACGATCAGATCGGGAACCGCGCCGCCCTGCAGCCAGTCGAACGCCTCACGAGGACCGGCGAACGATCGGACGGTGACGCCGTCCTCGATCGAAGCCGCCAGCTTCTCGAAGATCCGGCGGTTGGTCACTTGATCGTCCAGGATCACGATCAGTGGCATAGGCCACTCCGATGTTGAGTTGAAATGGAACTCGCACCACGCGTCGTCGTCAGAAGTTCAATCCGGGTGAGAACGCCGAAAGTGATCTCTCGCGCCACCTCCACGCGTGAAACTCTAGATCCCGCGTCTTAACAACCAGCAAAGAGCGACGGCGGACATGAGATTTTCGACGTGAATTCACTACCCGCCGAGCGTGAAGCCTGACGCGAAGAGGGTGGTCGATGCGTGGAACTACTCTCAATGGTTGTCGTTGAAACCGCCGACGGTCTCGATAGACGCCGTCGGGCGTCGCCGACCGTCTCCCATGTGCGAGAGACCATGGGACCCGGCGGGCGACGACAACCCCGCTCCATTCGAGCGTCATCACGTTGATTCGATCATGAATTTCTTGAATCGTCCGAGGTCGTGGTCGGCGTCGATCGCGACCCCTCGGCGGCGAGGAAATCAGTCGAAATTTCAGAATACCGGCTCCAGCTTGGATGGGGTCGTGCTTCGAAGCCGATGGACGGACGGGTGCTGATCGACCGCGCTCACCCCTCGATCGAACGCACCGGGTCGACGTCCCGTCACGGCCGAGCCAGAAGCCGCAGAGCCGGCATGCGGACGCGACCGTCGTCGGACTTTTCATAGGCGTGGCGCAGGTTCATCCGCGCGACCTCGACATGCTCGATCGCCAAGGCCTGAGCCCTGGTTCCCTCGCGGCGCTCGATTGCATGCAATATCGAACGATGCTGATTGTGGGTGATCAGCAGCCATTGACGGCCGTCGCCGGTGGAGGAATGCATCGGCAGCGTGGCGCTGGCGGCGGCGAAGGGCAGGCGGTTGTTGAGCTCGATCGCCCTGGTGAGGGCCGCGTTGTCGGCGAATTTCAACAAGAGTTCGTGAAACCGATTGTTCATCTCGACGTAGTCGGCATAGGCGTCGATGGTCAGTTCGGGCAGGGCGAGCGCTTCGTCGCCGAGGCGGAGACATTCGGTCATCTCTTCCTGCATCTGCCGCGTCAGGCCGTTTTCCGCCACCAGACGCGCCGCCATGCCCTCCAGGACACCACGCACGGCGATCGCATCGTCGATCTCCTTGCGGGTGAAGGCGCGCATGACGTAGCCGCCGCTCGGCGAGGACTGGACCAGTCCTTCCTGCTCGAGCGTGGCGAAGGCGAGGCGCACCGGCGTGCGCGAGGCGTTCAGACGCTCGGCGATCGGAATTTCCGCCAAGCGTTCGCCGGGGGCGAATTCCCCCTTGAGGATCAGGTCCCGCAACTGCACCAGGACGCGCGATTGTTGTGATTGCATGCCGTTTCACCCGAAATTCTGCCCACCGAACCGGCAAGGCCCGCATCTTTTGCACTCAGTCTGCGGCAATTGAATGCAGTCCAACCTCGATCCGCCGTAGCCCTTGCGCACCCACCGGTCGACCCGGAGCACGCTTCGCCTCGCACATCATATTGAAAACTCGCGGATAATTCCACCTCCCGATGACTCTTCGGGCACCCGATCCACCGGTGTGATCCGGACGCCGGGCCTCCGTATTTCCCCGTAGGCCGTTTGACATTGCATTCATTGAAAAATAGACTGCATGCAACGTCGTGAGGCCGAAGTCGTCCACTCATCCATGGATCTCTTCGAACCAAAACTCAATACCGAGGCTCTCCATGATCAGTCAGGAACAGAACGACACGTATACGCGTGTCGGCCGCGGCATGCCGTGCGGTGAACTTCTTCGTCGATACTGGCAGCCGGTAGCGCTCGTCGACGAATTCGAGGGATCGCGCCCGGTCCGTCCGGTTCGTCTTCTCGGTCAGGACTTCGTCTTGTTCCGAGACGAACAGGGCCGTTACGGCCTTCTCGATCGCGATTGCCCCCATCGCAACGCCGATCTCGCCTTCGGGCGGCTGGAGAACGGCGGGCTGCGTTGTCCGTTCCACGGCTGGCTCTTCGACGTCGACGGCAAATGCCTGGAGACGCCGGCCGAACCGGTCGGCAGCAAGCTCTGCCAGCGCATCCGCCAGACCGCCTATCCGGTCGAGGCGCGCGCCGGCGTGATCTTCGCCTATGTCGGCAAAGGGGAACCGCCGGCCCTTCCCGCGCTCGACTGCTTCGTGGCGCCGGACACCCACACCTTCGCGTTCAAGGGCCTGTGGGAATGCAACTGGCTCCAGTCGCTCGAGGTCGGCATGGACCCCGCCCACGCCTCCTTCCTGCACCGCTTCTTCGAGGACGAGGACCCGGAGGCGAGCTATGGCAAGCAGTTCCGTTCGACCTCGATCGATTCCGATCTGCCCATCACCAAGGTGCTGCGCGAATACGATCGCCCCGAGATCTCCGTCGCCGCGGCCGATCACGGCCTGCGCCTGACCACGCTGCGTCCGATCGACGAGACCCAGACCCATGTCCGGGTCACCAACATCGTTTTCCCCCAGGCCTTCGTCATCCCGATGAGCCCCGAGGTGACGATCACCCAGTGGCACGTGCCGGTCGACGACCACAACAATTACTGGTTCACGATCTTCACCAGCTTCACCGGTCCCCTCGACAAGAAGACCATGCGTGAGCAGCGCCTGGTCACCTACCCGGCGCCGGACTATCGGCCGCTGCGCAATCGATCCAACGACTGGGGCTACGATCCGTCCGAGCAGAAGGCCTCGACCTACCTGGGCATGGGTTTCGACATCAACATCCACGACCAGTGGGCCTGTGAGAGCCAGGGGCCGATCCAGGATCGCACCCGTGAGCATCTCGGCACCTCCGACAAGGCGATCATCGCCTATCGGCGCCTGCTGTCGGCCGAGATCGAGAAGGTCGCCGCCGGCGAGACGCCCCTGATGCATCTCGACGCGGCCGAGGCGGCGTCCCTGAAGGGGCCGGTGAGCTTCGACGGCGTCGATCGCAGCGGCGACACCGAACGCTATTGGCGAGAAGGCGATGCCCGTCGCCGCGCCGCCGCGCCCTGGGGCGGTGAGGTCGAGGCCTGACATGAGCCACACATCGGAACGGTTCGAGGGATGGTCGAACGAGGCGGAGGCCGCCGCCGCGCGTCTGATCGCCGAGATCGACGGCGGGCGG
This sequence comes from Prosthecomicrobium sp., assembly GCA_048497495.1. GTDB lineage: Bacteria > Pseudomonadota > Alphaproteobacteria > Rhizobiales > Ancalomicrobiaceae > JAFHCF01. The sequence continues at coordinate 5,657 of JAFHCF010000203.1, forward strand.
ATCGAGGTGGTCCGCTTCGTCTTCGCCGATCAACACGGCATCCTGCGCGGCAAGGCCCTGGTCGCGTCCGAAGCGGTGGGCGCTCTTCGCCGCGGCGTCGCGCTGACCACGACGCTGCTGGCCAAGGACACCTCGCACCGCACGGTGTTTCCGGTGTTCTCCACCGGCGGCGGCTTCGACATGCCCGAGATGCAGGGCGCCGCCGATGTTCTCCTGATGGCCGATCCGACCACCTGGCGCAGGTTGCCCTGGGCACCGAAGGCCGCCTGGGTGCTGTGCGACCTGCGCTTCGCCGACGGCTCCGACGTCCCCTTCTGCACCCGTGGCGTGGCGCGCCGAGCCCTCGCCGGCCTCGATGCCCACGACTGCGGCCTGACCACCGGTCTCGAGGTCGAGTTCCACGTCTTCCGGGTCACCGATCCGGCGATGCGGATCGATCAGTCCGGTCAACCCGGAACGCCCCCCTCGGTCGAGCTTCTGACCAACGGCGCCGAATATCTGACGGAAGCGACCTACGACAGGGTCGAGCCGATCGTCGAGATCCTGCGCGCCAACATCCAGGGGCTCGGCCTGCCGCTGCGGTCGATGGAGGTCGAGTTCGGCCCGAGCCAGCTCGAGTTCACCTTCTCGCCGACGATCGGGCTCGAGACCGCCGACAACATGGTGTTCTTCCGCACAGCGGTGAAGGAGGTCTGCCGCCGCAACGGCCTGCACGCCACCTTCATGTGTCGGCCGAGGATCCCCAATGCCGCCTCCAGCGGCTGGCATCTGCACCAGTCGCTGACCGCGCCGGACGGGCGCAACCTGTTCATCCCCGACGCCTCCGGCGAGGACCTCTCCGATCTCGGGCGCCACTATCTGGCGGGACTGCTGGAGCATGCGCGCGGCGCGGCGGCGCTCGCCGCCCCGACCATCAACGCCTACCGGCGCTATCGCGCCTTCTCGCTGGCGCCGGACCGGGCGTTGTGGGGACGCGACAACCGCGGCGCCATGATCCGCATGATCGGCGGCTTCGGCGATCCGGCGACCCGGCTCGAGAACCGGGTCGGCGAATCGGCGGCCAACCCCTATCTCTACCTCGCCTCTCAGGTGATCTCCGGCCTCGACGGCATCGAGCGTCGGCTGGAGCCCCCCCCGGCCGCCGACGTGCCCTACGACACGCCCGCTCCCGCCCTGCCGCGCAGTCTCGCCGAGGCGATCGTGGCGCTGCGCGACGACGACGTCCTGGCGAGGGGACTGGGCGAGGGCTTCGTCGACTATTTCCACCGTATCAAGGACGCCGAGATCCGCCGCTTCGAGGCGGAGGTCAGCGAGTGGGAACATCGTGAGTATTTCGATCTCTTCTGACCCCGCCACCCCGGCGACGGAGCCGACATCATGACCGACGTCACCTTCATTCTGCGCGACGGAACCCGTCGGATCGTCGACGTCGCCGAGGGCACCTCGGTGATGCAGGCGGCGGTGATGGAGAACGTGAAGGGCATCGACGGCGAATGCGGCGGCTGCCTGTCCTGCGCCACCTGCCACGTCTATGTGGAAGGCCTCGAAGCCGGTGAGCTGCCGCCGCTCGACGCCGAAGAGGACGGGCTGCTCGAAGGGGTCGCCGCCGAGCGCCTGCTGTCGAGCCGCCTCGCCTGCCAGATCGTGGCGAACCCGGATCTCGTCGGCCTCGTCCTACGCGTTCCCGAAAGGCAGGTGTGAGGCCATGGTGGATCGTCTGGTGGTGATCGGGGCGTCCCATGCCGGATGTCGGCTGGCCTTCGCCGCCCGCGAACTGGGCTTCGGCGGCGAGGTGGTGCTGATCGGCGCCGAGCCGAGCCCGCCCTACCAGCGCCCGCCGCTCTCCAAGGCCTATCTGAAGGGCACGGCGACGCGCGCCGCGTTGATGCTCAAGTCGGCGGCGGCCTTCGCCGACGCCGGCATCGAGCTGCGGCTCGCGACCCGGGTCGCGGCGATCGATCGGGCGGCCCGCGAGGTCGTTCTCGCCGACGGCGAACGTCTCGCCTATTCCCGTCTGGGGCTCGCCACCGGTGCCGAGGTGCGCCGTCTCGACGTGCCCGGCGCCGATCTCGCCGGCGTCATCCACATGCGCGATCTCGCCGATGCCGACGCGCTCGCCGCGGCGACGAAGACCGCGCGCCGCGCCGTCGTCGTCGGCGGCGGCTTCATCGGCCTGGAAGCGGCGGCCTCGCTGCGCTCCCTCGGTCTCGAGGTGGTGGTGGTGGAGGCCGCCGACCGGCTCTCGCCCCGGGTCTTCCCGCCCGTCATGTCGGATTGGCTGCGGGGCCTCCACGAAGGTCACGGGGTGGAGATCCGCCTCGGCGCGCGGGTGGCGGCGATCCTCGCCGTCGACGGCCGGGTCACGGGCGTGCGCCTCGCCGACGGCGCGGAGCTTTCCGGCGATCTGGTGGTGGTCGGCATCGGCGTCGTCGCCGCCGACGATCTCGCCCGAGCGGCCGGGCTCGCGGTCGATCGCGGCGTCCTGGTCGACGCGGGCGCGCGGACGAGCGATCCCCTGATCGTGGCGGCCGGCGACTGCGCCCGCCATCCCAACCCCTGGGCCCCGGACGACGCGCCGATCCTGCTGGAATCGGTGCAGAACGCCAACGATCAGGCGCGCGTCGCCGCCGCCGCGCTGGTCGACCGGCCGGTCGTCCACGACGCGGTGCCGTGGTTCTGGTCGGACCAGTACGACGCCAAGATCCAGATGGCGGGCCTGCCCTCCGCCGCCGACACCATCGTGCCGCGCGGCGATCCGGCGTCGGGTCGCTTCTCGCTGATCCACCTGCGCGACGGCCGGCTCGCCTCGGTCACCTCGGTCGGCTGGCCGCAGGACCACATGATGGCGCGCCGCCTGATCGCGGAGCGACCGACGATCGATCTCGCCCGTGCCGAGACCCACACCGGACCCTTGGCCGACCTCTTTCGGCCGGCCGCGCCGCCGGCGGAAGGCGGTCCGGAAACCTGAATCCCGGCGGGTCGGCCCATGGGGCGCGAC
>JAFHCF010000204.1:0-19368 GCA_048497495.1 Prosthecomicrobium sp.
GGACGGCGCCGTGCCGTGTCACGATCGCCGAGCACTCTCTCGAGCGCGTGTGTCGTCAGACGGTTGATGCGGTCGACGACGGCCTGAACCGGACAGCAGTGGGTCGAGCCCGGGGATGACGGGGTGGAGGGGTCATTCGCGATCATCCGGGGCGTGACGGGCGGCTCGCTCTCGACCACCCGCCGATCGGATCCCTCACCCCGCCCAGAACGCCTTCGCGCCCTGCGGCATTTCCGCCAACACGGCTTCGAAGGCCTTTGCGTCGACCGCGTCACGTAGTGCGAACGCGACGTCGGCGATCGCGGTGTCGGGGGCGAAGTTGTGGTGGATCCGCAGCGCCTGGACCTCGACCGTCATCTCGGCGCGCGTGGCGAAGGGCACAGGCGATGCCGTGACGTCCCAGTCGACGACGAACATCGCTCGCAGCACCGGCGGCAGCACCTCGGCGAAACGCAGCCCCTGCGCCACCGTCAGCCGTCGCCGGAACACCCGCAGCACGCCTTCGACCATCGTCCAGGTCTGGTTGCGGGTGGCGAGCCCGGCGCGGTCGCGGGCTTCCGCGAGGAAGCGTTCGAAGTCGTCGGAGGCGTGTTGATACGCCATCGGGATCGGCATCGCGCGACCTCCCCTTCACCCCTCGAGCCGCTCCACCCCCTCCGGCACGCCCTTGCGGATCATCTCCGCCAGGAGCGCCAGCGCCTTCTCGCGCGGCGTGTTGGCCCGGTGGACGAGGCGGACGCGGCGGAAGTGGTGGTCGCCCTCGAGCGGGCGCGCCTCCAGCCGGCCGATCAGGCCGATGTCGTTGCCGACGGCGAGACGTGGGATCAGGGTGATGCCGTAATTGGCGGCGGTCAGATGCAAGAGCGTCTCGAGGCTGGTGGCGCGGATGTCGGCGCCGGCGAATTCGCCCCGATCGGGGTGGCCGCAGAACTCCAGCGCCTGATCGCGCAGGCAATGGCCGTCGGCGAGCAGCAGCAGCGCCTTGGGATCGAGATCGTCGGCGTGGATCGTCTTCTTGGCGGCGAGCGGATGGCCGGGCGGCAACACCACCCAGAACGGATCGTCGAAGAGCAGATGCTCGGCGAGCCGGGAATCGCCGGGATGCGACGCGATGATCGCCGCCTCGAGCCGTCCTTCGGTCAAGGCCTGCAGGAGATTGGCGGTCAGGTCCTCGTAGAGCATCAGAGGCGCGGCCGGCAGCGCCTCCGCCGCGATCGGCAGCACGAAGGGCATCAGATAGGGCGCCAGCGTCGGGATCACGCCGAGCCGCAGCGGCCCGGCGAGCGGATCGCGGCTGGCGCGCGCCAGCGCCGTGATGTCGTCGGCCGAGGAGACGGCGCGGCGGGCATGCAGCAGGATCTGGTCGCCGACCGGCGTGGTGCGGATCGAGCGGCCGACCCGCTCGAAGATCCTCACCCCGAGTTCGTCCTCGAGCTTGAGGATCTGCCCGGAGAGCGTCGGCTGCGACACGTGGCAGGCGTCCGCCGCCCGCCCGAAATGGCCGAGATCGGCGACGGCGAGGAGATATTGCAGGTCGCGCAGGTTCATGCGAGCGGGCTCCGGGCGGAGGGACGGCGGTTTTGATAGGAACGGACGATAGAACTACGCCGATCGATCACCAACAACAATGAAAATCGGCGGATTGCCCGTCACCGACTCCTCGACGCGAGGCCGCCGACCGAAGCCCACGACGCGCCACCGCCATTGCCCCGGCGCGCGTGCCCCGCGCGAATGCGGCATCGCGGCTCCGCCATGCGCATTTCTCCGTCGCCCGGCGTCCTCTTCCGTGCCAGATTGCCGCCTCCTCGCCCCCCTCTCGGAGCCCCTCATGAGCCTCGCCCCCGCCGTCGTCGAAGCGCTGTCCGCCGTCTCCACCGCGACGCTCACCACCGTTCTGCTCAAGAAGGGCTTGAGAAACGTCTGGATGCGCGGGGCGATGCCGCTGCGTCCCGGCCAGAAGCGCCGCGTCGGTCGCGCCTTCACCCTGCGCTTCGTCCCCGCCCGCGAGGATCTCGCCACCCCCGCCTCCTGGGCCTCACCGATCTCCACCCGCGCGGCGATCGAGGCGATGCCGGAGGGCGTGATCTGCGTCGTCGACGCCATGGGCTGCAAGGACGCCGGCATCTTCGGCGACATCCTCTGCGCCCGCATGGCCAAGAAGGGCGTCGCCGCCCTGATCACCGACGGCGTGGTGCGTGACGTCGAGGGCGTGCTCGGGACCGGCTTGGCCGTCTGGTCGAGCGGCGTCGCCGCCCCGCCCTCGGTCGCCGGCCTGACCTTCGTCGGCTGGCAGGAGCCGATCGGCTGTGGCGGCGTCGCCGTCTTCCCCGACGACGTCGTCGTCGCCGACCAGGACGGCGCGGTGCTGATCCCCAAGGACCTGCTCGACACGGTGGTGGCGGAGGCGGTCGAGCAGGAGCGGATGGAAGGCTGGATCATGGAGGAGGTCGCCAAGGGTATCCCCCTCCCCGGCCTCTATCCGATGAACGCCGAGACCAAGGCCCGCTACGAAGCCTCCAAGAAGTGACGCCTATGCGCAAGCTCGATCACACCGCGAGCGGCGTCTACGCCATCGCCGCGACACCCTTCCATCCCGACGGCCGCCTCGATCTCGCCTCCCTCGATCGCCTCACCGACTTCTATGTCGAGAAGGGCGCCACCGGCCTGACCATACTCGGCATCATGGGCGAGGCGGGCAAGCTGGAGATGGAGGAGTCCCTCGAGATCACCCGCCGGGTGGTGGCGCGCGCCCCCGTGCCGATCGTCGTCGGCGTCTCGGCGCCCGGTTTCGCCGCCATGCGACGGCTGGCGCGCGACGCGATGGAGATCGGCGCGGCCGGCGTGATGATCGCCCCGCCGCCGAGCCTGCGCACCGACGACCAGATCGTCGGATACTTCGCCCAGGCCGTCGAGGCGGTCGGCGCCGACGTGCCCTTCGTCCTTCAGGACTATCCGTTGACGCTCACCGTCCAGATGACCCCGGCGGTGATCCGCCGCATCGTCATGGACAACCCGTCCTGCGTCATGCTCAAGCACGAGGACTGGCCGGGGCTCGAGAAGATCTCGACACTCCGTCGTTTCCAGGCCGAAGGGTCCTTGCGCGACTTGTCGATCCTCACCGGCAACGGCGCCCTCTTCCTCGACTTCGAGATGGAGCGCGGCGCCGACGGAGCGATGACCGGCTACGCCTTCCCCGACATGCTCGCCGACGTGGTGCGCCTGTCGAAGGCGGGGATGCGCGACGCCGCCCACGACCTCTTCGACGCCCACCTGCCGCTGGTGCGCTACGAGCAGCAGCAGGGCGTCGGTCTGGCGGTGAGGAAATACGTCCTGATGAGGCGCGGCGCCATCGCCTGCGACGCCCAGAGGAAACCCGGCTCGAGCCTGACCGCGACGGCGAGGGCCGAGGTGGACTATCTCTTGGCGCGGTTGGCGAGGACGGACGCGCGGGCGGCGATCTGAAGCACGGCGAGCGTGCGGACCATCACCCGCCGCGCGCGTCAGTCCAAGCAGATCCGGTTTCTCGCGACCCCCTTGGTGACGATGTACATGCAGCCGAAGACCGGCCGGCTGCGCGTGCATCTGCCGGTGAGCACCACGGCTTCCCTCGCCGACAGGCGGGCGCGTTGCGCGGGCGTCGGGTCGGCCAGGCAGAGGCCTTCGCATTCACCCGTATCGGCGCAGACGCGACCGGCATCGGCCGTCGGCAGAACACAGATCGGCTTGGGGAAGAGACCGGCCCTGCCCCATCGTCCGTGCCGTTTCAGGCATTCGGCTTCGTTCTTGGGAGTGCCGGATTTCTCGCCACAGGTTCTGAGTGGACGGGGATGGGCCGGAGCGCCGACCGCGATCCAAGAGGTGCCCCGGCATTCCCAGTGCCCCCCGGCATGAGCCGGCACGACGAGGACCGCGAGGCCGAAGAAGGTCGCGGCCACGGTGAGCAACGATCGTTTCGCCATGGCCACCTCCCGACGCCTCGGCCCCGGACCTCGGGTCGGGTCCGGCGCGGGCTGCGCATCATCGTGACGCCATGACGTTAGGACCGAATCGGTCGCCGTCCAATTCGACGATTCGTCGCTCCGAGGGTTCCCTCGAGGCGCCCCCTCACCACCTGAGCACCCGCCCGCCGACCACCGCGCCGAGGCCGGCGACGATCACCGTCGCCAGCGTGTACCAGGTGGCGACGAACAGCGGGCTGTCGTCGATGCAATTGGCCGCGTAGAAGAAGGCGCCGATGCCGGCCGCCGCGAGGCCGACCACCGCCCCGGTGAGACGTGGCCGCGTCGGCGCGCCGTGGCGGGCGGCGATCATCAGCCCGACGAAGGGCGGGATCGAGAACGCCGGCACCAGCATCAGGCAGTGATACCAGTTGCTCCCGACGAGCCGAACGCCCCAAGAGGACGCCGGCACGACGAGGAGCTCGACCACCACCGCGCTCGCCAGTAGGGCGCCGGCGCCGATCAGCGCCAGATCGCCGACGCGGGTCTCGGCGCCCGGCCTCACCAATCGCAGGACGAGCGCCAGCGCGGCGCTCGCCAACGCCACCGCCTCGACGAACTTCAGAAGGAACCGCACGGTCTGCGCCGCCTGCATGAAATCCGGGCGCGGGCCGATGGTGGCGAAGAACAGGGCGCAGGTGGTGACCGCGCCGGCGATCACCGCCAGGGCGAAGCCACGGCCGAGCGGCGCCGGCCTCACCGCACCGTCGGCGACGAGCGCGCCCACCAGATCCTCGGTCCTCATGGCTCTCTCCTGTGCAGCGCCGCCAGCGCCTTCAAGCCCCGATGCAGCGCGACGCGCACCGCGCCCTCGCTCATCGTCAGGCGTTTCGCCGTGGCGGCGATCGAATGATCCTCGACCGCGATCGAGCGGACGATGTCGCGTTGTCGGTCGCCGAGCCGGCCGAGCATGCGGTCGATGTCGGTGGCCTCGGTCGGATCGCGCTCCGGCGGCGCCGCCAGGACCTCGGCGAAGTCGTCGACCGGAACGTCGATCCGCCGGCCGCGACGCCGGGTCGTGTCGATCAGCTTGTTGCGGGCGATGGTGACGACCCACGGCATCAGGGCCTGCGACGAATCCCAGGTGTGCCGCTTCAGATGGATCGCCAACAAGGTCTCCTGCACCACGTCCTCCACCTCGCTCGTCCCCAGCCCGGCGCGCGCGAAGCCGCGAATGGCCGACGCTCTGAGCACCGGCGTCAGGGCGTCGAGCAGCCGCCGATAGGCGGCGGCGTCGCCGTCGAGCGCCGATCGCATCCATGCGGTCCATGCCGCTTCACGGGACTCCCGGGCGAGTCTGGTCGAATTCACGGGTTCCACTCGGCGGGGTCTCCACTCGGGCCTACGTGCGTGCGTGCCGTTTCGTTACAGGGACCGCGCCGTCGGTGACGGTTTCGTGAAGCGCGCCGACGACACGACACGAACGCGTGATCGCTGTAACGACCCGCCCCGCCGCGACGAAGACCCTGTCGAGACGGCCACCATGGCTCGTCCGCCACGACAAGGGAGATCATCAGATGAACCGCCGCACCGTCAACCTCGCCGTCCTCGGGTCCCTCGCCGCCGCCCTCGGCGCCGTCACCCTCGCCGCCGCGCCGGCCTCCGCCGCCGAAATGGAGAAGTGCTTCGGCGTCGCCATGAAGGGCCAGAACGACTGCGCCGCCGGCAGCCACGATTGCAAGGGCCATTCCAAGGTCGACTACGACAAGGCCTCCTTCAAGATGGTTCCCAAGGGCAGCTGCACCACGATGAAGACCCCCAAGGGCATGGGCACGCTCGCCCCGATGTGATCGCCGACCGATCAACGCCACTCCGTCACGTTTCGAACCAGAAGGACATTCCCATGAACCGGACCGTCGCCGCCCTCGGTGTCGCCGCCGCCCTCGCCACCGCCTTCGGCGCCGCCAGCCTCTCGGCCCGCGCCGAGGATGCGCCCCAGGAGAAGTGCTTCGGCGTGGCGCTGAAGGGCCAGAACGATTGCGCGGCCGGCGCCGGCACCACCTGCGCCGCCACCTCGCGGATCGACTACCAGGGCAACGCCTGGAAGCTGGTGCCCAAGGGCACCTGCGCCACGATGAAGCTGCCCGGCGACCGCATGGGTTCGCTCACCGCGCTCACCCGCGACGTGCCCAAGGGCTGAACCCCCTCTCCCGCCGCCTCGCCCCCCGGGGCGGCGGGGCCCATCCGCCCGGAGGCCGCCATGACCCGCGCCGTTCCCACCCGAGCCGCCACCGCGCGCTTCGCCACCCTGCCGGCCACCGCCGGCGTCGGGCTGAAGCCGCAGCATGTCGCCGACATCCTCGCGCGGCCCGCCGGCGTCGGCTTCCTCGAGGTCCACGCCGAGAACTATTTCGGCGCCGGCGGCCCGCCCCATCGCCGTCTGACCGCGGTTCGCGAGCGCTTCGATCTGTCGATCCACGGCGTCGGCCTGTCGATCGGCGGCCACGGCCGGCTGAACCGCGACCATCTCGCCCGCCTCGCCACCCTGGTCGCCCGCTACGAGCCGCGCGCCGTCTCCGAGCATCTCGCCTGGTCGAGCCACGGCGGCTTCGGCTTCCCCGATCTGCTGCCGCTGCCCCTGACCGAGGAGACGCTGGCGCGCGTCGTCGACCACCTCGACGAGGCGCAGACCGGGCTCGGCCGGCCGCTGCTGCTCGAGAACCCCTCGACCTATTTCCGCTTCGCCGAGAGCACCATCCCCGAGGTCGAGTTCATCGCCGAGGTGGCGCGCCGCGCCGGCTGCGGCCTGTTGCTCGACGTCGCCAACGTCGACGTCTCCGCCAACAACCACGGCTTCGACCCGCGAGCCTACATCGACGCCTTCCCCCTCGACCGGGTCGCCCAGATCCATCTCGCCGGCCGCTTCGAGACGCAGGACGAGGCCGGGCACCCGCTCTTCGTCGATGCCCACGGCAGTCCCGTCGCCGATCCGGTGTGGCGCCTCTACGAGCGGGTGATCGCCCGCATCGGCCCGGTCGCCACCCTGATCGAGCGCGACGACGACATCCCCGCCTGGGAAGTCCTGGCGGCGGAAGCGGCGCGCGCCGAGGCGATCCTCGCCGAGGCCCGTCGCACCCGTCCCGAGGAGCGCGCCGATGCTGCCTGAGAGCCGCCATGCCCTGGCCGAGAGCGCCATCGCCGCGGCGATCCTCGATCCCGCGCTCGCCCCGCCCGACGGCCTCCTCGGCCGCGACGGCGGCCCGGTCGCCCGTCGCTTCGCCGTCCACCGCGCCACCACGACCCTCGGTCTGATCGGCGCCCTGGCGACCCGCTTTCCCGTCACCGAGCGCCTGCTCGGGGTCGAGACCTTCGCCGATCTCGCCCGCGCCTTCATATGCGGCGATCGGCCACCGACGGCGCTGCTTCTCGGCTGGGGCGAGGCGCTGCCCGACTTCATCGAAGGCCTCGACGATCTCGCCGATTGGCCCTGGCTCGCCGACGTCGCCCGCCTCGAGGTCGCCTGGACCCGGGCCCATCACGCGGCGGAAGCGACACCGATCAATCTCGCCGCGCTCGCCGGCCTCGCCCCGGACGACCTCGCGGCGAGCCGCGTCACTCTCCATCCGAGCACTGAGCTCGTCGCCTCGCCCTACCCCGTCGCCACCCTCTGGAACACCCATCGGGGTGAGGCGGCGGACGCCCCCGAGATCGACTGGCGGGCGGAGCACGTCCTGGTCGTCCGCCCCGAGGCCGACGTCCTCGTCCACCTCACGAGCCCCGCCGGCCACGCCTTCCTCACCGCGCTGGCCCGAGGCGCCGACGTCACCGACGCCGCGACCCGCGCCGCCGACCACGACCCCGGCTTCGACGTCGGCGCCCATCTCGTCGGCCTCGTCCGGCTCGGCGCCGTCGCCGCCGTCCTCCCCCCTCGCCCGGAGACCCGGCCATGACCATGCCCCCGACCATTGCCGCAGCAGCATCCGAAGGCGGGCTGCTCGCCCGCCTGATCGACCTGCCGGCCCGCGCCCTCGCCCCCTTCGGCGGCGCCCCGCGCGATCTCTCGGCGCTGGCGCTGCGCCTCGCCGTGGCGGTGCCCTTCTTCTATTCGGGCCTGACCAAATGGGCCGGCTTCGGCCGCCTCTCCGCCGGCGCGGTCTATCTCTTCACCGAGGAGTTCCGCCTGCATCTCTTCGGCGCCGAGATCGCCTATCCCCTGCCGAGGCTGATGGCGGCGCTGTCGGCCACCGGCGAGATCGTCTTCCCCATCCTCCTCGTCCTCGGCCTCGCCACCCGCTGGTCCGCCCTCGCCATCCTCGCCATGACGGCGCTGATCCAGCTGACGGTGCCGGACGGCTGGGTCAACTTCCACCTCCCCTGGGCGGCGATGGCGCTGGCGATCCTGGTCCACGGGCCGGGGAGGCTGTCGCTCGACGGGGTGATCGGGGGGCGGGGGTGAAGGGACGCCGCCCGGCGACGGCGACCATGGGTGCGAGCGCCGCCCTCAGACTGCCTCGCCCAACGGCTCGGCCATGTGCCACCGGTCACGACCGGTGCGTTTGGCCGCGTAGAGCGCCCGGTCGGCCATCGCCAAGACGGTGGACCAACCGCGATCGTCGCCGGGTTCGGCGATGGCGCATCCGATCGACACGGTGACGTGGGCCCGAGCGCCCGCCCTCGCCACCCCTTCGTGGGGGATCGCCAGAGTATCGACCGCCCGATGCAGACGTCGCAGAAAGCCCGGCGCCTCGTCGCGCGTCAGGCCCGGGGCGACGATCGCGAATTCCTCGCCCCCCACCCGCGCGATCAGATCGTCGCGACTGCGCAACTGCCCCGCCAGCGTCTGGGCGACGCCGCGCAGACAGGCGTCGCCGCGAATATGGCCGTAGTGATCGTTGAACGCCTTGAAGTGATCGATGTCGATCATCATCACGGCGAGCGGCCGCGCTGCGCTGCGCGAGCGCTCGACCAGATCGCCGAACCGCTCGTCGAACCCGCGCCGATTGGCGATCGAGGTCAGCGGATCGAGCGTCGTCAACGCGCGCAGAGCATCGGCATGGCGGCGCGACCGGTCGACGCGCATCCGTTCGCGCGTCAGATAGAGGAAGGCGGCGCGTTCATCGTGATCGTTGCGATAGTTGGCCCACAAGGTCATCGCCGCGCAGCCCACCACCAGCATCAGCGCGATCAGGTGCACCTGCAGCGGCAACCCCGGCTTGACCATCAGGGTCACGGCGAACAATCCCAACGCCACCCCGGTCACCGCCGCCGCCTGACGAAAGCACAAACGAAGCATCGCATTCGATGTGACCGGTATGAAAATGTAACACATCAGAGAGTAATAGACCATTTCCGTCTCGTCGAAATAATATGACAGACAGACCAGAAGCGATACCACCATCAAGGCGCCGACAAGGAACGTATCGACGAAGGCACTCCGACGCGAAAGAGCGACAGCGACAAGGACGACGCAGACCAAGACGTCGATCCCGAAGAAAAACGGCAGTTTTGTCCAGAGTGGAGCCGGCTCCAATGTCAAAATGGCGGCCAGCGTGAACCACTGCAGGATGACGAGGCCGATCGCCCCCGTCGCCAACGCGGTTCGCCGCCGCGCCGGCGCGGTCGTCGCGCGGTAGTGGGTTTCGAGAGTCTCGGTGAAAGAGACGAAGCCGGTGGGACGATCGATGTTCGCCTGGACTTCGTCGAAGAGACCCTCGTCGAAAAGACCTTCGTCGCTCATGGTCCGTCCGTCCGCGCGAGAAGACGACGACGCTCGCATCATCCTCGATGCGCGGATCGCGAGAATCGCCGACCGGCCCGTCGATCGGCGCTCCGAGACTAGACCGCGCCGGGGCCGAGAACCAGCCGCGACACAACCAAGTCGCGAATCCGCCGACCAGATCTGGTCGGACACATTTTCCGGAGGAAATTTTGGTGGCGGGGGGCTCCACCAAACTAGTGTCTATCATTGGTCGCTATAAATTCGAAAACTCGCCGAGTTAAGCCAAATATTGTGGTTATATGTCTATCGGTGTTCGCCATCATGCGCTATTATCCAGAAATTAATGATGGGCTGGATGATGGGTGGAACGGATGCCGAAGGTGAGCGCGAAGCTCAATGACCGACAGGTGAAAGCCCTCAAGGTGGACGGGCTCCACGCGTGCGGGGAAGGGCTCTATCTCAAGGTCCAGGGTCTCGCGAGGGGCTGGATCTTCCGATATCAGGTCGGTGGCAAGCGCCGGGACATGGGGCTTGGTTCGGCAATCGAAGTCTCGCTAAAGGACGCTCGAGAAGCCGTGGATACCGCGAAGCGATCGATCCGGGCCGGCATCGATCCCGTCGACGCTCGCAAGGCCGAACGGCCGACCATTCCGACCTTCGCGCTGTTCGCCGAAGAGATGATCGCCGAATGGGGAAAGGGCTTCCGCAACGAGAAGCACTGCTACCAATGGCGGCTCACGCTCGGGGATGCCTATTGCGCGCCGATCCGGGGAAAGCTCGTCTCCGAGATCACCACCGCCGATATTCTCGAAGTGCTCAAGCCGGTCTGGACGACGAAGGCGGAAACCGCCTCGAAGATGCGCGGCCGGATCGAAAAGGTTCTGGATGCGGCGAAGGCACGCGGCTTCCGCTCGGGAGAAAATCCCGCCGCATGGCGGGGGCATCTTTCGAACCTCCTTTCCAAGCAACCCAAGCTCGTGCGCGGGCATCATCCCGCCATGCCCTATGACGATGTCCCCGCCTTCGTCGGGCGCTTGCGGGCACGGGAGGCGGTTGCGGCGCGAGCGCTCGAATTCCTGATCCTCACGGCGGCGCGTGCCGGTGAAGTGTTCGGGGCGACCTGGGGGGAGATCGACGCTGCGGCCAAGGTGTGGACGATCCCGGCCGATCGCATGAAGGCCGGGAAAGAACATCGGGTGCCGCTCACGGCGCGAACCCTGGCGATCCTGGAGGAGGCGGCGGCGCTCCGGCTTTCGATGGAAACCACTGCCTTCGTCTTCCCCGGCGGCCGACGCGGGCGCCCGCTTTCGAACATGGCCTTCAAGATGCTGCTCAAGCGCATGGAAGAGACGGGCTTCGTTCCCCACGGCTTCCGGTCGTCGTTCCGCGACTGGTGCGGCGAGTGCACGCCGTTCCCACGCGAGATCGCCGAAGCCGCTCTCGCTCACACCGTGGGCGACGCCGTCGAACGAGCCTATCGGCGGGGCGATGCCCTCGAAAAGCGGCGCGAACTCATGAAGGCTTGGGAAGGTTTCGTCGAGCCCAAGGCGGCGAACGTCGTGACGCTCAAGCTGAACCCGAAATCCCCGGTCACATGACCGGGTGATGGCTTCGAGGCGGTGGTTCCACGACCCCAGCCCTTTTGGTGTGCTCGCCCGCCCGAGCGGCATGGCCAAGCCCGCCCGTGAAACCGGCATCGGCCGGCACAGCCTCTATGTCGCGGTCTCCGAAGGCGGCAATCCGACGCTCGCGAATTTCATGGCGATCACCAGAGCACTAGGGATTGCCGTCCGGTCGGAGCCTAACCAGCACGAAGCGGCGGAATAAGCGCTCGTAGCGACGAAAAACGGGGATGAATCTCTGCGACGCGGTACGGAGGGCAGTCCTCCAACGTATGATTACAATCGTTGATGGACGCGCAGAGATAGGTAGAACTCCCGAAAAAACCGGAAGCACGACCGGTTTCCCCGTGTGCATTTGGTGTGGTCGCGAGGTGCGGCGATGGATGAGAAAAATTCCACCGATGATGATCTACCATTCCTAAGTCGTGAGAGTTGCGGGACGAGTGGCTTTCGCGGGCTGTCCAAAGAGTTTAAAGCCAATCCCACGATTGAGAATTATGTAAGACTTCGGCGAGAAAGCCCAGATGAAATAATTGAAATTGGTATAAGTAGCGGAATTGAATGGTTATTTGCGAACGAGGAAACTCTTCGGAATTTCAATATCGATCCAGAAATTGTAGCCGGTACTCTGGATGCGGACGATGATGCAATATCAGAACTCAGCCTTATTCTGTTAGAGCGTATCATCGAGAGAAAGAACGACGAGAAAGCAGGAGGGACACATCTGGCAAGTCGCGGAGTTGCGATAAGCGACAGCTTAGTGAATTTTCTAATTAATATGATGTTGGATTCTATAGAATGGAATGATGAATATCTCCTCAATAGAGATCTTATTGTACTAATTCGCAACCAAATCGGAGGTGAATACACCTCGTGGGATAGATCTCAAAAGACTCACGATCTGCGACTATCAGCAATTTGGCTGGCAGCGCAGATGATCATTGATGGCAAGGAACCATCGTATCGTAATATTGCGAAACAACTTGGGGTAAATGTCACGACGGTTTCGAGGTGGTTTTCGGATACAAACTTGCGTGATGAAGGGGAGAAATTTGCGAAGTCATTTTCCCAAATGCGGACGTGGGCTTCAGAACGGAAAGAGATGAAAGATCTCAAGCGCTGATGCGTGGTGTTGCGTGCGAAACTGCGTGCGCAACGCCGGACGAGACGGCGACAGTGCTTATCGTGCACACACAAGCACGAGGGCACATGTATGAACGCTTCTCCCGAAATCCTCACCTATCGCATCAATGACGCCTGTCGTGCCCTCAGCCTGGGGCGATCGACACTCTACAAGCTGATCAACGAGGGCAAGCTCAAGTCCATCACGATCGCCGGCCGGACCTTGATCCCGCGCGGCGAGATCGAACGCCTCATTGCGGAGGCGAACTGATGGGCGAGATCATCCGTTTTCCGATCGGCGGTGGTGCGAACGTCATTCGCGCCGAGTGTTTTCGTACCAAGTCCGGCGAGCCCTTCGAAGTCCTCTCCTTCGTCCATCGCGGCGGTGAAGCCGTCGTCTGGCAGACAGGCGACGAAGGGACGATCGACGACGCCATCGCCGCATGGCGGGCTTGCGGGGTTCGTCTGGACGGCAACGGCACGGGAGGGCACGCCTGATGTCCTGCCCTTCAAAGACGAACCCCGCTCGCGACTGGCAGCGCGGCGGGGCTCTGGAAACCGTTCAGGCGTGCGGCTCGAACTCCCCGGACGATACCACCGCCCTCGCCCGTCTCCAAGCCTCGCGCCTGATGCGCGGCTTCGCCCTCCTCCCCGACACGGCGGCGGCGCTGGCGTGTCTCGTCTTCGGGGGGCGTTCATGACCGAATGGCGAAAACAGTCCTATCGGCCGATCGTCGGGCCGACCCTGATCGATCCGCTTTCCGAGACGATCGACGAACTCGGAATCGGCGTCACGAACACCCTTTGCGCCTTGGGCCTCTCGCCCGCGTCGGCGGAACTGGTGGTGTCGGCCGGTCACGAGGCGATGATCCGCACCTATGAGGCGATCCAGCGCGCGACGGATCACAACGACGCCCGCACCGCCGCCCACATCGTTCGGGAGGGCTTGGCGGATGAATGCTGATGCTCGCCCCGACGCTCCGATCGCACGGCCGAAATTCCAACTCGTCTCGATCGCCGAAATCGACTTCGCACGGGGCTCGCCCGACCTCGTGCGGGGGCTTCTCCCGCGTTCGGGGCTCGGCGTGATCTTCGGGCCGTCCGGGTGCGGCAAGTCGTTCCTCGCCCTCGACGTCGCCCTTCACGTCGGGATGGGGCGGGCTTGGGCATTTCAGCGCACCGAACAGGCCGGCGTCGTCTACATCGCGGCGGAAGGGGCCGAAGGCTTCCGACGGCGCGTCGTCGCGGCGCGTGACCGCCTCGGCGCCTGGGAAGCGCAATTCGCCATGATCGCGGCGGCACCGAACCTCGGGGCTTCCCCCGGCGACGGTCCCGAACTCGTCGCCTCGATCCGCGCTCAAACCCTCTCGCAAGGTTGGTCACCCGGCCTCGTCGTGATCGACACCACCGCCCGCGTCATTCCCGGCGTCGAAGAGAACTCGTCGAAGGACATGGGGCGCTTCGTCGACAATGCCGATCTGATCGCCCGCGAGCTTCGATGCCTCGTCCTGCTGGTGCACCACACCGGCAAGAACCCGGAAGCCGGTATGCGCGGTTCCACGGCGCTCCACGGCGCGGCGGACGTCGAATGGTCCGTCTCGATCGAAGACGGCGTCCGCTCGGTTCGATTGGCGAAGTCGAAGGACGGGGCCGACAATCTCGCGTGGTCCTTCGCCCTGGCGGTGGTGGAGATCGGCACCGACGACGACGGCGAGCCTATCACGACATGCGTCGTCGAGAACGTCTCCGAGCCGAGTTTCGGCAGTGCCGGCAAGCCGAAACGGCTCACTTACCCGCCGAGCCTCAAGCTGCTGATGGTGGCCTTCACGGCGGCTCTCTCCGATCACGGGGAAGACGTACGCCCGTTCCGAGATGGGCCGATCGTCCGTGCCGTCGCTCGCGACCACATCCGCGACGCCTTCATCGAACGGCACTCCGCCGACGACACGGACAGCCGAACCCGGGCCTTCCGGCGAGCAATCGCAAGTGCCGTCGAACGCCGCGAATTGATCTCGGCCGAAGTCGATCGGAGGCCCTTCATATGGCAACCTTGAACCCCATGCGGACAGGCGGACAAGGCGGACAAATGTCCGGTTGTCCGGGCGGCGGACAGGCGGACAATCCGGACACCCCTATAGGGGTGGTGTCCGGTTGTCCGTCCGTTTCTGCCCACCGTGACGCCTCGCGCCTCGTCCTGGGCTTCGATCCCGGTCTTTCCGGTGCGGTGGCGGTGGTGACACCTTCGGGTGACCTCGTCACCGCCTGCGATCTCCCGGTGATGGGGGAAGGCAAGGCGGCGCGGATCGACGCGGCTTCTCTCGCTCGCCTGATCTCGGAATTCGATCCGGCGAAGGCGGTGGTCGAACAGGTCGGATCGATGCCGGGACAGGGTGTCGCCTCGACCTTCGCCTTCGGCCGTGCCGTGGGAGTCCTGGCGGGCGTCCTGGGGGCGATGGCGGTTCCGACGGTGTATGTGGCGCCCGGAACGTGGAAGCGATTCCACGGGCTTCCCAGCACCAAGGAAGACGCACGCCGAAGGGCGATCGAGCTATGGCCGGCGCACGCCGCGCTCTTCGCCCGCAAGAAAGACCACGGGCGGGCGGAAGCGGCGCTCATTGCGAGATGGGGGATCGATCGCAAATGACCATCGCCGCGACGCTCGAAGACCTGGCGGTGACGCTCGCCGCGCGATCGGTCGACTACGGCACGCCCGACGTCGCATTCGACCGGGTGGCGCGTCTGTGGTCCGTCATCCTCGGAACCGAGATCACCCCGCACCGCGTCGCCCTCATGCTGGCGCTGATGATGGCGGCACGGCTGATGGAGAGGGACGACCACCGCGACGGATGGGCGGATCTCGCCGGCTATGCCGTAATCGGATCGACGCTCGGCACCCTGAATTAAAAACCGCTCGATGCCGACTCGACTGGCATTCGCCCTGATGCAGGGGAACCCCAATGAGCGAACCCAGAAAGTCACTCGTGCGCAATTTCAAAGCCGAGGACGCAGCATCATTGCCGCCGCTGCGTCCCGGCGACGATGCGGTGGTCGCCGCCTTCATGGAAAAGCGCAAACAGAAGGCCCGCGCTCCTCTGGTGAAGATCGACATGTCCAACGGCGTTGCCACGACAACCGTCGGAGAGAGTGGCCATGCCGTCGATCTCATGAAAGCGATGCTGGCCGTGGGTACGGCCGACGACACGTTCTTCAACGGCTTGATGTCGGGGATCATCAACGCGGCGAAGACCGGCGGCAAAGTGACCGAGGCCGACGTGAACTTCATCGTGTCGTTCGTCTGTGGGGTCGAACCGCATGACGAGGTGGAAGCCTTGCTCGCGGTGCAGATGGTGGCAATCCACAACGCGACGATTGCCACCGCGCGGCGGTTCGCTCACGTCGACAATATCGCCCAATTGGAAGTTCAGGAACGCACGCTGAACAAGCTCGCTCGCACCTTCACGACACAGGTTGAGGCATTGAAGCGCTACCGCACCGGAGGGCAACAGAACGTCGTGGTGAAGCACGTCACCGTCAACGAAGGCGGACAGGCGATCGTCGGCGCTGTGACCCATGTGGGGGGAGGGCCGACGAAAAAGAGCGAGGCGACCTCATGAGCCGTCTCGACGCGGCACGCTGTGCACCCCGTTGCACGGCTCATTCGAAGCGGACCGGGCGTCCGTGCCGAGGTCCCGCCATGAGTGGGTGGTCGGTATGCCGCTTTCACGGGGCCGGTGGCGGTGGTCCGAAGGGCGCGGCAAATGGGAATTGGCGGGGCGGGGCGTTCACGGCAGAAGCGGTGGCTGACCGCCGCGACCTTGACGATTTGGTGCGTGCTTCACGGATCGCAGTAAGGTCTCTTGGCGGCTGACTTAAGCCTATCAGAACGGTTCCGGCAGCGCAGAACTCGCCGGCATCCTTGAGCAGCTTTGAGACGGTTTGGATGCTCACGTCCGCAATGCGGGTGATCGGCCCGCATGGACGATCCCTCGCCGAGCATGCTGAGGATTTGGGCGCGATTGGCGATAGGCAGTTGTTCATACCCAGAGACTGGAACTTTCATGCTTAGCGCCAAGCTATTTATTGTTAATCATCGTATGGAAGCTGCATCGTGTCGCCGAAGCGTGGGAATACCTTGTCAATCTTTCGTTGGTAGTCACGTACATCTGTTGATAATTTCATGATCGCTTTCACCCCAGCCAAATGCTGAAGCATGTGCCGGTATCCCTCGTTTTCGGTCAAATGTTGAAATAACTTCTCATTTGGTCGCCCAGAAGATCCACGCTTAACTACTTCTTGAAGCTTTTCTCTAATTCCAGGCGCAAGGCGGTCGTAGATATCTTCAGTTCTTTTCGCGAAGATCATCGGTCTCTTAACGGATGCCGGATCGTACGTATACCCATGTAAACGAAACAGTTCCTTATAGAAATCATCATCAAACGTCTTTACCCATGGTAGGGCATCTACGGATACATATTTTTCGAGCAACTTTATTAGTGCGTTTTTCGCTCTAATATCCTGGAACCCTGTAGCCTCATCCACCAATGCATCGATTGCAACATTCGTGAGACCCTTTAAGAGTTTCGTTGCTGCTTCCGCAATGTGAGCCTGTGACGGGAGTAACTTCCCCGCCATTTTTGCTTCCTGATAGACCCAACAGACGGCTGGCAACAGTTGCGCACGGTATCCAAACCCGACGTTCCCGCCGAGCCCGCCACCCTTTTCAGTCTCGAAATATATCGGAGTTGACGACCGCACTAACTCACTGGAAATAAAGGGCTCAAGGTTCTTTGCGCGCAAGAAAACCGGCAAGTTGGCGACCGCTTCTGACCCTCCCGAGCTATTAGGCGTTCGCGTCCTCCCCAGGGCTTCAAGGAACCCAGCTTGGCTGAGAACACGGGTGTTATCCGCATCGTCCAAGACAGCGCATGGGATGCCGCCGAGTGCGAGAACACCGGAAACAATTGCCTTCCTGATTTCCGCACCTTCGGGGACCTCAATCCGGTTCCATCGGGCCATGGCACCACGGCGCGCGATATCGCTGCGCCGCTCCGGGGCAAGGTTCCCAGCCCTAGCCTTGCCGCCTCTGCTCTGCGGGGAATCGATCATATCGAATCGCTCCATGCTTGCTCCACAGAGCGACCATATGCTTGCTCACACGACGGAGCAAGCACAAGCATCGCACGGTCAATAATGCTTGCTATTTACGCCACCCGCTTCTCCGCAGCCGCCTTGGCGATCCCGGTCCGCCGGTCCGGCGTCAACTTGTCGGCGCGCGCGCCCGCCCTTCGCTCCGAGCGCCTTCGCGGCGGGGTCCCTACCATCACCCACAGGCGCGGACTCCTCGACCTCGCCCGTCGCTTTGCACATGATTTGGATGGTGTAGCCGATCAGGTCGGCGGGCGCTTCTCGCCTTTATGGCCCCTTAGCATATCTCACCTTCCCGATACCGCCACACGCGGGGGCAAACGACCACATCAAGTTTCCAGTTGTCAGCTATGCCTGAGAACCCTTCTAGCGTGTGCCGTACCCACGGAGCGCTATACGGCTGGTCATTTTCGGATGCGCGCAACACTCCCCGGATTTTAGTGGATACTAGACGGTGCGACGCCTATAATATACAAAGTATCGTTGATCTGACCCGATTCGGAGTAGACCAAGATGGCGAAGCAAAAAACCCTTTTTGATCTTCCGAAGGCAGTGCCTGTCTGGGATGACCAGCGGTGGAATATGACGGAGACGATGGCGCAACGTATATTCAGCCCATCATCACCCATCGATGAAGGCCGGTTATTTTCTGGAAGAATTCAGCAGGTTAGAGATCTTCTTGGTGTTATATACGAACGTGGAGGGCACGCCGTTCTTTACGGTGAACGCGGGGTTGGGAAATCATCGCTGGCGAATACGATTGCCGATAAGATTCCGGATGCTGTTACAAATATAAAAATTTATAAAGACAACTGTCGCCCAGATGATAGTTTTTTTGACCTTTGGTCAAAGATGTTATGGGATTTTAAGTTTGACGGTGTTGACGCCTCTGAATTTCTAAAGGATGAAGCTCGTGAATTTGTTGTTGTTAAGATCTT
The DNA here is from genome assembly GCA_048497495.1 of Prosthecomicrobium sp. Lineage (GTDB taxonomy): Bacteria > Pseudomonadota > Alphaproteobacteria > Rhizobiales > Ancalomicrobiaceae > JAFHCF01. The sequence goes on from JAFHCF010000204.1 coordinate 18,485, forward strand.
AGAATCGCTACCGAAGGCCACGCAGTATGTATTTATGTTTGATGAGTTCGATCGAATTACAAGCGCATCTGTGAAAATATCTATGGCGGATACTATAAAGCATTTCTCGGACTACCCTCAAAACATAACTATTGTCATCGTAGGTGTTGGGTTCTCGATTGACGAATTGTTTGGTGCACATCCATCTATTCAGCGGTGTTGTCGGCAAGTGCCGATGCCGCGTATGTCGGATTTCGAGCTACTGGACATATTGAACGAACGATACTTTGAGCTCGGACTATCAGTTGCAGACGATATGAAGCAAAAGCTCGTTAACCTAGCCCAAGGGCTCCCTGGGTTTGCTCATTTGGCTGGAAGAGAAGCTGCGCTTTCCGCAATTAGACGGAAGTCGCGCACAATTGAAGATTTTGACTACGCCGTGTCAGTTAAAGAGTCAGTTAGACGAGCGCAAGAATCTATAGTTTCATCGTATAATAAGGCAACATATAGCGCCAAAGAGAACATATATAAAGAAGTACTTCTTGCTTGCTCTCTAGCAGAGCGTGACGATAGAGGAAAATTTTCGGCATCAGATGTAAGGAAGTCTCTCAGCGTTCTGTTGGGGCGGAAGGTTGAAATATCTGCCTTTGCTCGTCACCTCGCTGCATTTTGCGACAAGGATCGTGGACCAGTGCTGCGAAAGACAGGGAAACGCAAGAGCTTTCAATATCAATTTATCGAGGCGACGCTTCAGCCATACATTCTTATGGTCGGAAAGAGAGATGGCTTAATCTGATTTAATTGTTACACTTCACCGTCTATTTGCCGCTTCAGACGCTGCCTTCTTTCTGGCGGCAGGTGTTAGAAGGCTCGCCGCGCACGCGCGCCCCCCCCCCCCCCCCCCC
>JAFHCF010000205.1:0-25429 GCA_048497495.1 Prosthecomicrobium sp.
CCCGGGGTCGATCCCGGGGGCGGGCTTCTTGGTAGGGTCCCGTCCTCGTCCGCGCCGGATGCCGGGCACGGCCGGATCAGGCGGCGACGAGTTCCCGGCCGACGCCCTCGGCGTCCGGCCCCAGGATGAGCTGGTAGCTGCCCTGGCCCAGGGTGGCGACGGCGCGGACACCCGTGGCCTTGGCGCCGGCCTGGTCGAACTTCGCGCCGTCACGCAGTTCGACGCGGATCCGCGTCCCCGCCACCACTTCGCTGGCGATCAGGTTGTCGCGGCCGCCGAGAGCGGCGAGGAGGGCCGTCGCCGTGGCGGTCGCATCGGCGGAAGGCGCGGCGGGCGGCGCGACGGGCGGCGTGGCGGTGGCCACGGCCTTCGGTGTCACCGCCGGGGAGGCGCCGTCGGCGCCCGCCGGCAGGGTCTGGAGATATTCGTCCATGTCGGTCTTGAGGTTCTCCGAGCGGGTGCCGAACACCGCCTGGACATTGGTGCCGACCACCATGACGCCGGCGGCGCCCAAGGCCTTCAGACCGGCCTGATCGACCGCGGCGAGGTCTTTCACGCCGACCCGCAGCCGGGTGATGCAGGCGTCGAGATCGACGATGTTGCCGCCGCCGCCGAAGGCCGCCACCAGCTTGCGGGCCAGAGCGAAGCGATCGTCAACACCGTCGGTGCCGGCGACCTCGGCGAGTTCGGTCTCGCGACCGGGGGTCTCGAGCCGGAGGCGGGTGATCGCGACGTAGAACACCGCGTAATAGAGGCCGGCGTAGATCGGTCCGAGGATCAGCGTCATCCACCAATTGTGAGAGTTGACGCCGAGGACGTTGAACAACAGGAAGTCGATGCCGCCCTGCGAGAAGGTGAAGCCCATGCGGATGTCGAGGGTGTTGGCGACGAACTGGGTGGTCGCGGCCAGCACCGCGTGGACGGCGTAGAGCGCCGGCGCGACGAACAGGAACGAGAATTCGATCGGCTCGGTGATGCCGGTGACGAAGGAGGTCAGCGCGGCGGAGATCATCATGCCGCCGACCTTGACCCGGTTCTCCGGCAGTGCCGCCTGCCAGATGGCGAGAGCGGCGGCGGGCAGGCCCCACATCTTGAACAGGAAGGCGCCCGACAGGATGCCGGCGGTCGGATCGCCGGCGAAGAAGCGGGTGATGTCACCGTGGATGACTTCGCCGGCCGCATTGGTGAAGGAACCGATCTGGAAGAAGAACGGCACGTTCCAGATGTGATGCAGGCCGAAGGGGATCAACAGGCGCTCGACGAAGCCGTAGATGGTGGCCGCCGTGCGCGGGTCGGAACTGGCGGCCCAATGCGAGAACGTGTCGATCCCGCCTTGAATCGTCGGCCAGATCAGCGACAGCGCCACGCCGACGAAGATCGCCGCCAGCCCTGTGATGATCGGCACGAAACGTTTGCCGGCGAAGAAACCGAGATAGGCCGGCAACTCGATCCGGTAGTAGCGATTGAACAGGGTCGCGGCGACGCCGCCGATGATGATGCCGCCGAACACGCCTGTCTGCATCGACGGCATGCCGAGGATCGGCACCGGCTTGACGCCGAGGAACACCGCCATGACGCCCATGGTGGCGGTCATGACGACGAAGCCGACGACGGCGGCGATCGCCGCGACGCCGTCGTTCTTCGCGAGCCCGAGCGCCACGCCGACCGCGAAGATGATCGGCAGGTTGTCGAAGATCGCGCCGCCGCCCTTCTCCATGACGGTCGACACGATGGTCGGCATCCATGAGAAGTGCGACGCGCCGATGCCGAGCAGCAGGCCGGCGATCGGCAGCACCGCCACCGGCAGCATCAGGGCCTTGCCGATCTGTTGCAGGATTCCGAAAGCCGATTTGAACATGGGTCTGCTCCTCGAGATCAGGCGTCGGGCCACTCGGCCGCCAGCAGGCGGCGCACGGCTCCCCCGGACTCCGCCTGCAGGGCTCGGCCGGCGATGTCGGCGCAGTGTTTCAGTGTCAGGGTGCGCAGCAGCGCCTTGACGGCAGGGATGGCACTCGCGGTCGCCGACAGTTCGGTGACGCCGAGGCCGACCAGCAGCGGGGCGGCGACGGGCTGCGAGGCGAGCGAGCCGCAGACGCCGGTCCATTTGCCGCGGGCTTTCGCGCCTTCGGCGGCCATGGCGATCAGCCGCAGCACCGCCGGGTGGAACGGATCGACCCGCTCGGCGAAGCGCGGGTCGGTGCGATCCATCGCCAGCGTGTACTGGGTAAGGTCGTTGGTGCCGATCGAGAAGAAGTCGGCCTCCTCGGCGAAGCGATCGGCGATCAACGCCACCGAGGGCACCTCGACCATGATGCCGACCTCGATCGGCGCGGCGCGGCCGAGCGCGACGGTTTCCCGTTCCACCACCCGGCGCACGGCGCGCAGATCGTCGAGGGTGGCGACCATCGGCAGCATGATGCGGGTGCGGCCGAAGGGCTCGACCCGCAGGATGGCGCGGATCTGGGGGACGAGCAGGTCCGGACGCGTCAGGCCGAGGCGGATACCGCGCATGCCCAGCGCCGGGTTGGCGTCGGCTCCGGTGTCGGCATAGGCGACCTTCTTGTCGGCGCCGGCATCGAGCGTGCGGATGATCAACGGTCGGCCGTCGAGGGCGGTGGCGATCGCCTGATAGGCGGTCAGCTGTTCGTCCTCGCTCGGCGCGGTGACGCGATCGAGGAACAGGAATTCGCTGCGCATCAGGCCGCAGCCCTCGGCACCGTGGCGCAGCGCGGTCGCCACCTCGTCCACGGAGCCGAGATTGGCGACCACTTCGATGCGTGTGCCGTCGGCCATGACGCAGTCGTCGTGAGCGACGGCGAGGTTCGCCTCCGCCCGCGCCCGCCGCGACGACACCGAACGACGGATCGCCGCGACCTCGGCATCCGGTGGGTCGACGCGGGCGGTCCCGGCGTCGGCATCGAGCACCACCGTCGCCCCGTCGGCCACGCGCGCGGCGTCGGCGCCGACGGCGACCAGGGTCGGCAGGTCGTGGGAGGCGGCGAGGATCGCCACGTGCGAGGTCGGGCCGCCGGCCGCCAGCACCAGGCCGACGACTTTGGTGAGATCGAGATCGCCGAACTGCGACGGCAAGAGGTCGTCGGCGAAGAGGATGGCGTCCTCCGGCAGATCGAGCGCCGGATCGACGTCGCCGCTGAGCGCCAGCAGCACCCGGTGCTGGATGTCGAGGAGATCGGCGGCGCGTTCGACCAGGATCGGTTCCCCGAGGGCGCGCAGCTCCACGACCCGGGTATCGATCACCGTCTTCCAGGCGAAGCCGGCGCTCTTGCCGGTGGCGATCAGGTCTTCGGCGGCGGCGCGCAGTTCGGGATCGTCGAGGAAGGAGAGATGGGCGGTGAGGATCGCGGCATGCGGCCCGGCGTCGGGGCCGAGCGCCGCGATGGCGCCCTCGATGGCGACGTGGGTCCTCGTCAAGGCTTCGTCGAGGGCGGCGACTTCGTGGGCTCCGTCGGTGGCGGTCTCGGCGACGGTCGGGGTGGCATGGACCAGCCGATGGGCCTGCCCGACGGCGAGGCCGGGGGCGGCGGTGACACCGCACAGGACGAGGAGGGTGCCGCGCTCGACCGGCGGCAGGGCCGCGTCGGTGACCGGCGGCGGGGCCGCGACGGCGACCGGCGCGGGGATGGCGGGGGCGCGCTGGGCGGGGGTGGCCGCCGGGGCCCGGGCGACGTCGACCGGGGTTCCGAGCATCCCGGCGATACGGACCGCGGCGCTTTCGGCATCGTCGCCGATCGCCTCGACGGTCAGCACGTCGCCTTGTCGGGCGCCGAGCAGCATCAGGGCGACCGGACTGCGCGCGTCGGCAACGCGATCACGCAACGAGACGGAGATCCGCGCGGCGCAGGTCTTGGCGAATTCGGCGAGGAGGCCGGCGGGGCGGGCATGCATGCCCGAGGGATCGGTGATTTCGGCGCCGCGCCGCACGGCGTCGCCGGACGGAGGCGCGGTGGGGGTCGCCGATGAGACGGCCCCGCCGCCGGCGCGGATTTCGGTCAGGACATCGCCGCAGGCGACGGTGCGTCCGGTGTTGACCTTCGAGGCGGTGAAGGTGTCGCCGTTGGTGAGCACGACGGGGACCACCAGGCTCCTCACCAGTTGCGAGACGACGTCCATGTCGAATGTGATGAGCGGGGCGCCGGTCACCACCGCGTCACCCTCGGCGACATGGGCGGTGAAGCCGTCACCCTTCAGGGCGACGGTGTCGAGGCCGATGTGCATCAGGATCTCGGCGCCGGCGGCGGCCCGCAGCGTCACCGCGTGATGGGCGCGGTGGAGCGAGGTGACGATGCCGTCGAAGGGCGCGCGCAGCGTCGCCTCTGTCGGGTCGATGGCGAAACCGTCACCGAGGATGCGGTCCGCGAAGACCGGATCGGGCACCTCCGACAGCGGAATGAGCCAACCGGCGAGCGGCGCGCACAGGCGGATCACGGCGGCCGCGTCGGCCGGGGTGTCGTCTTCGACGGGGGAGGCGCGTGGCGTCGTGGCGCGGGGTGGTGCGGGGGAGGGTCGAAGGTCGGGGGACGGCTGATGGGTTTCCACGGCGAACCTCCTCGCTCTGGATCGGACGCATCCCCTGAGACCGGCCGTCTCATTGCCGGTCTCGGGCCGCCCGCCGCCGCCCGGAACGCCCGGGCGGTGATGTGTCGATCCGCGTCAGCGGCGCGGATTGGTCTCGATCCAGGCCGCGTAGGCGACCAGGAAGCCGATCAGGAAATCGCGGGCCCAGGCCTCGGTGAGGTCGCCCGAGGTGTCGAACAGCCGGTCGACGTGACCGAGATAGACCTCGGGCTGCTGCAGCGTCGGCACGTCGAGGAACACCAACGATTGGCGCAGATGGTGGTTGGCGCCGAAGCCGCCGAGGGCGCCCGGCGACACGCTGACGACGGCGCCCGGCTTGCCGGCCCAGATGTTGGCGCCATAGGGGCGCGACCCGACGTCGAGGGCGTTCTTGAGGGCGGCCGGGACCGAGCGGTTGTACTCCGGCGTGACGAAGAGGACGGCGTCGACCGCGCCGACGGCACGGCGGAATTCGGCCCAGGGAGCCGGCGGCTCGGCGTCGTCGAGATCGGGATCGTAGAGGGGCAGCGGCCGGATCTCGATGATGTCGAGCAACAGGGAGGTCGGCGCCAGCGATTTCAGAACACCGGCCACTTTGCGGCTGAAGGCGTCCTTGCGGAGACTGCCGACGAGGACGCCGACCTTGCGGGGAGTGGTCATGGAGGGCCTCGATGGCTGGGCGTCGGGAACGAAACCACGCGAAACCTTCTGGCTCCGCGAAATCGAACGGCAGGTCGCGTCGCCGAGGATCGGCGCCTCGCCGCTGCGGGAGAGGGCGCGGGGCATTCTCGGTCAGATCGCCGAGGACGAAGCTAGCCGCGCCGGGGTCGCCACCGGCAGCTTCGGAAACTACTCGAGCCGCAGGGGTCGAACCCGGCGAGGCGTCGCGGCGCGACCGGCCGGGCCTGGGCAACGGCGAGCGCGGCATGCCGGCCGGCGCCGCCGCGCCGCGCGCATGGCCTGTGGCGGCGGTGCCGGCTCGCGCTCGAGTAGATTCCGAGGCTGCCTCGCCGACGCCGGCGCCACCTAGTCTCATCGCGATCCCTGCGACGATCGCCCCGACGAATTCGGCGGGCGACCGCATCACCGGGGCCGAGACCGTGCCGGTCCCGCGCATCCCTCGCCGACGTCGATGACGGCGTGTTCCGCCCTCGTCGTTCGTCGACTTCCCCCCTTTCGCGGCGTCGAACGCCCGAAGAGCGCCCTCCGACGCGAGATGCGGCGGATCGCCCGCCTCGACGGGCCGATGAAGAGGTCGTCATGCCTGCGCGACACCCGTCACGAATCGGCCTGATCCCGTCGCGCCGCGCCGGCCTCGTCGCCATCGGTCTTCTCGGGAGTTGCGCCGGGCTTTCGGGCTGCGCCGTCGGCCCCGAGTGGGCCGGTACTCGTTTCGACCTCCCACCGCACTATTTCCGCGATCCGACCCCGACACACCCGCGCGGCGACCTCACCCGCTGGTGGACGGGGTTCCGCGATCCGCAGCTCGACCGGCTGATCGTCGACGCCGTCGACGGCAACCTCGACGTCGCCGCCGCCAAGGCCCGCATCCGCGAGGCCCGCGCCCTGCGCCACGAGGAGGTCGGCGGCCTGTTCCCCGGCCTCGACGGCTCGGCCTCCGCCATCCGATCGAAGACCGCCCCGGCGTCCGGCGGCAGCGGCGTGGTCGGCTCGCTCTACCGCGGCGGTTTCGACGCCGCCTGGGAGGTCGATCTGTTCGGCGGCCAGGCCCGCTCGGTCGAGGCCGCCACCCGGGGGCTGGAGGCCGCCGATTCCGATCTCGAGGCCGTGCTGCTCACCCTGATCGGCGACGTCGCGTCGAACTACGTCGAGTTGCGCGGATCCCAGGCCCGCATCGCGCTCGCCCGCCGCACCGCCGCACCGCCGCCGCGCAGCGCGAGACCGCCGCGCTCACCCGCGCCATGTTCGACGCCGGATCGAGTTCGGAGGTCGATGCCGCCAAGGCGACGGCGCTCGCCGCCTCCACCGAGGCCGAGATCCCGAGCCTCGAGATCGCCCGCGCCGTCGCCGTCCATCGCCTCGGCGTGCTGCTCGGCCGGGCGCCGGGCGATCTGGCGCTCCGGCTGAAGTACGCGCGCGGCATTCCGGCGCTGCGCGACACGATCCGCGCCGGCCTGCCCGCCGAGCTGTTGTCGCGGCGTCCCGACATCGCCGCCGCCGAACGCCGGCTCGCCCAGGCGACGGCGAAGATCGGCGTCGCCGAAGCGGCCCTCTACCCGAGCGTCAGCCTGACCGGATCGGTGTCGACGAGCGCTCGCAAGGTCGGCGACATCGGCAAGGGGACGACCATCGGCTGGTCGTGGGGGCCGACGCTGACCGTGCCGCTCTTCGCCGGTGGCCGGCTGATCGCGGCGGTCGACGTCGCCGACGCGCAGCGCGACGAGGCGCAGGTCGCCTTCCGCGCGGTCGTCCTCGTCGCCCTCCAGGACGTCGAGAACGCCCTGGTCTCGCTCGCTCAGGAGCGCATCCGCCATCGCCGCCTCACCGAGGCGACGACGGCCTATCGCCGCGCCGCCACGCTGTCGCGCTCGCTGTGGCGGACCGGCTCGACCAGCTTCCTCGACGTGCTCGACGCCGAGCGCTCGCTCCATTCGGCCGAGGACGCCCTCATCCGGAGCCGGGTGGCGCTCTCCACCGACGCCGTGGCGCTCGCCAAGGCGCTCGGCGGCGGCTGGGACGACCATGTCGTCGTCGCGCGTCCCGAGGTCGTCGACGTCGCCACCGGGCCGCGTTTCCGGGCGATCCCATGACCCGGGCTCCGACGTCCGTTCGAGGAGGACACGCCTCATGAAGGTCTTCTCGGCCAGAGCCGTCACCGCCGCTGTCGGCGGGGTGGTGATCCTCGCCGGCGCCGCCTGGTGGGCGCGCGACCATTGGGCGGTCGACCCGCTCGCCGGCATCCTGACATCGGAGGTGGTGATCGGCGACATCGAGCGTGCGGTGTTGGCGAGCGGCACGCTGCGGCCGGTCAAGCTGGTCGCCGTCGGCGCCCAGGTCTCCGGCCGGGTGATCGCCATGAAGGTCGCCATCGGCCAGACCCTGAAGAAGGGCGATCTGGTCGCCCAGATCGACGACGTCGATCAGCAGAACGCCCTGAAGACCACCGAAGCCGCGCTCGACGCGGTCCGCGCCCAACTCCAGGAGAAGCAGGCGACCCTGGTCTATGCCCTGGCGGCGCTGGCGCGCGAGGAGACGACGCTGGCCGAGAAGGCCAGTTCGCGCGACGCCTTCGAGGTGGCCCGCACCACCGTCGCCACCACCCGTTTCCAGATCGCGTCGCTCGCCGCCCAGATCGTCGAGGCGGAAGTGGCGGTGGAGTCGGCGAAGGTGAACCTCGGCCACACCCGGATCGTCGCGCCGCAGGACGGCATGGTGCTGTTGGTGGTGACCCAGGAGGGCCAGACCGTCAACGCCGCGCAGTCGGCGCCGACCATCGTCGTGCTCGGCCAGGTCGATCGCATGACGGTGCGCGCCGAGGTATCCGAGGCCGACGTCACCGGGGTGAAGCCGGGCCAGCCGGTCTATTTCACCATCCTCGGCGATCTCGACGCTCGGTGGGACGCCGTGCTCGAGTCGCTCGATCCGGCGCCGGATTCGATCCGCTCCGACACCAGCATCGCCTCGACCTCGACCAGCTCGTCGAGCAGTTCGTCGACCTCGACCTCGGCCGCCGTCTACTACTACGGCCGCTTCGACGTGCCGAACCCGGAGGGGAAGCTGAAGACCTACATGACGGCGCAGGTCCACATCGTGCTCGGCGCCGCCGCGGGCGTCCTCACGGTCCCGACCTCGGCGGTGTCGCCGGCCGACGCGCGGGGTGAGCGCAGCGTCGAACTGGTCGACGCCGACGGCGCCATCACCAAGCGGGTCGTCACCGTCGGTCTCGACGACAAGGTGAGGGTCGAGATCCGCAGCGGCCTGAAGGCGGGCGACCGTGTGGTCTCCTCGCGCAAGTCGAGCGATTTCGCCAAGACGCCGCCCCGTCGACCGCCGGGCGGAGGAGGGCTGTGAGAGCCATGAGCGAGGCCCTGATCGCGCTTTCCGGCGTCAGCCGCGCCTTTCCCGCCGGCGAGGGCGTCACCGTCGTGCTGCACGACATCGACCTGACCATCCGCGCCGGCGAGATGGTGGCGATCATCGGCGCCTCGGGCTCGGGCAAGTCGACCCTGATGAACATCCTCGGCTGCCTCGACCGCCCGACCACCGGCGACTATCGCATCGCCGGCCGCCCGACCGGCGAGCTCGACCCGGACGAATTGGCGGAACTCCGGCGCGAGCATTTCGGCTTCATCTTCCAGCGCTACCACCTGCTCTCCGAACTGACCTCGATGGGCAACGTCGAGATCCCGGCGATCTATTCCGGCATCGCTCCGGCGGCGCGGCGGACGCGGGCGGCGGCGTTGCTCGGCCGTCTCGGCATGGCCGATCGGCTCGGCTTTCGGCCGGGCCAACTGTCGGGTGGCCAGCAGCAGCGGGTGTCGATCGCCCGCGCCCTGATGAACGGCGCCGACGTCATCCTCGCCGACGAGCCGACCGGCGCGCTCGACAAGCAGAGCGGCGAGGAGGTCCTGCGCATCCTCGAGGAGCTCAACACCGAGGGCCACACGGTCGTCCTCGTCACCCACGACATGAACGTCGCCAGTCGGGCGCGGCGGATCGTCGAGATCTCCGACGGCGTCATCATCTCCGATCGCCCGGTCGATCATCCCGCCGCCGCGCCGCCGCCGGCAGCGACCACCGCCGAACAGCCGCCGGTGGCGCCCGCCGCCGAACAGCCGGCCGGCGTCGCCAATTCCTTGCGCGCCGCCCTCGACCGTTTCGGCGAGGCCTTCGTGATGGCGGTGCTGTCGATGAACGCCCATCGCCTACGCACCTTCCTGACCATGCTCGGCATCATCATCGGCATCGCCTCTGTGGTCGCGGTGGTGGCGCTGGGGGAGGGGTCGCGGCTCAAGGTGCTGGCCAACATCGCCAGCCTCGGCACCAACACGCTGGAGATCTTCCCCGGCAAGGATTTCGGCGACATGCGTTCGGGCAAGGTGCGCACCCTGGTGCTCGCCGACGCCACCGCCATGGCGCGCCAACCCTATGCCGCCGGGGTGACGCCGACGGTGACGACGTCCAGCACCCTGCGCTTCGGTTCGATCGAGGCGAGCCCCCAGGTCAGCGGCGTCGGCGCCGACTATTTCACCGTCAAGGGGACGAAACTCGCCTCCGGCCGGTTCTTCGACGGCGACGGGGTGCGGCGGATGGCCCAGGACGTGGTGATCGACGAGACCACCTGGAAGACGCTGTTTCCCAATCCCGACTACGAACCGCTCGGCCGGGTGATCCTGATCGGCAAGGTGCCGTGCCGGGTCGTCGGGGTGATGCAGAAGCAGACGAGCGGTTTCGGCCCGAGCGGCGGCCTGTCGGTCTTCCTGCCCTACACGACGGTGCAGGCGCGCTTCCTCGGCAACACCACCCTGCCTCGATCCTGCTGCTCGTCTCCGACGACACCGACACCACGCTGGCGGAGGAGGCGGCGACGAAGTTTCTTCTGGGCCGCCACGGCGTCAAGGACTTCTTCGTCCTCAACACCGACGACATCCGCAAGACCATCACCTCGACCACCGAGACCCTGACCCTGCTGATCGCCGCGATCGCTGTGATCTCGCTGGTGGTCGGCGGCATCGGCGTGATGAACATCATGCTGGTGTCGGTATCGGAGCGGGTGAAGGAGATCGGCGTGCGCATGGCGGTCGGCGCCCGGCGCTCGGACATCCTGCAACAGTTCCTCACCGAGGCGGTTCTGGTCTGCCTGATCGGCGGCGTCCTCGGCATCGGCACGGCGCTCGCCGCCGGCGGCATCTTCGCCCTCTTCGGCACCGGCTTCGCCTTCGTCTACTCGATCACCTCGATCGTCTCGGCCTTCGCCGTCTCGACCCTGATCGGCGTCGCCTTCGGCTATTTGCCGGCTCGCAGCGCCGCCCAGCTCGATCCCGTCGTGGCGCTCGCCCGCGAGTGAGGAGGGTGGCGCGCCGCGATGATGGTTCGGCGCCCGTCGAAACCGGGAGGATACCTCCGCGCGCTCGACCCACTCACGCGATGGCCGGGGCGACGGGGAAGCGAATGGTCCAGACCGTGCCGTGGTCGAAGGCTCTCGTCGCCGTGCCGCGGAGCTGTTCGACGAGCCGGCGGACCAGGCCGAGCCCGTGGCGTTTGCTCTCGGGGGCGGTGACGAAACCGGGCCCTGAATCGGCGATGGTCATCACCGCGACATCGGCGTCGTCGGCCGCGCGGCGCACCGACACCGCGATCTCGCCGGTCCCTTCGGGAAAGGCGTGATCGTAGCCGTTGGCGACCAGTTCGGTGACGACGAGGCCCAGCGCCGTCACCGTGTCGAGCTCGAGCAAGAGCGGATCGCAGTCGCAGGTGAGCATCACCCGGTCGGCCGGGATGGACTGGATCTCTGCCAGATTGAAGCACAGCGACTTCACGTAACTGCCGAAATCGGTGGTTCGTGTCATCTCGTTGCCGAGCAGATGGTCGTAGACCTGCGCCAGGGTCGAGACCCGACGGGCGATCGCCAGCAGGCCGCGCTTGCCTTCGTCGTCGCGGGTGTCCTTCAACTGCTTGATCAGCATGCCGTAGATCAGTTGCAGATTGTTGCGGACGCGATGTTGGAGCTCCTCGGCGAGCACCTTCTTCTGGTCGAGCAACCGTTCCTTCTCCTCCACCTCGGTGGCCATCCGATCGATGGTGGCGCGCAGCAGGGCATTGCGCGCGGCGGTCGCCACCGCTTCGGCCAGCACGTTGGCGAAACCGGTGAGGAAGTCGATGTCGTGGTCGTCGTAGTCGTGCGGGGTGTCGTTGTCGATCTCGAGCACCCCATAGGGGCGCCCGTCGCCCTTGATGACGACGTCGATGGTCGAGACGACGTGATGTTGGGCGTAGAAGGCCGGCAGTTCGAAGTCGGTTTCGCTGCGCAAGTCGTTGCAGATCGACGGCTCGCCGGTGACGAAGGCGCGGCCTTGGGGGGAACTGGTGTCGGCACGCGAGATCACCTCGCCGACGACGCCGGATTTCCAGCCGTGCCCCGCCTCGATCAGCAGGTCGTTCTCCTCGGCGCGATAGCGGCAGACTTTCGAGAACGGCACGTCCAAGCACGCGGCGCAGACCCGCGCCGCCTCGTCCAGCACGGTCATGAGGTCGGTCTGACGGAGCGCGAAGCCGCCGAAATCCGCGAGCGCCGCCTGTTGGCGTTGCAGTCGACGGACGGTGGCGTTGGTCTCGCTCATCCGGTTCGCCCCTTCGGCGCGGTCGCCTTGCGCAGGATCTGGAAGCCGCGCGGGAAGGGGAGCGTGGCCTCGCCCGTGGCGACGATCTCGGTGACGATCTCCAGACTGCGGCGGAGATCGGCGAAACTGTAGGGTTTGGAGATGCAGGCGTCACCGTCGGCGCCGCTCTGCAACAGCAACAGCATGTTGCCGGTGGCATAGAGCACGCCGACGCGCCCCAGCGCGGTCAGTCGGCCGGGAATCTCGGTACCGAGGCCGCCGTCGGCGAGGCGGACGTCGATGACCAGGAGATCGGGCCGATGTCGCAGGCCGAGTACCACCGCCTCGCCGACCGTGCGCGCGATGCCGCAGACCTCATAGCCGCAGCCGACGAGAAATTCTTCCGCCATGTCGGCGATCATCAGATCGTCTTCGGCGATCAGGACCTTGAGCATCGACGTACCTTCTGCGTCGCGGGGCGGTGATCGGTCGGGCTGCAATCGGGCCAGCCTACGCGAGGCGTCGTCGATGGGGAGCGTCGGAATATACCCATGTGGGGTGGGCGCGGCGGGGGTCGGGTTCATGCGGTGACGGCGACCTCCACGTTCATGCCGAGAAAATCGTCGGCGCCGCCGTGGAAGCTCCCCGCCACCGGCACCGCCTGGCGGATGTCGCGGACGACGGCGACCGGGATCAGGTCGGCGCCGCCGACGCTGCGATTGGTCGGGTCGAAGGTGATCCAGCCGGCGCCGGGCACATAGACCTCGGCCCAGGCGTGGGTCGAGCCGCCGCCGGTCGAGCCGATCGCGGTTTGGCCGGGATCGTGGAGATAGCCGGAGACGATTCGCGCCCCGAACCCGAGCGTGCGCACCGCCTCGGCGAAGAGCACGGCGAAGTCGCGGCACGAGCCCCGGCCGCGATCGAGCGTCTCGATCGGCGATTGCGTGCCCTCGTCGTCGCGGGCCTGATAGGTGATCCAGTTGGCGACGCCGGTACAGATGTCCTTCAACAGGGAGAGCGTGTCGGTCGACGGGCCGCGCACGAAGGCCTGGACCCAGGTCCGCAGCCGGTCACTCGGATCGGCGAACTGTGGGGCCGACAAGGTGCCGAGATCGGCCCATTCGCCGTCGTCGTAGCGGAAGGGAAAGCGGATCGCCGAAGCGGCGATGGTGAAGATCGGCCAGGCGACGGTGTCGAGGCTCAGTCTCACCCGACTGTCGACCACCAACGTGTCCGTCTTGCCCGCGAAGGTCGCGGTGGCGATGGCATTGCCGAAGACGTCGTGGGCCCAGGTGAGGGACGCCACCGGCGTCGTCACCAGATCCGTCGCCATCAACCGCAACTCCCGGCTCTCGCGCGGGCGCAGCAGCAGGCGATGGGGCCAGAGTTCGACCGGGCGTCGGTAGCGGTAGGTCGTCACGTGGCGGATTTCGAGTTCGATCATCGGCGCCTCCTCGGCGGTCCCCGACAGGGGAGCGCGACCGACCGGGCCGCGATGGAGATCGCGCCGCGCGGCGATCGACAGTGTCGGTCGATCGGCCCTCGTGAGCAGCCTCGGAAATTACCCTTGCGGCCGGGATCGACGCCGGATCGGCGGCGTCGCCCGGTCCTCATGGCCGGGATCGACGGCCGGCGTGCCCGACGCCGACGACGGCCCACGCGGAGCCCGCGTTCGGAAGATCCGGGCCACCACCGCGCCGGAAACATCGGGGGGGACGTGGTCCGCCGGTCACACTCCGTAACCTTTCAGGAACAACCAGATCGCGGCCTCGACCTGACGATCGACCTCCTCGCGCGGCAACAGCGGCAGCCCGAGGGTCCGATCGAACAGAATGCGTCCCGTCAGCAGAGCCAGGAATTGTCCGGCGGCCAGATCGAAATCCTCGATCTCGAGTTCGCCTTTCTCGACGATTTGCCGCAGCAACCGCACCAACCGGCAGTTCATCTCCGACGGTCCCGCTGCTTCGAACGCGCGCGCGACCTGCGGGAAACGATGGATCTCACTGATGATCAGGCGATAGACCGCCAAGCCGTCGTCGTCCTGGAACACGGAAATGAAATCGGCGGCGAAGCGGCGGAGTGTGCCGGTCAGATCCCCTTCGTAGTTGTCCGGTATCCGGACCCGAGCGGAAAAGTCGGCGCAGTGCCCGAAGAGAATTTCCGTGAACAACGCCTCCTTGCTGGCGAAGTGAGCATAGAGCGTCGCCTTCGACACACCGGCGGTCTTGGAGATCAGGTCGGTGGATACCGCGTCGAAGCCCTGCGCGAGAAACAGCTCGAAGGCCGCGTCGAGAATGAGCGCCACCTTGGGGCTCCGCGCTTCGGCGCGCGGCGGAGTGCAGATCATCGTCATGTCCTCTCCCCCCCCCACTCTCGGGTGATCGATCAAAAAAAACTGAACCGTTCGGTTCGATCCGGTCTTGACCGCCCCCGCCGTTGCGGGCATGTTGGGTCCGCACTGTACTGAACGGTTCAGTTCTGTCAATTCACATCCACTCCGTCCCCAGTCATCGGTGAAGCATGCGATCGAACTCATCCCATCGTTTCCGTCGCGTTCGGGGGCTACCGGTGTCGAGCGCATCGATCGGTCTCCTCGTTCTGCTCGGCGCCTGCACCGTCGGCCCCGACTTCACGTCGCCGCCGACACCTCCTGTCGACGGATATACCAACGACGGTCGGGCCACGAGCACCGTCGGGACCGATGTCGCCGGTGGTCGCACCCAGCGCTTCGTCGAGGGACGCGACATTCCCGGTGAATGGTGGAAACTGTTCCGGTCCCGCACCGTCAACGCGCTCGTCGCCGAGGCGCTGCGCAACCATCCCGATCTCGAAGCGGCGGAGGCGGGGTTGCGCGCCGCCCGCGAGACCGCGCTCTCGGAAGGCGGATCGCTCCTGCCCCAGGTCGGCCTCACCGGCAGCGAAACCCGGCTCGGTGCGTCGCCCGCCCAGAACGGGGTACGCGGCAAGGGCAGCGTGTTCGATCTCTCCAACACCTCGGTCTCGGTGTCCTACGACCTCGACGTCTTCGGCGGCGAGCGGCGCAAGATCGAGGGGCTCGAGGCGGCGGCGGAGAACCAGCGCTTCCAGTTCGAGGCGACGCAGTTGGCCTTGACCGCCAACGTCGTGACGACCCTGATCACCGATGCCTCGCTCAGGGCGCAGATCGCCGCCATCAAGGACATCCTGCGCGCCGAAACCGAACAACGGAACCTGCTGAGGGCCCAGTTCGGCCTCGGCGCCGTCGCCCAGACCGACGTGCTGTTGCAGGAATCCAATCTCGCCCAGACCCAGGCGACCCTGCCGCCGCTGGAGAAGGCGAAGGCTCAGAACCGCAATCAGTTGATGGCCTATCTCGGCCGCCTGCCGTCGCAGGACAAGGGCGAGCACGTGTTGCTCGGCGATCTCAATCTGCCCGGCGAACTGCCGCTGAGCCTGCCGTCGTCGCTGGTGCGTCAGCGGCCCGACGTCCTGGCGGCGGAGGAATCCCTGCGCCGGGCCAATGCCCAGATCGGCGTCGCCACCGCCGCCATGCTGCCCAAGCTGTCGCTGTCGGCGGCCTTCGGGTCGCAGGCCCTGTCGCCGGCCGAACTGTTCGGGGCGCAGACCGCCGCGTGGAGCCTGGCCAGCAGCGTGTCGCAGCCGATCTTCAAGGGCGGTTCGCTGGTCCACGCCCGCGAATCCGCCATCGCCTCGCGCGATCAGGCGGCGGCTCAGTATCGCTCCACCGTGATCAAGGCGTTCCAGAACGTCGCCGATGCGTTGCGCGCCATCCAGGCCGACGCCAAGACGCTCGCCGCCCAGGTCGCGGCCGAACGCGCCGCGACCCGCAGCCTGGAGATCGCCCGCAGCCAATACAAGATCGGCGACACGACCTGGACCACGGTGCTGACCGCCGACCAGGCCTACCAGAACGCCCGCATCGCGCGGGTGAAGGCTCAGGCGCAGCGCCATGCCGATACCGCGGCGCTGTTCCAGGCGCTGGGCGGCGGTTGGTGGAACCGGGTCGACGAAGGCCCGGCCTCACAGCCCCGCCCGATCGTCGCGGCCGTCGCCGAACCGAATTGACCGAGCCGTCGGCCCGGGCGTGGCCCGGCCGATTGGTCGACGAGTGATACCGGAGGTCGGACGTTCCGACCCCGGGTTCCGTTCCGAAATTTTCTCGGATCCATGATTTCGCATGGAGTTTCCGAGGCGTCCGACCCCCCTCGCGCTCGGCGCGTCAGGGGTTCGGCATGACGAGTTCACGGGAGACGTCGTGATGTGGAAGCGCATGTTGCTCATGCTGTTGGCGGTCGGTGTCGTGTTCGGGGGGCTCGCCGGCTTCCAGGTCTTCAAGACCGGCATCATCGCCGAGGTGATGGCCTCGATGGCCAACCCGCGCCAGACCGTGGCGACGGCGACGGCGCGACAGGAGGCGTGGACCGAGCACTTCTCGGCGCTCGGCTCGCTGCGCGCCAAGGACGGCGCCGATCTGGCGCTCGAGGCCTCGGGTATCGTCGACACCATCGCCTTCACCTCCGGCGAGTGGGTCGAGGCCGGTAAAGTGCTGTTGAAGCTCAAGTCGGACGACGACGTGGCCCGGCTCGAGGCCCTGCGGGCGACCCTGCGGCTCAACCAGATCACCCATGACCGCAACGTCGAGCAGTTGAAGATCAAGGCGGTGGCCCAGGCCACCGTCGACGCCGACATCGCCAACCTGCGCAACGCCCAGGCCCAGGTCGACGCCCAGCAGGCGGCCGTCGACAAGAAGACGCTGAAGGCCCCGTTCTCCGGGCGTCTCGGCATCCGCGCGGCCGACCTCGGTCAGTTCCTGCCCGCCGGCACCGCCATCGTCACGCTGCAGGCGCTCGACCCGATCCACGCCGATTTCTTCCTGCCGCAACAGGCGCTGTCGCAGATCGAGACCGGCCAACGGATCACCGCGCGCATCGACACCTGGCCGGGCGAGACCTTCCCCGGCGAGATCACCGCGATCAACCCCAAGGTCGACACCGCCACCCGCAACGTCCAGGTCCGCGCCACGTTGAAGAACCCGGGCGAGCGCCTGCTGCCGGGCATGTTCGCCCGCGTCGAGATCACCGTCGGCGCGCCGAGGAACGTGGTCACCCTGCCGGTGACGGCGATCACCTCGAACCCCTACGGCGACACGGTCTACGTCGTCGAGGGCACGGCGCCCGAGCAGACGGTTCGGCAGGTCTTCGTCAGGGTCGGCGAAACCCGCGGCGACGTGGTGGCGGTCCAGACCGGCATCGAAGCCGGACAGACCGTGGTGACCGCCGGCCAGCTCAAGCTGCGCAAGGGCGCGCCGGTCACGGTCGACAACTCGATCGTTCCCACCGCCGATCCGGCACCGACACCGGTCGACAAGTGAGGATGGGGATCGCACCATGACATTCACCGACATCTTCGTCCGCCGCCCGGTGCTGGCCACGGTGGTGAGCTTGCTCATCCTGGTGCTCGGCCTGCGCGCCGTGTTCTCGCTCCCGGTACTGCAGTATCCGCGCACCCAGAACGCCGTGGTGACGGTCACCACCACCTACCCCGGCGCCGATCCGGACGTGGTCGCCGGCTTCATCACCACGCCGCTCGAGGGCGCCATCGCCCAGGCCAACGGCATCGACTACATGGTGTCGTCCTCGGCTTCGAGTTCCTCCATCATCACCGTCAACCTGCGGCTCAACTGGGACAGCGGCAAGGCGCTGACCGAGATCAGCGCCAAGGTCAATTCGGTGCTCAACCAGTTGCCGTCGGGCGCCGAACAGCCGGTGCTGGCGCTGAAGGTCGGGCAGACCGTCGACGCGATGTACATCGGTTTCCGCTCCGACCTGCTCGAGCCCAATCAGATCACCGACTATCTGGTGCGCGTGGTCCAGCCCAAGCTCCAGTCGCTCGAGGGCGTCCAGACCGCCGAGATCCTCGGCGCCAAGAAATTCGCCCTGCGCGCCTGGCTCGATCCGCTGAAGCTCGCCGCCTATCAGTTGACCGCGACCGACATCTCCGTCGCGCTCGCCAACAACGACTACATCGCCGGCATCGGCTCGACCAAGGGGCAGATGATCCAGATCGATCTCACCGCCTCGACGGCGCTGCACTCGGTCGACGAATTCCGCGAACTGGTGGTCAAGCAGGCCGGCGGCGCCGTGGTGCGCCTGAAGGACGTCGCCGAGGTCTCGCTCGGCGCCGACGACTACGACACGTCGATGATGTTCGGCGGCAAGCGCTCGATCGCCGTCGGCATCCAGGTGGCGCCGACCGCCAACCTGCTCGACGTCATCGGCCGGGTCCGCGCCGCGTTTCCCGCGATCCACGATCAACTGCCCGAAGGTCTCGAGGGTCTCATCCTCTACGACTCGACCGAGTTCGTGAACGCCTCGATCGACGAGGTGGTCAAGACGCTGGTCGAAGCGCTGGCGATCGTCACCGTCGTCGTGTTCGTGTTCCTCGGGTCCTGGCGTTCGGTGTTGATCCCGGTCGTCGCCATCCCGTTGTCGCTGGTCGGCGCCTTCACGATGATGTTGATGTTCGGCTTCTCGATCAACCTTCTGACTCTGCTCGCCCTGGTGCTGGCCATCGGCCTGGTGGTCGACGACGCCATCATCGTCGTCGAGAACGTCGAGCGTCACCTGGCCGAGGGGTCGAGACCCTTCGACGCCGCCATCCAGGCGGCCCGGGAACTGGCCGGGCCGATCGTGGTCATGACCGTGGTCCTGGTGGCGGTCTACGTGCCGCTCGGCTTCCAGGGCGGCCTCACCGGCGCGCTCTTCACCGAATTCGCCTTCACCCTGGTCGGCGCCGTGACGATTTCGGCGATCGTCGCCCTGACGCTGACGCCGATGATGGCGGCCCACTTCCTGGTGCCGCATGCCGAACTCGGCCGCTTCGACCGCCGCATGGTCGACGCCATCGACGTGGTGATGACCGGCGTCACCGATCGTTATCGCCGCTTCCTGACCGGCACGCTGAACTATCTTCCGGTGACGGCGGTCTTCGCCGCGCTGGTGCTCTCCTCGATCGCCTTCCTCTATGTCGGCTCGAAGAGTGAACTGGCGCCGGAGGAGGATCAGGGCTTCATCCTCGGCCTCGCCACGCCTCCGGCCAATGCCACGCTTCAGCAGCGCCAGCTCTACAACAAGAGCATCTCCGACCAGATCCTGGCCTTTCCCGAGACCGAGACGGTGTTCGAGATCAACATGCCGACCCAGACCATCTTCGGTCACGTCCTGAAGCCGTGGAACGAGCGCGCCGCGACGGTTGCGGCGATTCAGCCGCGCGATCAGGCGGTGTTCGACGGCAGCGCCGGCCTGAAGGTCGTCGCCTTCAGCCCGCCGGCCCTGCCCGGCGCCGACGGCCTGCCGCTGCAACTGGTGATCGCCACCACCGACGGTTTCGAGCGGCTGTCCGAGATCTCCGACCTGTTCCAGCGCAAGGCGCTGGAAACCGGGCGCTTCATCTTCCTCGACAACGACCTGAAGCTCGACAAGAAGCAGGCGACGGTGGTGATCGATCGCGACAAGACCGCGCAGCTCGGCTTGAAGCTCTCCGACGTCGGCGGCGCCCTCGGCGCCCTGGTCGGCGGCGGCCACGTCAACTGGTTCTCGCTCGCCGGCCGGTCGTACAAGGTGATCCCGCAGGTCATGCAGCGCTACCGCCTGACCGCCGATCAACTCCTCGACAGCCACGTCCGCGCCTCGGACGGATCGATGGTGCCGCTGCGCACCATCGCCTCGGTCGTCGAGAAGACGGTGCCGGAATCGCTCAACCACTTCCAGCAGACCAACAGCGCCACCATCGGCGGCGTCGCCTTCCCCGGCGTGACCACCGGCGAGGCGCTGGAGACGATGCGCGCCGTCGCCAAGGACGTGCTGCCGTCGGGCTACACCATCGACTATGGCGGTCCGTCACGGCAGTTCGTCCAGGAATCGAGCGGGATGGTCACCACCTTCCTGTTCGCCATCCTGATCATCTTCCTGACGCTGGCCGCCCAGTTCGAGAGCTTCCGCGATCCCGTCATCATCCTGGTGTCGGTGCCGATGTCGATCGCCGGGGCGTTGATCTTCATCTTCCTCGGGATCGGCGGAGCGAGCATCAACATCTACACCCAGGTCGGCCTGATCACCCTGATCGGCCTGATCTCGAAGCACGGCATCCTGATGGTGGAATTCGCCAACGAGCAGCAGGACCACGGCCGCAGCAAACACGACGCCATCATCGCGGCGGCGACGATCCGTCTCCGGCCGATCCTGATGACCACCGCCGCGATGGTGCTCGGCGTCGTGCCGCTGATCATGGCGACGGGGGCCGGCGCGGTGTCGCGCTTCGCCATGGGCCTGGTGATCGCCACCGGCCTGGCCATCGGCACGCTGTTCACCCTGGTCGTCGTGCCGGCCTTCTACATGATGATCGGCACCGATCGCCAGAAGGCGAAGAGCATGGTGCCGACGGATCGGACTACGGTCGCCGCGCATTGACAAGAGGATGCCGGCCGAATGCGAAAGGCCGGCGCCCCCCCGGTGGGGCAGGGGGCGTCGGCCGATCGATCCACCGTCACCTCGCCCCCCTGAGCCGCATCGCGTCTCACGCCGGGCCGGTCCTGGTCGGGGTCCGAGCCTCCTACCAAATGGCTCGCTGCGGTCGCGTCGGGAGCATCGCCAGGCCTTCGCGAAGGATCTCGACGCGGCGGTTCCACGGCATGTCGAGCGGGCGCACCGCGATCTTCGTTCCGTCGTAGAGGAGATCGCCGCCGGCCGCCTCGAGCGTCGCCTCGACCTCGGCCCGGGTCATGATCGATGCGTCGAGTTGTTCGTGGAATGGCGGGTGCGCGTCGCTCCACGCCTCGCCGAACGCGCCGTCGCGATCGGTCGCGCCCGAGAACAGGAGCCCGCGCAGCAGCCCGGCGGCGCGCAGGCGCGTCACGTGCTGCCGTGGTGTCGAGGGATCCCGGCCCTCGATCGCCGATCGGCCCCAATTGATCGCGCAGCCGAGACGCGTGGTCGACCGCGCGGCCGCGGCGGTGACCGCGGCGACCTCGACGTCGAGCGGAAGCAGCCCCTTGCGCCAAGCCCGGCCCTCGGTTCGGGCATCGCAGTGCTCGACGATGATTTCCGTGCTGCCCCAATCCCACGATCCGATCTCGATCAGCGATGCGGTGAGCGCATCGCCCGCCTCGGCGGCGAAGCTCGGCGCGACCGACGGGTAGGAATGCAGTTCCACGGCGACGATGGTGCCGAGCGGCGACGCCACGTCCCGCACCCATCGCCACGCCTGCTCGACGAGTTCGACCGCCGCCCGGCGCAACCGCGGGTCGGCCGCCGCGAGGCCGGTTCCCGGCAGCAGTTCGGCGAGGCCCGCCTCCGCGCCGACCAGCGTGACGACGTGGTGTCCGGGGTGTGGCCTGCTCGTCAAGGCGTGCTCGATGATCGGCCTGTCCCGCTCCCAGGTGGGACTTCCCCAAGAGATCTCGAGGCCGTCGATGCCCGGGAAATCCAGGACTTCGTGATAGAAGGCCCGCAGATCCTGCGGCGTGTCGGGCTGGGCGGCATAGGCCCCGATCACGCGATGGGGGCGGGTGGACGACGGCATGCCTCGGTCTCCATGTCTGAACGTCTGGGTCGCCGTCCGGCGACATCTGCCTCAGAGGACGGACATCATACCGCCGTCGACGTAGATGATCTGGCCGCTGACGAAGTCGGAGGCAGGCGCCGAGAGGAAGACGACGGTGCCGACGATGTCGTCCGGCGTGCCCCAACGGCCGGCCGGGGTGCGCTTCCTCACCCAGCCGTCGAACACCGGATCGTCGACCAGCGCCCGGTTCATCTCGGTGACGATGTAGCCCGGTCCGATGGCGTTGACGGTGATCCCTTCGATCGCCCATTCGGCGGTCATCGCCTTGGTCAGCATCTTGATGCCGCCCTTGGCCGCCGTGTAGGGCGCGACGGTGGCGCGGGCGAGTTCGCTGGTCAGCGATCCGATGTTGACGATCTTGCCGCCACGGCCGCGCGCCACCATCCGCGCCGCCGCCTGCCGGCCGACGATGAAGGCGGAGGTCAGGTTGATGTCGATCACGCGTTTCCAGTCGGCGAGCTCGAGCTGGAGCAGCGGCTTGCGGAACTGGATGCCGGCGTTGTTGACGAGAATGTCGACCTCGACCCCCGCCGCATCGAGTTTGGCGAAGGCCGCCTCGACGGCCGCTTCGTCGGCGACGTCGAAGGGCGCCTCGTGAACCGTGTGGCCCGCCGCCCGCAGTTCGGCCGCCGCTTCGGCCACCCGCCCGGCATGGCTGCCGTTGAGGACGATCGCCGCGCCGGCCTCGGCCAGCCCCTCGGCGAAGCGGCGGCCGAGGCCGCGGGTCGAGCCGGTGACGAGGGCGCAACGCCCGGTGAGATCGAATGCCTTGGTGGCCATGGTGTGCTCCTTCACAGATCCGACCGTCGCACGTGCAGATCCGGCCGCTCGTAGACGGCCGGCAGCAGATCGACGCCGAGGCCGGGGCCTTCCATCGGGTAGACGTGGCCGTTCTCGATGCGGGGCATCTCGGTGACCAGTTCCTTGTACCAGCCGGTATAGAACGACCGGACCGATTCCTGGATCAGGGTGTTGGGGTTGCTCAGCGACGAATGGACGGCGGCGACGAAGCCGACCGGCCCGGTGCAGTCGTGCGGCGCGTAGGGGCGGTGGTAGGTCTCGGCGAGCGCCGCGATCTTGCGCCCCTCGGTGAGCCCGCCGGTCCAGCACAGGTCGGTCATCACCACCTGAATGGCGCCCTTCTCCAACATGTCCTTGTAGGGCCAGCGCGACCCCAGCGTCTCGCTGGCACAGACCCAGACGTCGGTCGAGGCGGCATATTCGGCGAGGGCGTTCGGCGAATTCATCCGGATCGGGTCCTCGTACCAGGTCGGTTTATAGTCCTCGAGGACACGGGCGATCTTCATGGCGGTCGGCAGGTTCCACAGGCAGTGGAACTCGACCATGATCTCGATCCTGTCGCCGACCGCCTTGCGGATCTTCTCGAAGGGCTCGATCGCCCGCTTCATCTGCTCGGCGGTGATGTAGAGACCGTTGTTCTCGATCGCCGCCGGGTCGAACGGCCAGATCTTCATCGCCCCGATGCCCTGTTCGAGCAGGCTCTCGGCGAGCGCGCCGGCATCGGTCATGAAGCCCTTCAGATCCTCGTAGGGTCCTTCGACCTTGGCGAGGTTCCAGGTGTCGACCGGTCGGATCTTGTGGGTGCGGACGTAACCATAGCCGGCGCAGGTATTGTAGATCCGCATCTTGTCGTGGCAGAGCCCGCCGAGCATCTGATGCACCGGCTGGCCGCAGACCTTGCCGAAGAGATCCCACAGCGCGATGTCGATCGCCGAGGCCGCCCGGTATTCGACGCCGGTCGACGACTGCGCCATCGGCAGGTTGACCATCTCCTTGGCGTGCGCCTCGATCCGCAGCGGGTCGCGCCCGAGCAATCTCGAACACAGCGTGTCGTGGATGTGCGCTTCCACGGCGGCGGCGCCGTAGAAGGTCTCGCCCAGACCCACGACCCCGGCGTCGGTGTGGACCCGGACCCACAGGACATTCGAGAACTCGTCGGTCCGGAGCGTTTCGATGGCCGTTATCTTCATGGGAATCTCGCAGTTCGAAACAGGAGGAGACCTGCCTACCGCGATCGAGGCGCGGCAGGCGGTATTCGGCTCACTTGGTCAGCAGACGGGGCAGCCAGAGAGCGATTTCGGGGAACACCATCAGCAGGGTCAGGGCCAGCAACTGCAGGAGGATGAAGGGCCACACCGAACGGAAGATGTCGTTGAGACTGATCTCCGGGGGCGCCACCGACTTCAAGTAGAAGCAGGCCGGGCCGAACGGTGGTGACAGGAACGCCACCTGCATGTTCATGCAGAACAGCACGCCGAACCACACCGGGTCGTAACCGAGCTTGACGATGATCGGCACGAAGATCGGCATCGTCAGCAACAGGATGCCGATCCAGTCCATGATCATGCCGAGGAAGAGATAGAGCACCATCATCGCGCCGATCGTCACGGTCGGCGAGAGGTTGGACTCGAGGATGAAGTTGGAGATGAAGTCGCGACCGCCCGACAGGTTGTAGACGCTGACCAGGACGCTGACGCCGAAGGTGACCCACAAGAGGACGCCACAGGCGCGCAGCGTCTGCACCAGACTGTCGTTGAGGAGCGCGAAGGTCATTTCGCCCCGCGCCGCGATCAGCATCAGAGCCCCGGCGACACCGATCACCGCCGCCTCGGTGATCGAGGTCACGCCACCGTAGATGCAGTACATGATGATGAAGATCAGGACGATCGGCGGCACCAGGGATTTGAGCGCCGACGAGATCGACATGCCGTCGCGATCGGCTTGCGTGGTACGCGGCGCCAGCGACGGATTGATCAGGCATCGCGTCAGGATGTAGGTGAGATAGATGCCCGCCATCATCAGGCCGGGCAGCGTCGTGGCGATGAACAGCTTCTGGATGCTGACCCCGGTGGTCAGGCCGTACATGATCAGCACGATGCTCGGCGGGATCATCGTCCCGAGCGAACCGCCGGCGATGATCGTGCCGACGGCGAGATGCTTGTCGTAGTTGAGCCGCAACATCTGCGGCAGCGCGATCATGCCGAGCAGCACGATCTCGCCGCCGATGATCCCACTCATCGCGGCGAAGATGACGGCGATCAACAGCGTGACCAGCGCCACGCCGCCGGTGAGATTGCCGGCGAGGCGTTGCAGGCCGGAGTACATGTCGCGGGCGAGCGTGCTGTTCTCCAGCAGGGACGCCATCAGGATGAACATCGGCACCGAGGCGAAGGAATACTCCGTCGCCATGCCGTAGACCTGCTTCAGCGCGATGCCGAGAAGATCGGGGCCGAACTGCAGGACGACCAGGCCGGCGCCGAGAGTGCCGGCGGCGAAGCCCAGGGGCGTGCCGACGGCCATCAACGCGATGAGCCCGAAGAGTAGGACGAGGGAGATGATGGCCGGCGACATGTTCGCTCCTCAGGCTCGCAGACGGCGCAGCAGATTGCGTGTCGCGAAGATCGCCATCGCAACTCCGGAGAGGACGATCATCGGTTTGACCGTCGCCGGTATCGGCGCGTTGAAGGCCGTGCCGTAGCGCTCCCAAGTGGTGAGCGACTCCCAGGCCTCCGGAAATCCGTAGAGCGCGAGCGTCGCGCAGAAGGCGAGGATCATGACGTATTGGATGACGTCGAAGATCTTGCGAACCGTCGGCGGCACCACGTCGTAGATGGTGGTGATGCGCAGATGACGGTCTTGGCTCATGGCGTAGATGCCGGCGTAGACGTAGCCGATGGCGCACACCCACAACGACAGTTCGTTGGCCCAGGTGGTCGGAGCGTTGAAGAGATAGCGCGCCACGACTTCGTAGACCGTCGCGACCACCACGATGGCGAACAACCAGGCGGGCGCGGTCTCCAGGGTGAGCGCGGTGTGTCGACGTTTCTCGGGATCGATGGTGATGAGATCCGTGTCGGTCACGGGACCCTCCTGTTCGCTCGACATGGGGCGATCGGGCTCGGCGCGCGCGCCGGAGAGGGTGGCCGCCGAGG
>JAFHCF010000206.1:0-16597 GCA_048497495.1 Prosthecomicrobium sp.
CATTCCCGGCATAGCCATACCGATTGGTCCCCACGCCTTCCTTCAGCGGATCCCAAGTATCCGGAGAGACGAAGATCCCGATCCTCGGGTCGTAATACCGCGCGTGGAGGTACAGGAGCCCGACCTCGGGGTCGTCGCGTTCGCCGGTGAAGCCCTTGGCCTCGGCGCGGGCGGGGGTGGTGCCGTCGGTGCCGGCCGATAGGGTGGAAGTCCTGACGCCGTAGGGCCTGTAGCTGTCGGTCTCGATCGTTGCGGCGCCGGCGTCGGTGACGCGGGCGACCGTCGCCAGGTGGTCGCGGTGGAGGAAGAAGGTGTCGATCGTGGTGCCGGAGCCGACGCGTTTGACGTCGGCATGGGGGTATTTGGTCCATTCGGTCTTCGCGGCCCAGGCGCCGGCGTCGCACGACCAGCGGGTGGCGCGTTCGACGTCGGCCGACAGCGTCAGGACCTCGTCGGTCCTGGTGCCGGCACAGCCGGCGGCCGGCCTGGTGATCGATTTCCTGAGGCGCTCGCCGCCCGGCGCATAGTCGAGGGCGAGGGAGGCGGTGCCCTTGGTGATGGTCTCGGGGCGGTTCTCGGCGTCCCATGTCAGGGTCCGGCCGCCGCCGGTTCGCATGTTGCCGGCGATGTCGTAGGCGTAGGTGTCGTCGCCGATGGCGATCGGGGCATGGGGGTGGGCGGCGCCATAGGTATAGGCGCCGTTGCCGCCGCCGGCGGTGAAGCGCGAGCCGAGGTCGTGGATGAAGGCCTGGGTGCGCCCGGCGAGGTCGAGGTTGGTCGCCTTGGTCAGGCGATCGAGGCGGTCGTAGGTGTAGTGCCAGCTCTCGCCCTCGGTGGTCGAGACGATGTCGGTGATGCGGCCACCGGCGTCGTGGGTGTAGGTCTTGGTCTCGAAGGCGGTGCCGGCGAGGGAATGGGAGATCTGATCGATCCAGCCGCGCCACGGCGAGTAGGAGAAGCGCGAGACGATGCCGTTGGCATAGGCCGCGGCGGTGGTGTGGCCGGCGGCGTCATAGGCGAAGGCGGAGACCGAACCGGGGATCGAGCGTAGGCGGCCGGCCATGTCGTAGGTCAGGGGCGCGGCGGCGGTGCCGACGGCGTCGCCGTCGGGATAGGTGCGGCCGATGACGCGACCACCGGCGTCGTAGCGGGTCGCCAGCGCGAAGCTCTGCGTGCCGGCCGGGTCGGTGCCGCAGGCGCTGGTGGTGTTGGCGGGAAGGGTCCAGCGATCGAGGGTGACGCGGCCGGCGGCGTCGTGATCGTGACAGACGCGGGCGAGCGGGCTCGCCTCACGGGAGAGCAGGCCGAGGTTGTAGGCACCGGCGCGGACTTCGTCCCAGGCCGAGCGGGTGACTTCCGCCGTGCCGCCGGAGGGCGTCACCACACGGGTGAGGACGCGGCCGAGCTTGTCGTAGACCAGGGCGACGAGGTTGCCGCGGCTGTCGGTCTGGGTCTTCAGGCGGCCGGCGTTGTCGTAGGTGTAGGTCCAGGTGCCGAGGTCGGGATCCCTGGCGGAGAGGCGACGGCCGAGGCTGTCCCAGTCGTTGGTCCACACCGCGCCGATCGGATCGACGATGCGGGTGACGCGGCCGAGGGCGTCGACGGTGATGCGGGTCGTCGCGGTCTGGCTCGCCGAGGCGATGCGATCGCGGCGGATCTCGCGGCCGAAGGCGTCGCGGTGGGTGACCGAGACGTTGCCGTTGGGGTCGGTCACGGTGACGGCGACGAGGCCGCGCAATTCGTCGGAGAGGCCGTAGTCCATCACCGTGTCGGCGCCGTCGGGCTCGGTGACGAGGGTCGGCCGGGTCAGGGCGTCGAAGCGGAAGGTGCGGTTGCGGGCGGCGGCGGATTGCCAATGGGGAAGCGATTCCCGGCGCTTGTTGCCGCGCGCGTCCCAGCCGGTGTCGACGACGATCGCCAGGGCTTCCGAGGGGCCGGACTTGGTCACCATGACCGGACGGGCGCGGCCGTCGAGGAGGGTCTCGGTGAAGAGTTCGGTGGTCTGGCCGGTCGGCGCCGGGGTCTCGACGCGGGTCTTCCAGCCGTTCACCCGATCCTGGGTGTAGCTCCAGTGCTCGAAGTCGTCGAGCGGCTTCCACACGTTCAGGACGCGGCAGAAGCGATCGTAGGTGGTGGTGACCCTGGTCGCCGGGCCGTTCGGGCCGGTGACGATCTTCGGCGCGGCGCAGCCGACGTTCCATTCGGTGGTGGTGGTGAGGCGGGTGCCCTGATCGTTCTCGGGCGTCGTCACCTCGGTCTGGAAGAGATTCCAGGCGTCGTAGGCGAAGTCGGTGCGGCGGGCGGGATCGGCGATGTCGCCGGTCTCGTCGGCCTCCGCCGTGCGGTTGCCGTGGCCGTCATAGGCGAAGTGGCGGTGGACCCAGGTGTTGGTCGTGTCGTTCCAGCGCGACAGGCGGGTGAGGTCGCCCTTGGCCGGCGGCGCGGTCACCTGGGTTTCGCCGTCATAGTAGACATGATGGCGGGCGAGATAGGTGGTGGTGCCGGCGACGACGACGGACAGCGTCTCGGCCGCCTGGAGACCGACGATGTAGTCCACCGTGTTGGGATACCAGCCGCGCCGGACGGTACGATCGTCGGCGGTGGTGCCGAGCCGGCCGAGGCGACGTTCGACGGTGACGTTGCCGTATTTGTCGCTGTCGTATTCGGTCCGGGTGGTGCGGGTCGCCGGGGTGACGGTGCCGTCCGAACTCACCGTGCCTTGGGCGTAGTCGTAGTCGATCGTCTCCACCGCCGCCTCACGGGCGAGGAAGGGGATCTGGTTGGCGGGCGCGTCGTATTCACGACGGGTCGAGCGCAGGAGATTGCCGTCGCCGCCGCGGGTGACGACTTTCTCGATCCGCCCGGAGGCGGCCAGATCCTGGCGGAACGTATAGGTACGGGTCGGCGCGACGGCCTCGCCGGCGAGCTTGGGCAGCGTCTCGGTGATGGTGCGGAAGCCGAGGAAGCGGCGTTCGGCGGCGTCGTAGAGACCGCCGGCGTAAGCGTAGGTCGTGGTGGCGACGGTGCCCTGGGCGTCGTCCTCGGTGACCTTGGAGACGGTCTGGCGGATCTGGCGCAAGAGCGTGTTGGTCCACTTCGACGAGGGCTCGTAGGAGACCGTCGTGATGGCGCCGTGGGGTGTGGTCACCGACGTGAGCAGATCGGGGTAGGGGCCGGCGAGGGTGTAGTAGTGGCCGTCCGATTGGGTACCGAAGACGTCTTGACGACCATCTCCGTCGACGTCGCCGATCACCACGCCTGATGTGAGAATAATGCCGCCCCACCCCCAGTTGATGTCATGCGGCACGCCGCCGACGCGGTCGATCAGGTGGAAGTGCGGTTGCGTTTCGCCCGGCGCGAGCGCGTTGGCGAGAATTTCCGGCTGGCCGTTGCCGTCGAGGTCGACGATGCGGGTGCAGAACGGTTGTCTGCTCGTGCTGTATGCCGCGCAATCGAGGGAGAGTCTCACGCCGAAATCGGCCGTCTCCTGGTCGAAGCCGGTGCCGGTCGAATGCAGGACGACCCAATCGGTGGCGTCGCTGCGGGCGAAGAGGATGTCGGCGCGGCCGTCGCCGTCGATGTCACCCACCTGGGCGTCCGGCGTCTGGGGGTAGGTACCCGGGACGAGATAGGTGGCATTGGAGCCGAGAGACCAACTGTCCCCGTCGGCGCGGATGACCGTGACCGGGAACCGCCAGGAGGCCGAGGCGGGAACCCAGGTCGGGTTCCTGGTGACGTAGATCAGATCGTCGCGGCCATCGCCGTCGACGTCGCCTGCTCTGGCGCGGGTGCCGGTGGCCACGTTGGCGGCGACCAACTGGCCCAGCCGGGTATCGCGCGGCACCACCTTCGGGTCGGTGACGGAGCCGCTCTTCCAGCCACAATAGCGCAGCGCGTGGTTGTGGAGCAGCGCCTGCTTGCCCTCGCCGAAATAGTCGATCGGGATCGTGTGGACCGGCTGGGTGGCGGGCGGAGCGAGCGAGGGATTTCCCGACGACGAGAGGTCGCAATCGACCACGCCCGCGCCGTCGCGGCCGAGGCCGCGCAGGTACTCCTGCTTTTCGTCCGTCACCGGCACGATTTTGCTCGACTCGTATCGGAAGAGCGCGCCGTCACGCGGGTCGTCGGCGAGGTGGAGCGTCATCGCCGACAGGCTCTCCGAGCCGTCCGGACAGTTCGTGGTGATGTCGGTGAACCGGCAGTTGGTCTGCGGAACGTCGCCGCTACCGGTCGTCACCAAACGCGCGACGGTGCCGTCGATCGTGCCGTTGCCGTCGAAGTCGCCGTAGAGTAGGGCGGTGCTGGCGGGGAACGCCGGGTCGCCGACGTTGGGGCCGCCGGTCGCCGTCACCATCGCCGCGGCGCCGCCCGAGTAGGTGAAGCTGGTGCCCGGCAACGCTGGACCGGTGACGTCGCCGTCGGCGGCGATCGTCGCGCCCGCGCCGAATTCGAAGATCTGGGTGAGGCGCGGCAGGCCGGTCGCGGCGCCGGTGCCGTGGTCGAAGCGCCAAGCCTTGACCAGGCCGCCCTCGGACTTCACCTCGATCGAGCGCAGGCGGCGTTCCAGGGTGGCCACCGTCTTGCCGGTGGCGTGGCGCAGCGGCGTCGGGTTGGCCTCGTGGTGGAGGATCACCTCGTAGGGGCCATAGGCGATGCGGCTCGGCCAGCAGGCCGGCAGGGTGTCGCAATCGTAGGAATAGGTGACGGTGTTGCCGCGGGTGTCCTGGACGCTCGCCAGGCGCCAACGGAAGCGGGTGCCGACGTCGGCGGGCACCGTGCCGTTGCCGCCGGCCCAGGTCACCACCGAGCGATAGGTCGACCTGGTGCCGTCCTTCGCCGTGACCACCCAGGTGTTGGTGGCCTCCTCGTAGCGGATGCGCTGGTCGTTCTCCCAGCGGGCCTCGAAATTGCCGATGGTGGTGGCGTCGCCGGTGGTGCAGGAAGCCGATCGGGTTCCGTCCCGGCAGGGCGCGATCTCGACCCCGTCGAGGCGATAGACGTCGGAGGACAGAAGCACCGCGCTCCTGTCGTAGAGCGGCGCGCCGCCGCGATCGCCGGACCGATGGATCTCCGAAAAGCCGTCGAGGCGCCAGCCGACGCCGATGAAGCCGGCGTCGAGCTCGCCGGCGCGCCAGCCGGCGTTGGAATCGTAGACGAGCGCCGGGTGCGGCGCGATGCCGTGGAATTCGGGAAGCGCCAGCTTCACCGCGCGGGTGTAGCTGCCCGAATAGGGCGCCGGATCGGGCTCCTTCGGCGCCTCCGGGGCGGGCTCGTCGACGGACGCCGTGACGGTCGTCGCCGTCGCCGTGACGGCCGAGGTGGTGGCCGCCGCCTGCGTCGCGACGGCCTCTTCGGTCGTCACCGCGGGTTCGGTCGTCGAGGTCGTCGAGGCCTCGTCGGCGATGAGCGGGGCGGCGACGGCGGCGGGTTCGGTCGTCGTCACGACGCTCTGGGCGCGGCTCGGCAGCGCGCCGTTGAGGAGGATGGATAGGCTGAGCGTGCCGACCAGGAGTCGGTGGGCGAGGCGCCGCAGCGGCGGCGTCGCGGGTCTGTCCGTCGGTTTCTTCTGCAACATGGCTTTCGATCCGTCTCGTGGGGAAGGCGGTTGCCCCCCGAGGAGATCGTAGGTGCCCCGGTGCATCCGGGGATTGTATCGATCCGATCCGCGTCTCGTGGGGCGGCCACCCGCGCGGGCGGCGAATCGAGGGCGAGCGACGCGCGTCGGCGGGGCGCCCGCGGATGTCCCGCGCGGGCGCGGCGCCGGCGAGAACATCACTCGAACACGTTCCGATTCGTCTTTTTATCTCAGTATCTTCGACGAGCGCTTGCCAAACGGAACAAAGCATGTACATTGACGGCGATTGGCAGGCATGGGGCCGCGTGAGATAAGGGAGCTGGACGATGGCACAGGCTTCACTTCGCCTCGTCGAAGGGGATGGCATGGACAAGACCAAGGCTTTGGACGCGGCGCTTCAGCAGATCGAGCGCAACTTCGGCAAGGGCTCGATCATGCGCCTCGGCCAGGGCAAGGTGGTCGAGGTCGAGACCGTCCCGACCGGCTCGCTCGGGCTCGACATCGCGCTCGGCATCGGCGGCCTGCCGCGTGGGCGCGTCGTCGAGATCTACGGGCCGGAATCCTCCGGCAAGACGACGCTGGCGCTGCACTGCATCGCCGAAGCGCAGAAGAACGGTGGCGTCTGCGCCTTCGTCGACGCCGAGCATGCGCTCGATCCGATCTATGCCCGCAAGCTCGGGGTCGATCTCGACGACCTGCTGATCTCGCAGCCCGATACCGGCGAGCAGGCCCTGGAGATCACCGACACGCTGGTGCGGTCCGGGGCGGTCGACGTGCTGGTGATCGACTCGGTGGCGGCGCTGACGCCCAAGGCCGAGCTCGAGGGCGACATGGGCGACAGTCTGCCCGGGCTCCAGGCGCGCCTGATGAGCCAGGCGCTGCGCAAGCTCACCGGCTCGATCTCGAAATCGAAGACCATGGTGATCTTCATCAACCAGATCCGCCAGAAGATCGGCGTGATGTTCGGCAATCCGGAGACCACGACCGGCGGCAACGCGCTCAAGTTCTACGCCTCGGTGCGTCTCGACATCCGCCGCATCGGCGCGATCAAGGATCGCGACGAGATGATCGGCAACCAGACCCGCGTCAAGGTGGTCAAGAACAAGATGGCGCCGCCGTTCAAGGAGGTCGAATTCGACATCCTCTACGGCGAGGGTATCTCCAAGGTCGGCGAACTGGTCGATCTCGGTGTCAAGGCCGGCGTCGTCGAGAAGTCGGGCTCGTGGTTCTCCTTCTCCAGCCAGCGCATCGGACAGGGTCGCGAGAACGCCAAGCAGTTCCTGCGCGACAATCCGGCGGTGGCGGACAAGATCGAGGCGACGATCCGGCAGAATGCCGGCCTGATCGCCGACAAGGTCATCCCCACCGGCACGGCGGAGGACGAGGACGGTCCGGTCGAGGCGTGACGGGAAGACGCACGGGCCAGGCGTGACGGGAAGGCGCCGACGCGCGCGGAACTCGGACGGCGGGGAGAGCCCCGCCGCCGCCGTTGCCCGGGGGGGCCGACGGCACTCCCGGGCCGATGCGACGGCTTCGAGCCGGTGGGTGAGGCGCGGTTCCTTCGCCGCCTCGACGCGGAAGGCTGCGGGATGCGTACGCTCGGCGTGGACAGGGGGCGGATCGGTCGATAAAACCTCGGGCGTATTCCGATGAGAGGTTCGAGTTCGATCATGAGTGGCGTCAACGAGATCCGCGCGACATTCCTCGACTATTTCGCCAAGGCGGGCCACGAGGTGGTGCCGTCGAGCCCCTTGGTGCCGCGCAACGATCCGACCCTGATGTTCGCCAATTCGGGCATGGTTCAGTTCAAGAACCTGTTCACCGGCGTCGAGAAGCGCGACTACACCACGGCGACGACGGCGCAGAAATGCGTGCGGGCCGGCGGCAAGCACAACGATCTCGACAACGTCGGCTATACGGCGCGCCACCACACGTTCTTCGAGATGCTCGGCAACTTCTCCTTCGGCGATTATTTCAAGGACCGCGCCATCGAATTGGCGTGGACCCTGATCACCAAGGAGTTCGGGCTCGACCCCAAGCGCCTCCTGGTCACGGTCTATTCGGACGACGACGAGGCCTTCGATCTCTGGCGCAAGATCGCCGGGCTCTCCGATCGCAAGATCATCCGCATCCCGACCTCGGACAATTTCTGGCAGATGGGCGACACCGGCCCGTGCGGACCCTGTTCGGAGATCTTCTACGACCACGGCGACCACATCTGGGGTGGCCCGCCGGGCTCGCCCGAGCAGGACGGCGACCGGTTCATCGAGATCTGGAATCTCGTCTTCATGCAATACGAGCAGGTCGCCGGCGCCGATCGGACGGCGCTGCCGAAGCCGTCGATCGACACCGGCATGGGGCTCGAGCGGATCGCCGCCGTGCTCCAGGGGGTCCATGACAACTACGACATCGACCTGTTCAAGGCGTTGATCCGTGCTTCGGTCGAGATGACCGGGGTCGCCGCGGAGGGCGAGGCGCGGGCGAGCCATCGGGTGATCGCCGATCACCTGCGCGCCGCCTCCTTCCTGATCGCCGACGGCGTGCTGCCGTCGAACGAGGGTCGCGGCTATGTCGTGCGCCGGATCATGCGGCGCGGCATGCGCCATGCCCATCTGCTCGGCGCCCGCGATCCGCTGATGTGGCGTCTGGTGCCGGGGCTGGTGCGCGAGATGGGGCGGGCCTATCCGGAACTGGCGCGCGCCGAGGCGCTGATCACCGAGACGCTGCGGCTCGAGGAGAGCCGGTTCCGCAAGACGCTGGAGCGCGGCCTCGGCCTGCTCGACGAGGCGACGACGGGCCTGGCGGAGGGCGACATGCTCGACGGCGAGACCGCGTTCAAGCTCTACGACACCTACGGCTTCCCGCTCGACCTCACCCAGGACGCGCTGCGTCGGCGCGGCATCAATGTCAATCTCGACGGCTTCCAGGATGCGATGGGGCGCCAGAAGGCGGAAGCCCGCGCCTCCTGGGCGGGATCGGGAGAGGCGGCGTCGGCGGCGATCTGGTTCGGTCTCAAGGACAAGGTCGGCGCCACCGAGTTCCTCGGCTACGACACCGAGGATGCCGAGGCCTCGATCGTCGCGCTGGTCGCCGACGGGGCGGAAGTGGCGGCGCTCGAGAGCGGCGCCGAGGGCGCGATCGTCGTCAACCAGACGCCGTTCTACGCCGAATCCGGCGGCCAGACCGGTGACACCGGCGTCATTCTCGGCGACGGCTTCCGCTTCCGCGTCACCGACACCCGCAAGGAGGGCGAAGGCGTCTTCGTCCATATCGGCGTGGTGGAGGCCGGCCCGATCAGCCGAGGGGCCGCCGTGCGCCTGATGGTCGACGACGAGCGGCGGACGGCGATCCGCGCCAACCATTCGGCCACCCATATTCTGCACGAGGCGCTGCGCGAGGTGCTCGGCGACCACGTCGCGCAGAAGGGCTCGCAGGTCAGCGCCGACCGGCTGCGTTTCGACTTCTCCCACCCGAAGCCGATCTCGGCGGAGGAACTGGCGCGGGTCGAGGAGATCGCCAACACGGTGGTGCTGCAGAACACCGAGGTGACCACCCGGCTGATGTCGGTCGACGACGCCCAGGCGTCGGGCGCGCGGGCGTTGTTCGGCGAGAAATACGGCGACGAGGTGCGGGTGGTGGCGATGGGTCGCCAGAGCGACGGCAATCGCGCCGGCCGCTCCTTCTCGGTCGAATTGTGCGGCGGCACCCATGTGCGGCGCACCGGCGACATCGGCCTCGTCTCGATCGTGGTGGAGAGCGCGGTCGCCGCCGGAGTGCGCCGGCTCGAGGCGCTGACCGCCAAGGGCGCCCGTCGGCATCTCGTCGAGCAGGACCGCCGGGTGCGCGATCTCGCCGCCACGCTCAAGGTCTCGCAGGGCGACGTGGTGGCGCGGGTGGAGACGATCGCCGAGGAGCGGCGCCGGTTCGAGCGCGAACTCGGCGAGGCCAGGAAGAAGCTCGCGATGGGCGGCGGCTCGGCCGAAGGGGCGACGCCGGCGCGGACGATCGGGGCGGTGAACTTCGTCGGGCGGGTCGTCACCGGCATCGCGCCGAAGGATCTGAAGGGTCTCGTCGACGAGGCCAAGAAGGGCTTCGCCAGCGGCGTCGCGGTGATCGTCGGCCTCTCCGAGGACGGCAAGGCCGGGGTCGTGGCGGGCGTCTCCGCCGATCTCGTCGACCGGGTCAACGCCGTCGATCTCGTCCGCCTCGGCGCCGAGACGATGGGCGGCAAGGGCGGCGGTGGCCGGCCCGACATGGCGCAGGCCGGCGGACCGGACGGGACGCGGGCCGATGCGGCGATCGAGGCGATCGCGGCGCGGATCGGGGACCTCGTCGGCGCTTGAGGTGAGGGAGCCGGTGATGGTGGCGTCGCGGCACGGCCGAGTGAAGCGGCGGATCTACGAGATCCTCGAGGTGGCGCCCGTCGGCGACCGGACGTCCTGGCTGGTCGATCGGGCGATCATCCTTCTTATCGTCGTCAACGTCGCGGCGGTCGTGATGGAGACGGTACCGGGCTACCGGGATCGCTTCGGCGATCTGTTTCTGATGGTCGAGATCGGCACCGTCTTCTGTTTCGCGGTCGAATATCTGCTCAGGGTCTGGGTATCCGACGAACACGTGCCCTTGAAACGCCATGGGCGGGTCGGCGCGCGGCTGCGCTATGTGCTGACCCCCTGGGCGATCATCGATCTCATGGCGGTGGCGCCGACGTTGATCGGTTTCGGCTTCGGCATCTCCGACGTCAACGTGCTGGTGGTCTTCCGCCTGCTGCGTTTCCTCAAGCTGGCGCGCTATTCGACCGGCATGAGTTCGCTCCTCAACGCATTGGCGTCGGAGCGGCGGGCGCTGGTCGCCTCGGGCGTCATCATGGCGGGGCTGGTGGTGACGGCGGCATCGCTGATGCACTGGATCGAGGGCACGGTGCAGCCGGACAAGTTCGGCTCGATCCCCTTGGCGATGTATTGGGCGATGACCACACTCACCACCGTCGGCTATGGCGACATGGTGCCGATCACGCCCGGCGGGCGGGCGCTTTCCGGCATCGTCATGTTGTTCGGCTTCTGCATGTTCGCGCTGCCGGTCGGCATCATCGCGACGGCCTTCGCCCGCGAGATCCATTCGCGCGATTTCGTCGTCACCTGGTCGATGGTGGCGCGGGTGCCGCTCTTCGCGGACCTGTCGGCGTCGGAGATCGCCGACGTCCTGCGGCTCTTGCGGGCGCAGACGGTGGAGGCGGGCACCGTCGTCACCTCGGCCGGCGAGCCGGCGCATTCGATGTATTTCATCCTCGCCGGCACGGTGGAGATCCATCTGCCGCACGAGAAGCTGAAGCTGACGGAGGGCGCCTTCTTCGGCGAGATCGCCGTCCTGCGCAAGGCGCGGCGGTCGGCCGACGTGGTGACGATCACCCATTGTCGGCTCCTGGTGCTCGATGCCGAGGATCTCCACCATCTGATGCAGAAGAAGAGCGCGATCGCCACCCACATCCGCGCGGTGGCGCGCGAGCGGGTGGGTCGGCAGGCGGTGACGCCGCGCGGCGACATCGCGAGCGAGGAGATCGACGAGTCCAACCTCGGCGGCGACCCGATCTGAGGCGAGGGCGCGCGGCAAGGCCCGCCGGTTCAGCGGCGTTTCGCCGGCCCCTCGCGCCACACCCGCGTCACGGTGGCGAACTCGGCCTTCCGGCTCAGGCGCTCGTCGGCGAGGGCGCCGGCGAAGGCGAGGCGCATGTGGTCGGCGCGGGTGAGGTGCATCGCGCACGGACGTCGAAATGGGCTTCGTCGGAACTCCGCAGCGGTCCGTCGTGGGGGTGAGGACCGGATGAGAGCACTTTCGTCTCACCCGACGGGTCGGAACCTCATGGGCTCGGTGTCACACGTCGGTGCGGTACTGGATGAAGCCGGAGCGGGTGGCGACTTCGTCGTAGAGGCGGCGGGCGGTGGCGTTGCCTTCCTGGGTCAGCCAGTGGACGCGGGTGATGGCGCGAGCGCGGGCGAGGTCGTAGACCGCCTCGATCAGGGCGCGGCCGGTGCCCTGGCCCCGCTGGTCCGCCTCGACATAGAGATCCTGGAGATAGCAGCTCTCGGTCGGCAGCCAGCACGAGCGATGGAAGATGGCGTGGACGATGCCGACCAGGCGGTCGCCGGCGAAGGCGCCGAGGGCGGTCATCGGCTCGGCCGGATCGAGGAAGCGCTCCCAGGTGAGGTCGGTGGTCGAGGCGGGGACGGTCGCCTCGTAGAAGCGGAGATAGGCGGCCCACAGCGGCTCCCAGGCGACACGGTCGATGGGTGTGAGCGGGCGGATCTGGCGGGTCATGACGGGCTCCGAGGGTCTTTCGCGCGAGACTGGCAGCGTTTCGCTCCGGCTTCCAACCAAATTCCGTGATCACATCGATCGCGCGGACGGGGAAACGCGAAACGGCGGGGTCTCCCCCGCCGTTGCGAAATCCGTCGACCGTCGAGACCGATCAGGCCCAGGTGGCCATCTCGGCTTCCATGTTCTCGGCGACCTTCTCCAGGAAGCCGGTGGTCGACAGCCACTTCTGCTCGGCGCCGACCAGCAGCGCCAGATCCTTGGTCATGAAGCCGGCCTCGACGGTCTCGACGCAGATGCGCTCCAGCGTGTCGGCGAACTTGGCGAGGAGCGCGTTGTCGTCGAGCTTGGCGCGATGGGCGAGGCCGCGGGTCCAGGCGAAGATCGAGGCGATCGAGTTGGTCGAGGTCGCCTTGCCCTTCTGGTGCTCGCGGTAGTGACGGGTGACGGTGCCGTGGGCGGCTTCGGCCTCGACGACCTTGCCGTCGGGGGTGAGCAGCACCGAGGTCATCAGGCCGAGCGAGCCGAAGCCCTGCGCCACGGTGTCGGACTGGACGTCGCCGTCGTAGTTCTTACAGGCCCAGATGTAGCCGCCGGACCACTTCAGGGCCGAGGCGACCATGTCGTCGATCAGGCGGTGCTCGTAGGTGATGCCGAGGGCGGCGTACTGGTCCTTGAACTCGGCCTCGTAGACTTCCTGGAAGATGTCCTTGAAGCGGCCGTCGTAGGCCTTGAGGATGGTGTTCTTGGTCGAGAGATAGACCGGCCACTTGCGCATGATGCCGTAGTTCAGCGAGGCGCGGGCGAAGTCGCGGATCGAATCGTCGAGGTTGTACATCGCCATGGCGACGCCGGCGCCGGGGGCCTTGAACACTTCCTTCTCGATCACCGCGCCGTCTTCACCGACGAACTTGATGGTCAGAACGCCCTTGCCGGGGAAGCGGAAGTCGGTCGCCTTGTACTGGTCGCCGAAGGCGTGACGGCCGACGACGATCGGCTGGGTCCAGCCGGGGACGAGGCGCGGCACGTTCTTGCAGATGATCGGCTCGCGGAAGATGACGCCGCCGAGGATGTTGCGGATGGTGCCGTTGGGCGACTTCCACATCTCCTTGAGGCCGAATTCCTTCACGCGGGCTTCGTCCGGCGTGATGGTGGCGCACTTGATGCCGACGCCGTGCTTCTGGATGGCGTGGGCGGCGTCGATCGTGACCTGATCGTTGGTGGCGTCGCGGTTCTCGACCGAGAGATCGTAATAGTCGATCTCGAGATCGAGATAGGGCAGGATCAGCTTGTCCTTGATCAACTGCCAGATGATGCGGGTCATCTCGTCGCCGTCGAGATCGACGACCGGGTTCGCCACCTTGATCTTCGCCATATGGGTGTCCTCGCTGGGGTGCCCCGATCCGAACCGCGATCCGTCGGTTCGACCGAGATCGGGAGCGCCGAATTGTCGCGGGGTCCATATCACGCTCGCGCGAGACGCGCCAACCCTTGCCTTCGGAGAATGTGGCGAGAAACAGGGCGATCCGACGGTCGCCTCACCTCGCCGTCACCTTGTCGACGAGGATGCGCTCGCAGGCCTTGAACAGGACGTAGGCGACGAGGCTGCCATAGCCCCAGGCGACGAGCTCGGCGAGTTGCACGGCGGCGCCCTCCGCCAGGGCCAACACCCCGTGGGCGGCGATGAAGGCGATGTTGGCGCGCAGGAGGAGGAAGATCTCCAGCGAGCCCCATGTGGCGAGGGCGGCGAAGAGGCCCATCAGGACGAGGGTCAGCGTCCAGTGGAGCGACAAGAGACGGGCGAGGGGCTGGAGCATCGGCGATATCTCGCGTTTTCACGGGCGATGGCACGGTGACCGTCGACAGTCGGAGCCCGATGGGATACCGGGTTCGGGACAGGAACAACGGGAGTTTGGCGATGTCGGACGTCGACGTCGAGGCGGAACGGGGCGGCTCCGTCCTGGTGCCGCCGGTGGTGGTGCTGGTCGAGACCCAGATGGGCGAGAACATCGGGGCGGCGGCGCGCGCCATGGCCAATTTCGGCCTGCGCGAACTGCGTCTGGTCAAGCCGCGCGACGGCTGGCCCAACGACAAGGCGCGGGCGGCGGCCTCACGCGGCGACACGATCATCGACGTGGTCTCCCTCCACGATCGGCTCGAGGACGCGATCGCCGATCTCGAGTTGGTGTGGGCGGCGACGGCGCGGCCGCACGACATCGCCAAGGAAGTCGAGAGCCCGGCGGTGGCGGCGGCCGAGATGGGGCGCGCGGCGGCGCGCGGGGCGCGTTGCGGCATCGTCTTCGGGCGCGAGAAATGGGGGCTCACCTCCGACGAGGTCGGGCACTGCGACCGCATCCTCACGGTGCCGGTCGATCCGACCTTCGCCTCGCTCAACGTGGCGCAGGCGGTGATCGTGGCGGCCTACGAATGGCGGCGGGTGGTGCTGGGCGACGCCGCCTGGACGCCGTTCGGCGAGAAGGAGCGCTCGCCCCAGGCCTCCAAGGCCGACGTCTTCGCCTTCTTCGGGCATCTCGAGAGCGCGCTCGACAAGGTCGAGTTCTTCCGGCCCGAGCACAAGCGCGACCACATGGTGCGCAACCTGCGCCAGATCTTCCAGAAGGCGCGGTTGTCGGAGCAGGAGGTGCGGACGTTGCGCGGGGTGGTGGCGGCGCTCGAGGGGCGTCCGACCCGGCTCGACCTCACCCGCCTCGACGAATTGCGGGCGGCGGGGCTGCGCGAGCGAGAGGTGCGAAAACGGGACGGGCAATAATTGCCGTGTTTCATTTTTCGTAAATCTTTCATCAACTTCACCTTAACCATGGCGTGGTGAGATGCATTCGGGGCCGGGCGATGGAAGGTTCTGCGTCGCGCCCGAGCCCCGCCTTCTTCCTCGATCGACGATGATCGACCGAGGTTCGGCGTCCGTCCCGGCGAGGGCGGACGGCCATTTCCGCCGACGCGAGGAACGCGCCCATGGCGGGCCCCCGGGACACCGAGACTTCAGCCGACGAGCCGACGCCGATCCTCGATCGGGCGCCGCGCATCCTGGTCTTCGACA
Organism: Prosthecomicrobium sp.; assembly: GCA_048497495.1. Taxonomy (GTDB): domain Bacteria; phylum Pseudomonadota; class Alphaproteobacteria; order Rhizobiales; family Ancalomicrobiaceae; genus JAFHCF01. The sequence goes on from JAFHCF010000206.1 coordinate 14,946, forward strand.
GCGGCATCGGCGGGCTCACGGTCGCCCGCGAGATCCGCGTCGCCCGGCCCGACGCCGACATGACCTATGTCGCCGACGACGCCGGCTTTCCCTATGGAGACTGGGAGGAGGAGGCGCTGCGCGTCCACATCGTCGACCTCGCCGGCCGATTGATCGAGGCTCATCGCCCCGACGTCTTCGTCGTCGCCTGCAACACGGCGGCGACGTTGGTGCTGCCGCACTTGCGCGCCCGCTATTCGACGATCTTCGTCGGCACGGTGCCGGCGATCAAGCCGGCGGCCACCACCACCCGCTCCCGGATGATCTCGGTCCTGGCGACGCCGGGCACGGTGAAGCGCGACTATACTCGCGCCCTGATCGACACCTATGCCAGCCATCTCGAGGTGACGCTGGTCGGCTCGACCCGGCTGGCGCGGATCGCCGAGGATCATCTCGCCGGCCGGCCGGTCGACGAGGCGGAGATCGCCCGCGAGATCCGGCCGTGCTTTCGCCGTCATGCCGGCCGGCGCACCGACCGGGTGGTGCTGGCCTGCACCCACTATCCCTTCCTGCTCGACGTCTTCCGCCGGCTGGCGCCGTGGGCGGTCGAGTGGATCGATCCGGCGCCGGCGATCGCCCGGCGGGTGGTGCAACTGCTCGGCGGCGCGCCGAGCGGGGCGCCGCAAGGCGCGGGCCGCGCGATCTTCACGTCCGGGCGCATGGCCGAGCCGGCGCTGGCGCGCGTGCTCGAGAGCCTCGATCTCGTCTGACGCTGATGTCGGGATCGGCGCGATGCCGTCACTTGTTTGACATTCGGGCGGCGAGGAACTAAACCCCCACCAGCTTCGCGGGCCAATCGGTCCGCGAAGTCATTTCACGTGCTCCCGTGGATCCCGCCGAAACGCTCGGACGAGGAACCTGTCGGCGCCATATGGCGCAGAGGAGGGCGCGCTCGCAAGAACAGCGGCAGGATTTCCTCGTCCGCACAAACAAAGTCGAGACCGCGATGTCGAAGCGTCATTCCGCGAAATTCAAGATCGATCGCCGCATGGGCCAGAACATCTGGGGCCGTGGCAAGTCCCCGGTGATCAAGCGCGAATACGGCCCGGGCCAGCACGGCCAGCGCCGCAAGGGCAAGCTGTCGGACTTCGGCGTTCAGCTGAAGGCCAAGCAGAAGCTCAAGGGCTACTACGGCAACATCTCCGAGAAGCAGTTCAAGCGCACCTATCAGGAAGCGATGCGGCTGAAGGGCGACTCGTCGGAGAACCTGATCGGCCTGCTCGAGCGTCGTCTCGACGCGGTGATCTACCGCGCCAAGTTCGTGCCGACCGTCTTCGCCGCCCGCCAGTTCGTCAGCCATGGCCATGTCAAGATCAACGGCCGCCGCGTCAACGTCGCGTCCTATCGCGTCAAGGTCGGCGACGTGATCGAGGTGAAGGAAGCCTCCAAGCAGATGATCCTGGTGCTCGAGGCCGTCCAGTCGGGCGAGCGCGACGTGCCGGACTACATCGAAGTCGATCACCACAAGATGGTCGCCAAGTTCCAGCGCATCCCGGCGCTGGCCGACGTGCCCTATCCGGTCCAGATGGAACCGAACCTGGTCGTCGAATTCTATTCGCGCTGATCGCTCGCGATCGCATCGAAACGAGAAGGCCGCCGGAGCGATCCGGCGG
>JAFHCF010000207.1:0-14733 GCA_048497495.1 Prosthecomicrobium sp.
AGCTTGCTCCGCGGCCGGTGGCGTTTCGGCCCCCCGTGCGCCGCCCCGGGCGATGCGGTTCCGCGCTCGACGTCGGAAGGCGGCGGCGCATTCCACCTCCGCCTAGTCCTCCCTCGGCACCCGCATATAGCGCTCGGGATGGGGGTCCGGGCGGTAGCCGGCGCGCGCGTAGACGGCCTGGGCGTCGGCGGTCGCGAGCATCCAGGTCTCGACCTCGGCGAGGTCGGGATGGCCGCGCACCACCGTGGCAATCCAGGCGGCGAGGCCGCGACCGCGATGGGCCGGCAGGACGAAGACGTCGCGCAGGTAGGCGAAGACGGCGTAGTCGGTGACCAGGCGGGCGAAGCCGGCGAACGAACCGTCGGGGGCGATCAACGCCATCGGCAGCGAGCCGGCCAGCGCCCGCTCGAGCTTCGCCCGGGTCATCGAGCGGGCCCAGTAGGAGTCGCGCACCAGGAAGGCGAGGACGGCGTCGACGTCGATCAGGGCGCGGTCGGTGGTCAGGCGGTAGCCGTCGCGATGCCAGTCCACCGGCGCGAGATCGATCGGGGCGAAGGGGGTGGCCATGGCATCCTCGGGCTCGGTTGGTCTCGGCGGAGAGTCTGCCCCATGGGCGGCGGGCGCGCACGCCGGCCGGACGGGCGTCCCCCGCATTTTGCGGCGGGGCTTTCGGAAGACTGTACCGAGGGCGGCGGCCAACCGCGCGAGACCGCGATCGCGGTCCGACGAGTGGCATAAAATTGGGGGTGCCCGCAAATCGTGTGGGTCGGCTGTGCGGACAAACCTACCGCTTGCCGCGGTCGCTCTATCCGCGTTGCGTGCGCGAAGGCTATCGGCAGGCTGGGCGGGGAGCCGACCTTCCTTCGCCGCGCCTGGCAGGAGAGTCCGGTATGGGCCGTCATTGCACTCCGCCGTCTTTCGCGTGCCGTGCTGCTGCCTCGCGGACCATGGAGAGAAATGCAGTGAACCCCGCAGAGGGGTTTCGTCTGCCGGGGTAATACAGACTGAAGCCGGGACGTGGCGGGGTCCAGTCCCCCAGCAGGCGGACCATCCGGCCGGCAGCGATATCATCGGCGACGTCCTGCTCGATGAAGAAGCCGATGCCGGCACCGTTCAGGACGGCGGTTCGGGCGATCGCGGCCTCGTCCAAGGTCAGGCGCCCCTTGGCATCGACTTGCACCGTCTCACCGCCGCGCTCGAACTGCCAGCGGAACAGGACACCATTCGGCAAGCGCACGCGGATGCAATCCTGCAACGGCAGATCGGCCGGGGTCAGTGGCACCGGGTGGGCCGCGACCCAGGCGGGTGAGGCCACGACGGCATATCGCTGCGATGTCCCCAAGGGCAGCGCGATCATGTCGCGAGGCACCAGATCGGCGGGGCGGAGGCCCAGATCGAAGCCCTCGGCCACGATGTCGACCAGCCGCCCTTCGGTGACCAGATCGACCTGCATGTCGGGGAAGCGACGCAGGAAGGCCAGAACCAGCGGCGCGATCTCCCGCCCCGCCTGCACCGAAGCGTTGATCCGCAGCAGGCCCGACGGCGTCCGGCGCAGAGATTGCGCGGTGTCCATGGCCATGCGGATCTCGGCTACCGCGGGGCCGATGCGTTCGACGAACATGCGTCCGGCATCGCTCAACGAAACGCTGCGCGTCGTGCGGTTGAACAGCCGCACGCCAAGGGTGGTCTCCAGGCGCCCGATGGAATGCGACAGCGCCGTTGTCGAGATGCCGAGGTCAAGCGCCGCCGCCCGGAACGATCCGCGCCGCGCGATGGCCAGCACCGCCTCAAGCCCCTTCATCCCACTTTCCATGACAATCCCGATCTCGTCATCGATAGATGCAGATTTATCCTGATTATCCGCATGACGGTCCAGACTTATGTTGGTGCTGAACAAGAACCGGAAGGACCACCTCCATGCACCTCCCCTCCCCGATCCGCACATATTTCACCGCCCGTGCGCCGCAGGACGGCGACGCCCTTGCCGCAGCATTCGCCCCCGATGCCATCGTCCATGACGAGGGTCACAGCCACCATGGCCCGCAGGCGATCCGCGACTGGTGGCTTGCCGCCAAGGCGAAGTATCGCCAACACGCAGAGCCGATGGACGTGACCGAGGCTGGCGGAAAGACCGTGGTCCAGGCGAAGGTCACCGGCGATTTCCCCGGAAGCCCGTCGACGCTGACCTTCACCTTCGGGTTGAACGGTGACCGCATCACCGATCTGGAGATCGGTTGATGTCGGTTTTCCTGACGCTGAAGGGCAAGCGCGCGCTGATCACCGGCGGCACGCAAGGCGCTGGCGCGGCCACCGTGGCGCTGTTCCGTGAGCTTGGCGCGCAGGTTCTGACCACGGCGCGCAAGCTGACCGGCGATCTGCCGGAAGACCTGTTCATTGCCGCCGATCTGACTACCCGAGAGGGATGCGAAACCGTGGCCACGGCCGTGCAGACCCGGATGGGCGGCGTCGACATCATCGTCCACATGCTGGGCGGGTCCTCCGCCCCCGGCGGCGGCTACGCGGCCCTGGGCGAGGCGGAATGGCAGGCCGAACTGGCCCTGAACCTGCTGCCCGCCGTGCGCATCGACCGGGCGCTGGTGCCGGGCATGGCCGCGCAGGGCGCGGGGGTGCTGGTCCACGTCACCTCGATACAGCGCCTGCTGCCGCTGCCCGAGGCGACCACCGCCTATGCCGCCGCCAAGGCCGCGCTGTCGGTCTACAGCAAGAGCCTGTCCAAGGAGGTCTCGCCCAAGGGCGTCCGCGTGGTGCGCGTGGCACCCGGTTGGATCGAGACCGAGGCCTCGGTCCGCTTGGCCGAGCGCGTGGCAGCCGATGCGGGCACCGAACTGGAGGGGGCGCGCCGTATCATCATGAACAGCCTCGGCGGCATCCCGATCGGCCGCCCGTCGAAACCCGCCGAGATCGCCAACCTGATCGCCTTTCTCGCCTCCGACCGCGCGGCGACCATCACCGGCACGGAATACCTCATCGATGGCGGGACGGTGCCGACTGCGTAAGCCTACGGGTGGGCATGAACGGCCGGTCGTGCTGGAGCTTGTCCTGATCGTTCAGGTCCCCACGGTCGTCGGTGTATGGTAGCGCACCCGCTTCCTGGGCCAGGTATCGCGCTTCGACTTCGCTTGGCCCGCGCTCGGCTCAGCGCTCCACCTCGTCCTGTTGCTGGCCATGGTCGGACCTGATGCCGCGAAGATACTCGACTACGGCCGGTATGCGGTGGTGATCGCGCTGGCGGCGCCGACCCTGAATCTGATCGGCCATGCGGTTGGCATGACGGTCAAGGTCTTCGCCGATGATCGTGGGGAACTGATCGCCTTCCCGTTCACAGCGAGCAAGAAGGAGTTCAGCATCGCAGCCGCGTTCGTGGCTGCGTCCGGCCTGCCATCGGAGAACGCCGCGCCAGCCGCATTTTTCGCGGTGATCCAACTGATTGCCTCCCCGATCGCGGCCAAGCTGCTCGCAGCCAGCGAGCCGCAGCAGACGGCATCATCGAAGGTCGAATAAGGGCCCGGAACGGACATCTGATCGCGACAACGCCGGTTCTACGCGGCACGGATAATCTTTGCCGGTGAAATCCCTGCAAGTCACACTTCCAGCCACCGGATATGGCCGTCGAGGTTCTTCGTGGCCGGTCCGCAGAACGGCTTGATGAACTTGCCATGGCGGGCGTGGAGCGAGTTCACACTCTGGATGTGATGGCAGCCTGCGGCGACCCGCGTGCCGGGCTCGCTGCCGACCACGAAGTGTTCGATACCACCTGCCGCTGCGAGCTTCGCGTAGCCGTTGGCGCTGTCCCAGCAAAGCACGGCATCGCCCGGCACCAGGGGCTTCATCGCGCGCTCCAGCGTCGCGCTCTTGCGGTTCGGCAAATACTGGAAGAGGCGCGCGCCGCCACGGTCGGCGACAGTGAGAATGGGGAGTTGCCACTTCGACAGCCCCCGCATCATCTTCAACCCCTGCGTCGGGAAGTCCTCCCACCGAGGGCGCGGCGACGGCGCGACCTTCTTCGGATCGGCGAAGTGTCGAACCCATTCCCGAGACCCCTTGCGGGACTCCCGCTGGTAGGTCTCATCCGCCTCACCGATCCCCGAAAAGCTCGCCGCCCCGCCGCCGCCGATGATCGAGAACACCAGCATTCGCCAACGCCAGACCGTGTATTTGTTGAGGCCGAGCTGCCGCGCGAGCTTGCGCACCGATTGAGGTTCGGAAAGGCCCAGCATATCCCGCAGGGCGACCATGAAGAGGTCCGGTCGATGGATGCGTCCGATGGCAGACCCGGTCCGACCCGAATAGGTCTTCCGACAGCCATTACACCGATAGCGCTGGATCTTGGTCCGCGTGCGTCCCTACTTCTGGCGCCTGTCGTCGCCGCAGAATGGGCACTTGTATTCTTGGTCTGTCCTTGCCTCGATCTCCGAGATTGCCTCCGACTTTCGCCGGAGGTCGCGGATTTTCGTCTGTGCGTCCTCGATCCGAGCCGGATCCAGGTCATCGAGAGCGTTGAGAAAACGGCGAAAGTCGTGGTGTAGCAAGGGCATCCTCCGCTGGAAAAGCACAGTGAGATAGGCCCTTTCGAGTCAATGCGAAGCGAACCGACACGGTTTGCGGACACCCCCCAAAAAAACGGAGGACGATTCCAAATTGGAATCGTATCTGTGGTTCGCCGGTCCGCCGGCGGTTCCGTCGACCGTGCCCTCGATGTACCCGTCTTCCGGTGTACTCATTCTCGTCCCGCCGGTCTGGAACGCGGATGGATCTCATAGTCATAGGAAAGTGCCGAGAATGACGATCATGGCCCACGGAATCGTTCCGGTCATGCTGACCCCCTTCACCCCGGACGACCGAATCGACTGGGAGAGCCTGGAACGCCTCGTCGAGTGGTACATCGCCGGCGGCGCCGACACGCTCTTCGCCGTCTGCCAGTCGAGCGAGATGCAGAAGCTCACCCTCGACGAGCGCACCGAACTCGCCCGCCGGGTGGTGGCGATGACCGCCGGCCGCGTGCCGGTCATCGCCTCCGGTCACATCTCCGACGACCGCGACGACCAGCGGGCCGAGCTGACCGCGATGGCCGCCACCGGCATCGACGCGCTGGTGCTGGTCACCAACCATCTCGATCCGAGGAACACCGGCGAGGCGGCCTTCCGCGACGGTCTCGACGCGATCCTCGGCTGGCTGCCGAAGGACTTGGCCCTCGGCCTCTACGAGTGCCCGGCGCCCTATCGCCGGCTTCTCTCGGACGACGAATTCCGCCTGTGCCGCGACACCGGCCGTTTCGTCACCCTGAAGGACGTCTCCTGCGACCTCGAGACGATCCGCCGCCGGGTGGCGCTCTCCGGGGATTCGGGCCTCGCCGTGGTCAACGCCAACGCCGCCATCGCCGCCGCCGCGATGCGCGCCGGCTCCAAGGGCTTCGCCGGCGTCTTCGCCAACATCCATCCCGACCTCTACGCCTGGCTCTATCGCCACGTCGACGAGGCGAGCGACCTCGGGCGCGACCTCGAGATCTTCCTGGCGCTCGCCGCCATGGCCGAGACCATGGGCTATCCCGGCGTCGCCAAGGCCTATCAGGTCCGCATCGGCAATTTCGCCAGCGCCCGGTCGCGGGTGACGACCTACGACATCACCGAGCGCCACTGGGGGGTGATGGCGCTGCTCGAGCACATCCACACCGGCACCGAGCGCTTCCGCGCCGCGATCGCCGCCAGCGAGAAATGACCGCGACGGTCCCCACCGGCGAGGGCTTCCGCCGCCTCTCCACGCGGGGCGCCGGACGCCGCGCCCCGGCGAGACGCGAGGGGCTCGGCGTCACGACGTCGAAGTGGGCGAGAGCGACATGACGTAACGTCATCCAGAATCGCGAGGGTCGATCTCGAGGCCGCCGGTCGGCGCGTCCCCGGCACCCTCGTCGGCGACGATCGCCAGGAGATGTTGGGCGAAGGCCCGCGCGGCTTCGGGGAGCCGGCGACCGGGCATGGTCTGTATCTCGTAACGGCGCTGGTCCACGGCGGGCTCTGAGATCGGTACCGAGATCGCCCGCTCGCTGGTGCGGGAGCGAACCGTCAAGGCGGCCGCGATGGTAATGCCGCCACCGCTTTCGGCGAAGGCATAGAGCGCTCCGATGTAGTTGGAGACGAAGACCGGTTCGATCGTGACGCCGATGAGGCCGCAGGCGATGTCGAAGATCTGCCGTGCGGTCGTGTCCTTCTCGGGTAGCGCGAGGGCCTCTTTCGCGAGATCGGCGATGGAGAGGGTCGCGCGCCGGGCGAGGGGATGATCGCGGGCCATGACCGCTCTGATCGGCGCCCGGCCGCGCCCGATCACCCGCACACCGGTCTCGGGGGCGAAAGAAAACGTCGCTCCGATGTCGACGACGCCCTCCCGAACCATGCGGGTGACCTCCGACGGCGGGACGACCTTCAGCTCGAAATGGATTCCGGCGTGAAGGCGCCGGAAGCTTCCGATCGCCCTGGGCATCAATCCGAGTCCGAAACCCTCGGTCGCCGCCAGCCGCACCCGTCCCGTCGTCAGACCACGCAGTTGCTTCAGCGAGTTGACGACGGATTCCTCTTCCAGGAACATGCGTCGGGCATGGGCGGCGAGAAGTTCACCGGCCTGGCTGGGCACCATGCCGCGAGGGCGCCGTTCGAACAGTTCGACGCCGAGATCGGCCTCCATCTTGGCGATCTGCCGGCTGATGGCGGAGGCCGCGATGTTGAGCCGCGCCGAGGCGTCGGCGATCGAGCCGGTGTGCACGACCTCGAGGAAATAACGCAGACCGGTACCCTGCAAGGGATTTCCTCCGAGCGTGAGAGGCGATCGAGCTCGTTGCCGAAACGGCAATGATCAGTTCCAAATATTATAATTGTAGCATGGCAAAATGCTCAATATCGTGACATGGGCAAATTTGGTGCAGTTACATCCTCTCGAGCGGAGTTTGGCCATGGCCGCGATGAAATTCGGAAAATCGACCTTCCTCGCGGCGGCGCTGGTCGCCGCGCTGCCCGGTGTCGCGTTCGCCGGCAAGGCGAACGACACGCTGGTCTACGCCTCCGACAGCGAGCCGGAGAACATCAGCCCCTACCACAACAACGTCCGTGAGGGCGTCATCATCGCCCGCCACGCCTGGGAGACGCTGATCTGGCGCAATCCCACCACGGGCGCCTACGAGCCCTATCTCGCCACCGCCTGGACCTGGGTCGACCCGACCACCCTCGAACTCGACCTGCGCCAGGGCGTCACCTTCCACGACGGTTCGCCGCTCACCGCCGACGATGTGGTCTTCACCTTCAACTACGTGCTCACCCCGGAAGCCAAGGTGGTGACCAAGCAGAACGTCGACTGGATGAAGTCGACCGAGAAGGTCGGCGACCACAAGGTGCGCATCCATCTCAAGGGGCCGTTCCCGGCGGCGCTCGAATATCTCTCCGGCCCGACGCCGATCTATCCCAAGGCCTATTTCGAGAAGGTCGGTCTCGACGGTTTCGCCAAGGCGCCGGTCGGCACCGGGCCCTATCGCATCGTCGCGGTGGAGAACGGCAAGGGCGTCAAGCTCGAGAAGTCGAAGACCTACTGGAAGGGCAGCCCGATCGGCGACGTGGCGATCTCCAAGCTCGAGTTTCGCGTCATCCCCGACGGCGAGACCCGCATGGCCGAGCTGATGACCGGTGGCATCGACTGGATCTGGCGCGTCCCCATCGATCAGGCCAAGCAGCTCGAAGCGGTGCCGAACGTCTCTGTCCTCGCCGCCGAGACCATGCGCGTCGGCTTCCTCCAGTTCGACTCGACGGGACGCTCCAACCCCGACACGCCGCTCAAGAACGTCAAGGTCCGTCAGGCGATCGGCTACGCGATCGACCGCAAGGCGATGGTCGACAATCTGGTGCGCGGCGGCGCGCGCGTCATGAACCAGGCCTGCTTCATCGATCAGACCGGCTGCACCGACGCGGGCGTGCCGAAATACGCCTATGATCCGGCCAAGGCCAAGGCCTTACTGGCGGAGGCTGGTTATCCCGACGGCTTCGCCATCGACCTCTACGCCTATCGCGAACGCGACTACGCCGAGGCGGTGATCGGTTATCTCCAGGCGGTCGGCATCCACGCCAAGCTGAACTACCTCAAATACGCGGCGCTGCGCGAACTCAGCCGCGCCGGCAAGGTGCCGATCTACTATCAGACCTGGGGCTCTTTCTCGGTCGCCGACGCTTCCGCCTTCACCGGAGTCTGGTTCAAGGGCGATGCCGACGACATGAGCCGCGATCCCGCCGTCAAGGCGTTGCTCGACAAGGCCGATACCACCATCGACCTCGCCGAACGCAAGAAGACCTACGCCGAGGCTTTGGCGATGATCGCGTCGAAGGCCTATCTGCTGCCGATGTTCTCCTATTCGAGCAACTATGCCTTTTCGTCGGATCTCGCCTTCACGGCGCAGCCCGACGAGATGCCGCGCTTCTTCTTCGCGCGCTGGAAGTGACATCGCGGCGGCGGGGGGGATGATCGGGCTTCCGTCCGACATTCGCATCCCGCCGCTCCTCTGGCCTTCTCGAGTCACGAGGTTGCCATGCTCGTCTTCCTGATGAGGCGGCTCGCGGTCGCGTTCTCGGTCGCGTTGACCGTGTCGATCATCGCCTTTCTGATGCTGCATCTGTCCGGCGATCTCGCCATGGCCATCGCCGGCCCTGAAGCCTCGCCCGCCCAGGTCGAGGAGATCCGTGTCCAGTACGGGCTGAATGCGCCGCTCGTCGTGCAGTACAAGGACTGGCTCGTCGGTGCGCTGCATCTCGACTTCGGCCGGTCCTTCTATTTCCGCGACAGCGTCATCTCCCTCGTCGCCGCGCGTATGCCGGTGACCCTGACGCTCGGGGCGATCTCGCTCGGCCTCGCCCTGGTGATCGGGGTCCCGCTCGGGGTGCTGGCGGCGATCCGGCGCGGCACCTGGATCGATCGGGCGGCGCTCGTCTTCTGCGTGCTCGGTCAGGCGATCCCGACCTTCTGGCTCGGGCTGACGCTGATCCTGATCTTCGCGGTGAACCTGCGCTGGCTGCCGGTCTCCGGCAACGCGACCTGGGCTCATTTCGTCATGCCCTCCATCGCGCTGGGGTGGTACGCGGTGCCGGCGGTGATGCGGCTCACCCGCAACGGCATGCTCGAGGTGCTGTCGTCGGACTATGTCCGCACCGCCCGCGCCAAGGGTCTGCGCTGGCCGGCGGTTCTGTTCAAACACGCGCTGCGCAATGCGGTGGTGCCGGTGGTGGCGCTGTCGGCGGTGCAGTTCGGCTTCATGCTCGGCGGCTCGATCGTCGTGGAGGCGGTGTTCTCGATGCACGGCCTCGGCCATCTCGCCTGGGAGGCGATCGGTCGCAAGGATTTCCCCGTCGTCCAGGCGATCGTGCTGCTGCTCGCCTCGATCTACATCCTGCTGAACCTGCTCGCCGATCTCCTCAACGCCTGGCTCGACCCGAGGATCCGCGTCGCATGAGCGTATCGTCCCCGCTTACCCCCTCGCTCGAGGCCGCGCCGCCACGCCGCTCCGCCTTCGCCGGGTTCGCCCGCCGCGCCGCGCGCAATCCGGGCTTCGTCCTCGGCGCCCTGGTGCTCGGCCTGATCCTCGTCGCGGCGCTCGCCGCGCCGCTCTTCACCAGCCACGATCCCTATGCCCAGGACATCTCCCGCCGGATGATCCCGCCGGTGTGGGCCGCCAAGGGCACCTGGGAACACTGGCTCGGAACCGACAAGCTCGGTCGCGACTATTGGGCTCGCCTCCTCTACGGCGCCCGCATCTCGCTTCTCATCGGCACCGCCACGGTGGCGATGTCCGGGGCGATCGGCACGGCGTTGGGCGTGGCCGCGGGCTACTTCGGCGGTCGTGTCGACATGGTGATCGGCTATGTCGTCAACGTCCGCCTGGCGCTCCCCGTCGTGCTGGTGGCGCTCGCCGCCGCCGCATTGGTCGGCTCGACGCTCGAAACGGTGATCCTGGTGCTCGGCCTCCTGCTGTGGGACCGTTTCGCCGTCGTGGCGCGCTCCGCGACGCTGCAGGTCGCCTCCGCCGACTATATCGATGCGGCGCGCGCCATCGGCTGTTCGACCCGGCGGATCGTCTTCTCCGAAGTGCTGCCGAACATCCTCAATCCGCTGATCGTCGTCGCCACGCTCGAGATGGCGCATGCGATCCTGCTCGAGGCGGCGCTCTCCTTCCTCGGCCTCGGCGTGCAGCCGCCGCTGCCGTCCTGGGGGCTGATGATCTCGGAGGGCAAGCAATTCATGTTCTTCAGTCCCTGGGTGATCGCCATACCGGGCGTCGCTCTGGCGGTTCTGGTGCTCGCGATCAACCTCTTGGGCGACGGCCTGCGCGACGTCACCGCACCCGAGAACAGGAACTGACCGATGGCCCTGCTCGAAGTCGACGCACTCACCATCGACATCCCCACCGAGGCGGGGCCGCTGCACGCCGTCGGCGGTGTCTCCTTCACCCTCGATCGCGGCGAGACGCTCGCCGTGGTCGGCGAGAGCGGGTCGGGCAAGTCGCTCACCTCGCTCGCCCTGATGGACCTGTTGCCGTCGCGGGCGATCCGCCGGGCTGCGACGATGCGTTTCGACGGCATCGATCTGCTCACGGCGTCGGAGCGGCAGAAGGAAGATCTGCGCGGCGATCGCATGGCGATGATCTTCCAGGAGCCGATGACCTCGCTCAATCCGGCCTACACCATCGGCGACCAACTGACCGAGGCGCTGCGGCGCCATCGCAAGGTGAGCAGGGCGGAGGCCCGAACCCGGGCCGTCGATCTCCTCGAGCGCGTCGGTATCTCCGCCGCCGCCTCGCGGCTCGGTCAATATCCGCATCAACTCTCCGGCGGTCTGCGTCAGCGCGTGATGATCGCCATGGGCCTGATGTGCTCGCCCGATCTGATCATCGCCGACGAGCCGACGACGGCCCTCGACGTGACCATCCAGGCGCAGATCCTGCGCCTCCTGCGCGATCTCCAACAGGAACTCGGCCTCGCCTTGATCCTGGTCACCCACGACCTCGGCGTCGTCGCCCGTGTCGCCACCCGTGTCGCGGTGATGTACGCGGGCCGGCTGGTGGAGACAGGCCCCGTCGAGGCGGTGTTCGGCGCGCCGAGCCATCCCTATACGCGCGGCCTGTTGCGCTCGATCCCGGTGCCCGGGCGGACGAAGCCCGGCGAGCCGCTCGGCACCATTCCCGGTCAGGTGCCGAACCTCGTCGGCGAGGTTCACGGCTGCGCCTTCCGCAACCGCTGTGACCTCGCCTGCGCCGCCTGCGAGGGAGTGATCCCGACCCGCGTTCTGTCGCCCGGCCATTCCATCGCCTGTGTCGTCGACCCCGCGCCCGGGAGGCCCCAATGAGCGTTCCGGTTCTCGAACTGAAAGACGTCACCAAGGTCTATCGCGTGCCGCAGGGCCTGTTCGCCCCGGCTGCCGCCCTGACGGCGGTCGGCGGGGTGTCGCTGTCGGTGGCGCGTGGCGAGGTTCATGCCCTCGTCGGCGAAAGCGGATCGGGCAAGTCGACGCTGGCCAAGATGCTGCTCGGCCTGACGTTGCCGACCTCGGGCGAGATTCTGATCGACGGCGTGCCGATCGCGCTGACCGATCGCAAGGCGGTGGCGCGGCGGATCCAGCCGGTGTTCCAGGATCCCTATTCCTCGCTCAACCCGCGCAAGTCGATCGCCGATCTCGTCGCTCTGCCGCTGGTCGCCCATGCGATCGCGCCGCCGGCCGAGCGCCGCGTCATGGTCGCCGAGATGCTCGACGCCGTCGGCCTGCCGCGCCGGGTGATGGACAGCTATCCCAACCAGCTCTCCGGCGGTCAACGCCAGCGCGTCGCCATCGCCCGCGCCCTGATCATGCGGCCGGACGTGTTGATCTGCGACGAGCCGACGTCGGCGCTCGACGTCTCGGTCCAGGCGCAGATCCTCAATCTGCTGCTCGAACTGAAGCAGGAGTTCAAGCTCACCTACTTCTTCATCAGCCACAACCTCGCCGTCGTCGAGCACCTCGCCGATCGGGTGGCAGTGATGTACCTCGGCCGCATCGTCGAGGAACGGTCGCGCGCCGGCCTCTTCGAAAGCCCTGCTCATCCCTATACGCGGGCACTGCTCGACAGCGTGCTGACGCCGGATCCCTCCCTCGGCATGCCCGATCCCGGCATTTCGGGCGCCTTCCCCAACCCGATCGCGCCGCCGCCCGGCTGCACGTTCCATCCCCGTTGCGCCGGCGCGGTCGATCGTTGCCGCAGCGAGGCCCCCACCCCGCATCCGCTCGCCGACGGCACCGCCGCCTGTCATTTCCCGTCCTGATCCGCCGAGAGACCCCGCCATGACCAGCACCGCCACCCGCGAAGGCGCCATCACCCGCGCCGCCGAGCATTTCTCCTCCGGGGCCTTCCGCGCCGATCTGGCGCGTCGCGTCGCCATCAAGACGGAGAGCCAATCGCCGGATCGGGCGCAGGAACTGCGCGCCTATCTCACCGAGGAGATGGTCCCCAGCCTCGACGGGATGGGCTTTTCGTCCACCATCCACGCCAATCCGGTCGCCGGGCGCGGCCCCTTCCTGATCGCCGAGCGCCACGAGGGCGACGATCTCCCGACCGTCCTCATCTATGGCCATGGCGACGTGGTGCTCGGCCACGAGGGCCGTTGGCGCGACGACATGTCGCCGTGGGACATCACCGTCGACGGCGACCGTTGGTATGGCCGCGGCATCGCCGACAACAAGGGCCAGCATACGATCAACGTCGCGGCGCTGGCCCAGGTGATGGCCGAGCGCGGCGGTTCGCTCGGCTTCAACGCCAAGATCCTGATCGAAATGGGCGAGGAGACCGGCTCGCCCGGCCTTCGCGCCCTCGCCGAAGCCCAGGGCGAGGCGCTCGCCGCCGACGTGCTGATCGCCTCCGACGGACCGCGGGTCACGGCCGGGCGGCCGACGATCTTCCTCGGATCGCGCGGCGCCATCAATTTCGAGCTGACGGTCGCCTTGCGCGAGGGTGCTCACCACTCCGGCAACTGGGGCGGTCTCCTCGCCAATCCCGGCACGATCCTCGCCGGCGCCATCGCCTCGCTGGTCGACGGTCGCGGCCGCATCCTGCTCGACGCGCTGCGCCCGCCGGCGATCCCGCCCGCCGTGCGCGCGGCGCTCGCCGACCTCACCGTCGACGGCGGTTCGAACGACCCGGCCATCGACCGCGAATGGGGTGAGCCGGGGCTCAGCCCGGAGGAGCGGGTCTTCGGTTGGAACGCCCTCGAGGTGCTCGCCTTCGAATGCGGCAATCCGAGCGCCCCGGTCAACGCCGTCCCGGCCTCCGCCAAGGCGACGCTGCAACTGCGCTTCGTCGTCGGCACCGATCCGAACGGAGTGCTCGACGCCGTCCGCGCTCATTTCGACGCCCATGGCTTCCGCGACGTGGTGGTGAGCGCGAGCCGCATGGAGGTCTTCTCCGCGACCCGCCTCGACCCGACCGACCCGTGGGTCGACTGGGCGCTCGCCTCGCTGGCGAAGACCTGCGCCAAGAAGCCGGCGCTGCTGCCGAACCTCGGCGGCTCCATCCCCAACGACGTCTTCTCCGAGATTCTCGGCCTGCCGACGATCTGGGTGCCGCATTCTTATCCAGCCTGCTCGCAGCACGCGCCCGACGAGCACTTGCTGGGATCGATCGCCGAGGAGGGACTCCGGATCATGACCGGCCTGTTCTGGGACCTCGGCGAGACCGGCGCCGCGATCAAGAAGGCCCGCACCCGATGACCGCGCTCGCCCTCGCCGACTGGTTGGCGCCGCGCCGCGCCGAGATGGAAGAACTTCTCCAGCGCATCGTCGACATCGATTCCGGCAGCGGCGACGCCGCCGGGATCGACGCGGTCGGTGACGAGATGGTCGAGATGCTCGAGGCCGACGGCATCGCCGTCACCCGCTTCGCCGACCAGACCTACGGTGGAGCGATCCGCGCCGAGGTGCCCGGTCGGATCGGCGGCGCGCCGGTGTTCCTGATGGGCCACCGCGACACGGTGTTTCCCAAGGGGACGGTCGCGGCCCGACCGTTCCGCCGCGACGGCGACACGGCCTTCGGCCCCGGCGTCGCCGACATGAAGGGCGGCCTGGTGGTCGACGTCTTCGTGCTCAGGGCGTTGAAGGCGGTCGGGGGCTTGGACTTCCCCGTCGTCGGTCTCTTCACCGCCGACGAGGAGATCGGCTCGCCCTCGGGCCGGGTCGTCATCGAACGCGAGGTCGTGGGGGCGCGTGCGGCGTTCAACGCCGAACCCGGCCGTGCCTCCGGCAATGTCGTCACCGGCCGCAAGGGCGGCGTGACGCTGCACATCGAGGTGAAGGGGCGGGCGGCGCATTCCGGCGTCAATCACGCCGACGGCCGCAGCGCCATCGGGGCGCTCGCCGCCAAGATCACGGCGATCCATGCCCTCACCGACTACGCCGCCGGCACGACGACCAACGTCGGCGTGATCCGCGGCGGGCGCACCCACAACACCGTCGCCGACTTCGCGGAAGCCGAGCTGGACATCCGCTTTCTCGCGGTCGCCGAGATCGACGGCATTCTCGCCCGCATCGAGGCGATCCTGGCGCGCGAGGACGTGCCCGAAACGGTTGCGACCTATACCCGAGGGCATCTCTTCATGCCGCTCGAAGGCGAACGCTCGGCGGCGCTCTTTTCGCGTTACCAGCGGGCCGCGGCGGAGGTCGGCTTCGCCG
>JAFHCF010000208.1:0-12086 GCA_048497495.1 Prosthecomicrobium sp.
ACCCGAGTCGACCGCCGAACGGGCCGCCCGCTCCGTCGAGGCGGCGCTCGCCGAACCCACGGCCAAGGCCGAGGTCCGGCCGGCGACCAGGGCCGAGGCCCGCGCCGAAGCCAAGAAGGTGGCGCTCCAGACGCCGGAACCCGCCAACGATCCGGCCTCCGCGCCGACCTCGCGCGCCGCCGCCAACGACGATCGCCGCGCCACCTCCGGCATCACCTGGGCCCTCACCCGCCGCCCCTCGACCGCGCCCTATTGGTTCGCCGCCCTCGCCTCCCTCGCCTGGGTCGGCGCCACCGGCTGGCTCTCCTGGAAAGCGTTGGCGCCCGAGCCGACCATCGACCTCGCCACCCTCGCCACCCGGCCGAACGTCCTGTTCGCCGCCGCCGGCGTGATCCTGCCGGTGTTCCTGCTCTTCGGTTTCGCGGTGCTGCTGCGTCGCGCCCAGGAACTGCGGCTGACCGCCCGCTCGATGACCGAGATCGCCCTGCGTCTCGCCGAGCCGGAGACCAACGCCCAGGAGGCGGTGGTGTCGGTCGGCCATGCCATTCGCCGTGAGATGGCCGCCGTCGGCGACGGCCTCGAGCGCGTCGTCGCCCGCGCCGGCGAGATCGAGGTTCTCGTCCACAACGAAGTGTCGTCGCTCGAGCGCGCCTATGGCGAGAACGAACTGCGCATCCGTTCGCTGATCGAGGAGTTGGTCAACCAGCGCGAGGCCATCGTCAACAATTCCGAGCGCGTCCGCGCCGCCATCTCCGGCGCCCACGAGGGCCTCTCCGGCGATCTGATGACCACCCGCGAGCGCATCGTCGAGGCCGCCGACGAAGCCTCCAAGCGCCTGGTCGGCTCGCTCGGCGACAAGAGCCGCGAGATCAACGACACGCTGAGCACCACCGTGGAAGGCGTCGTCACCGCCCTCGACACCCGCTCCAGCGCCGTCATCGACCGCCTGTCGGAGACCGGCCGCAGCGTCGCCGAGACCCTGACCTCGGCCGGCCAGATCGCCGCCGAGACCCTCTCGGTCAAGGGCTTCGAGATCACCGACACCCTGAACCGCACCGGCGACCAGATCGTCGGCACCCTGACCGACCGCACCGAGCTCCTCACCGAGACCGTGCGCTCGATGGGCGACGGCCTGTCGGCGACCCTCGCCGACCGCACCGAGACGCTGGTCTCGAGCCTCGCCCTGCACACCGACACGCTGACGACCCGGCTCGGCGACTCGACCGACAGCCTGGTCTCCCGCCTCACCGAGCGCAGCGACGCGGTCAACCGCACCCTGGCGGAGACCGGCGACGGCATCGTCGGCAACCTCACCGAGCGCACCGACGCGCTGACCATGACCCTGCGCACCCTCGGCGACACGCTCACCGAGCGCACCGAGGCGGTCAACCGCACCCTGGCGGAGACCGGCGACAGCATCGTCGGCAACCTCACCGACCGCACCGAGATCCTCACCGCCACCGTCCGCACCCTCGGCGACGACCTCACCCGGCGCACCGAGACGGTGACCCGCACCCTCGCCGAGACCGGCGACACCCTGGTCACCACTCTCGCCTCCACCGGCTCGTCGCTGACCGAATCGCTGTCCAACACCGGTCAGCTCGTCGCCGAGAACATCCAGAACCGCGGCCACGAGGTGAACGCCGAACTCAAGGCCCACGCCTTCGAGATCGACGCCACCCTGTCGCGCACCGGCGGCGAGATCGTCGACGCCATCGCCGAGCGGGCCGGCGAGGTCGCCGACGCCCTCAAGGGCACCGGCCAGTCGCTGGTGGTCGACCTCTCGTTGCGCGGCGCCGAGATCACCGAGCGCCTCGACGAGACCGGCACCAAGATCGCCGAGACCATCTCCTCGCGCGGCGGCGAACTCGCCGATCGCCTGGGCGACACCGGCGAGAAGATCTATCAGTCGATCGTCGTCCACGGCGCCGAGCTCGAGAAGCGCCTCGGCGACACCGGCCGCAGCCTCGACGAACTGCTGGAGGCCCGCGCCATCGGCTTCCGCGAGAGCCTCGACGGCTCGCTCGCCGGCGTCGGCGACGAGTTGCTGAAGCGTACCACCGACCTCGCCGAGCGGCTCGGCCGCGCCGGCACCGAGGTCGCCCGCCTCGTCGTCACCCAGGGCGACGTCGTCGCCACCCGCATGACCGAGACCGGCGCCAAGATCTCCGAGGCGCTCGCCGAGCGCGGCGCCACCGTCACCGCCGGCCTGTCCGAGCGCCTCGACACGCTCGACCAGATCGTCAACGTCCGCGCCGCCGGCCTCGTCGAGGTCCTCGGCGACCGCACCGAGACGATGCGCGATCTGCTGGAGAACCGCTTCGTCACCGTCTCCGACACCCTCGCCGCCAAGACCGAGGCGCTGGCCGCCACCATCGCCGAGCGCACCGAGATCATCGGCAAGGTCGTCGACGAGCGCGCCACCGGCCTCACCCGGGCGCTCGAGGGCAAGCTCAACCACTTCTCGCAGACCGTCGGCACCCGCGTCGACGAGGCCACCCGCGGCTTCGACGATCGCGCCGAGACCCTCACCGCGACCATCGACACCCGCGTGCGTCGCATCGAGGAGGCGCTCGACCTGCGCGGCCGCCAGATCTCCGAGAACCTCATGGAGCGGACCCGCGAGATCGCCGCGACCTTCGCCGAAGGCCAAGTCCAGGTCTCCGCCGCCTTCGACGGCCGCATGGACGAGGTCGGCCGCGTCCTGACCCGTCGCACCGACGAGGTCGCCGAGCATCTCGCCGACCGCGTCTCCGAGATCAACGGCACCCTCGGCGCCCGCCTGATGGAGGTCACCGAGACCCTCGACGACCGCACCGCGGCGCTCGACCGCATCCTCCACGAGCGTGTCGACGCCGCCACCACGACGCTCGGCAACAGCCTGAGCGAGGTCACCGAGATCCTCGACAGCCGCACCGCCACCTTCGACCGCATCACCAAGGAGCGTCTCGCGGCGATCTCCTCGACCCTCGGCTCCGAGGCCGACCGCGCCGCCCAGCGGGTCAGCGGATCGCTCGAGGGCGCCGCCGGCCACATCGCCGCCGCGACCGAGGATCTCGAGCGCACCATCGTCGGCCGCACCACCGCCGTCGTCGGCGAGCTCGACCAGCGCACCCGCGAACTCACCGACCTCATCGGCGGTCGCGGCTCCGAACTGGTCGCCGCCCTCGCCGCCCGTTCCGACGAATTCACCTCCCGCGCCGGCGAGATCTCCCGCACCCTCGGCGAGACCGTCGACGGCCGCGTCGGCGAGATCGCCGACAAGATCGGCCAGGCCCGCGACATCCTCGTCGAGGCGCTCGACCGCAAGGGCCGCGACCTCACCGAGGCCGTCGCCCGCCAGGGTCTCGACGCCACCCGCGTCGTCACCGAGGCGCGCGAACGTCTCGTCGCCGCCTTCGACGAGAAGAGCCACGACGCCGCCGAACTGGTCGCCTCGGCGTCCGAACGGTTGGTCACCGCCCTCGACCTGAAGAGCCGCGAGGCCGTCGGCGTCGTCTCCGAGGCCTCCGATCGCCTGCGCGACGACATGGGCGGGCTGCTCGAGCGCCTGACCCAGGCCAACCTCACCCTCCACTCGGTGCTCAACCGCGCCGGCGAGAACCTCGACCTGGTCGAGAAGAACCTCGGCGGCCGCACCGACGAGGTGCGCATCGTCCTCGAGACCGCGCTCTCCGAGACCCGCGGCGTGACCGAGGCGGTCGCCGCCCAGGTCGCCTCGCTCAAGGACACCTCCAAGAACGTCCTCGGCGACGTCGCCGACCTCACCCTGCGCTTCGACGAACAGGCCCGCAGCCTCAGCTCGGCCGCCACCCTGCTCTCCGACGTCAACCGCAACCTCGAGACCACAGTGGAGGAGCGCCGCCGCAGCCTCGAGGAACTGGCCGGCAACCTCGTCGACAAGACCCAGTCGGTCGAGACCATGATGCATGCCTTCTCGAGCCTGGTCGGCGACACGCTGAGCACCGCCGAGACCCGCGCCCGCGACGTCGGCGCCTCGTTGACCACCGCGGCGGAGGAGGCGATGCGCAAGGTGCTGAGCCAGCTCGACACCATGCGCCAGACCGCCGGCACCGAGGGCCAGCGCTCGGCCGAGGCCCTGCGCGCCGCCCAGGACGCCATGATCGGCGAGATGACCCGCGCCGTCGGCGAGACCACCGGCCGCTTCGCCGAGGCGACCGACAAGATGCGCGAGGCGGCGCGCATGATGCAGGCCGAACTCGAGACGACCCGCAACGAGTTGCGTCGCGGCGTCCTCGAACTGCCCAAGGAGACCGAGGAATCGACCGCCCAGTTGCGCCGCGTCGTCACCGACCAGCTCAAGGCGCTCGCCGATCTCTCCGCCCTCGTCGGTCGCCAGACCGCCAACCTCGACGTCTCGCGCGCCTCCGGCACCCGCGTCGCCTCGGTCGAGGCCGCCCCCCGCTACGAGGCACCGCGTCGCGCCCAGCCGGCGGCCGAACCGGTCGCCGCCTTCGCCGAGCCGCGCCGCGCCGCGCCACAGCCGACGCCGCCGGCCTACGGCACCTATCGCGAGGCCACGCCCGCGGCGCCGCGCGAGGAACCGGCGGCCGCGCCCCGTGGTGGCTGGATGTCCGACCTCCTGCGCCGCGCCTCGCGCGACGACGAGCCCGCCGCCCCCGCCTATCCCCGCCCCTCGGCCGGACAGGTCGTCGACAGCCTCAACTCGCTGTCGGTCGACATCGCCCGCGCCATCGACGACGAGGCCTTCGAGGATCTGTGGGATCGCTATCGCCAGGGTGAGCGCAACGTCTTCACCCGGCGGCTCTACACCCTCCAGGGTCAGCAGACCTTCGAGGAGATCCGCCGCAAGTACCAGCGCGACGGCGAGTTCCGCAACGCGGTCGACCGCTACGTCGTCGACTTCGAGAGCCTGCTCGGCGAAGCCTCGCGCTCGTCGCGCGACCCCGACGCCGCCCGCAACTACCTCGCCTCGGACACCGGCAAGGTCTACACCCTGCTGGCCCATGCCGCCGGCCGCCTCGACTGAGGCGCGGCGATCGGAACATCGGAACAAGAGACGGCCGTCCCTCGGGGCGGCCGTTTTTCATCGGGGGGTGCGGAGGATGCCGGCCGGAGGCGCACGGGCCCCGCGCGCGCCTCCCCGTCGCCTCACCCGCGCGTGGCGGTCCAGGCGACGATTTCGCCGAAGACCCGGCCCTGGGCGCGACCGAAGGCCGCGACCGCCGACTTGGGGTCGTCGCCGGAGGGTTCCTCGGCGCGGAAGACCTGCGTCGCCAGCACGCGGCCGGTGCGGTCGTCCATCAGCTTGACCGACAGGGCCACCACCACCCGGTGGCCGCCGGCGTCGTAGTCGAAGGCGCGGATCTCGATGACGATCTGGCGGTCGATGGCGAGCCCTTGGCCCGGACGTCCGGCGGCGCGGAAGCGACCGGAGGACTCGAGGGCGCCGACGAGGCGCGACTGGAGCAGCCGCGGCAGCCGGTCCGACCATTGCGCGCCGGAGAAATAGGCGATCTCGGTGGGGCTCGGCCGCACCACGATACGCTCGGTGTCGAAGGCCCGGTCCGCCGTCGGCTCCGGCACCAACACCTGCAGCGAGCGCCCTCGGGGCACGGAAACCGTCTCGGTCGGCCGTAGATCGAAGGTCTCCACCGCCGCCGTCGGCAGGAGCGCCGAGCAGCCGCCGACCTGCGCCGCGACGAGGGCGAGGGCGCAGAACCGGATCGCGCCCGCCGCGCCGAAGATCGATCGTCCACCCATCATCGCCGGTTCCCCGTGTATTCCGGCACCTTGCCGCTCGACCCGCCGAACAGCAGGCGCTTCGGGTCGCGATCGAGATTGCCGACCGCCCGATCGATGGTGCCGAGCGTGCGACGCCCGTCGGCGACGAAGTCGCGCAACTCCCGGACCCCGGTGCCGGTCAGCCGGGTCAGCCCGTCGGAGATGTCGCCCGCCCGCGCCTGGAAGGTCTCGGCGGTCTCCTTGATGCTCTTGGCCGCCGCCGTCGCCTCCTCGAGGAAGACGGAGGCCTGCCGGACCACGCCCTTGCCCTCGTCGGAACCGGCGATCGCGTCGATCTTGGCGAGGATGCCGTCGACCCGCTTCGATGCCTCGTCGAGCCGGCCCATCATCGAATGCGCCCCGTCGACGATCTCGGTGACCTTGGTCTTGTCGACGGTACGCACCAGGCCGTCGATGTCGTCGGCGAGAGTTTCGATCTTGCCCGACACGTTGCCGAGCACATCGCCCGCCTTGGCCACCGCATCCATGAACTTCGACACCCCGTCGGAGTTCTTGGCCAGCGAATTGGAGAAGGTCTCGGCGTTCTTCACCGTCGTCGTCACCGACTGGGCATTGTCCTTGACCAGTTGGTCGATGGTGCCGACGGCACTGTCGAGCCGGCTGAGCACCCGTTGCGCGCCTTCGAGAATGTCCTGCATCGACGACCGCTCGGCGTACATCAGCCGTTCGTTCTCATCGAGCGCCAGGAGCGACTGCGCCTCCGCCGACCCACCCCAGATCTGCACCGTGGCGACGCCGGTCAGTCCCTGGTAGCCGAGCGAGACGCGGCTGTCCTTCTTGATCGGCGTCTCGGAATCGACGTTGACCCGGGCGATCACCCGCGACGGATCGTCGGGGGCGAAGGAGAGCTTGACCACTTCGCCGACCTTGATGCCGTTGAAGGAGACGTTGGCGCCGGTGACGAGGCCGGACACCGAACCGGGGAAGACGATGGTCACGCTGGCTCGCCGCGCCCCCTCGCCGCCCTTCAGCAGCCAGAACGCCGATCCGAAACCCGCGGCGATCACCGCGAGGACGAACAGACCGACGATCACCAGGTTGGCACGAGTTTCCATCAGCTTCCTCTGGCGGCGATGCCGCGGGCGCGAGCCCCTCTGAAATAGGCCTTCACCCACGGGTGTTCGAAGGCCAGCATGGCGGAGAGCGGGCCTTCGACCAAGACCCGACGATTCCCGAGGACGGCTATTCGGTCGCACACGGTGGCGAGACTGTCGAGGTCGTGCGTCACCATGAACACCGTCAGGCCCAGCGTATCACGCAACTTGACGATGAGGTCGTCGAAGTCGCCGGCGCCGATCGGGTCGAGACCGGAGGTCGGCTCGTCGAGGAAGAGGATCGCCGGATCGAGCGCCAGCGCCCGCGCCAGGCTGGCGCGCTTGATCATGCCGCCGGAGAGTTCGGAAGGATACTTGTCCGCCGCGTCCGGCGGCAGGCCGACCATGGCGATCTTCAGACGGGCGAGATCGTCCATCATCGCGATCGACAGTTTCATGTGCTCGCGCATCGGCACCTGGATGTTCTGGCGCACGGTGAGCGAGGAAAACAGCGCGCCGTGCTGGAACAACACCCCCCAGCAGCGCTCCACCGCCGTGCGCAGCGCCGGCTCGACCTTGTCGAGGTCGTGGCCGAAGACCTCGATGCTGCCCGCCCGCCGCGGGTTGAGCCCGAGGATGGTGCGCATCAGCACCGACTTGCCCGACCCCGATCCGCCGACGAAGCCGAGGATCTCGCCGCGCCGGACGTCGAGATCGAGCCCCTCGAGGATCAGCTTGTCGCCGAAGCCGACGGTCACGCCGCGGCAGCGGATGATCGGCTCGTCGTCGAGAAGGCCGTCGGTGCAGGTCGCCATCAAACCCCCGCCGCCGCGTAGAAGATGGCGAAGATGCCGTCGACGACGATCACCATGAAGATCGACTTGACCACCGAGAGCGTCGTCTGGGCGCCGAGCGATTCGGCGCTGCCCTTCACCTGCAGCCCCTCCATCGAGGCGACGAGGCCGATGATCAGCGCCATGAACGGCGCCTTGCAGATGCCGACCAGGAAGGTCCGCATCTCCACCGCCTCCCTGAGACGCTGCAGGAAGATGTCGGTCGGGATGCCGCCGTAGACCTTGCAGACGATCGCCGCGCCGGCGAGCGAGGAGAGATCGGCGAGGAAGGTCAGGATCGGCAGCGCCAGCATCAGCGCCAGGAGGCGCGGCACCACCAGAACCTCGACCGGATCGAGACCGATCACCTTCAGCGCGTCGATCTCCTCGCGCATCTTCATCGAGCCGAGTTCGGCGGTGAAGGCGCTGCCGGAGCGGCCCGCCACCATGATCGCGGTGAGCAGCACCGCGATCTCGCGCAGCGTCAGCACGCCGACCATGTCGACGACATAGAGGTCGGCGCCGAAACGGCGGAAATAGAAGGCGCCCTGCTGGGCGATGATGCCGCCGATCAGGAAGCTCATCAGCATGATGATCGGCGTCGCCGCCAACGCGTGCCGCTCGAGCTGGTGGACGAAGGGGATGAAGCGGATGCGCGACGGGTGAAGAACCGACCGTCCCACCACCGCCGCGACGCCGCCGAGCAGCCCCAGGATGGCCAGGGCCTCGTTGCCGAACCCCACGCCCCATCGCCCGAGATATTCGAGCGCCCGCCGCGCCGCCGACACGCGGGGCGGCGGCGGCGCCAGCGGACGATCGGCCTCGGCGACCTCCGTGAAGAGCACCCGTCGCCGATCGTCCATGCCGATCAGCTTCAGATCCGCTGGCGCCACGCGCCCGATGAGCCGGTCGATGAGCAGCGCGCCGGCCGTGTCGATCTGGCCGATCGCGCCGAGATCGATCTCCACCGGGCCGGGAGCGAGGTCGCGGCCGACCTCGCCGATCCGCGTCTCCACCGTCCCCACGCCGCGGATCGTCCAGTCGCCGGAGAGATTGAGCCGCGTCGAAGCCGCCGTCGCCTCGACGTCGAGCGTCGGGGCGATCGGTGAATGGCGAACCGGCGCGAAGTCACTCTCCATGTCGTCTCCCGATGGCCGCCCGTCACGGACGATCGCCCGCGCGGCACGGCGCCGGCGGCTGCCGCGTGTCGGACGCATGCCGGTCCGGCGTCCGTCGCGACTTGCGAAGCCGCCACGCCGCCACGTATGAATCGACCGCGCGAGTGTGCCGCCACGGCGCGCCCATCACAAGCGTTTCGCGTGCCATCGCACGTTCGCATGGCACGACCAAGACGATTCCACCCGACCGACGACCGGAGAGCCTCATGGAAATCGCCCGCCCCTACCTGCTCTTCCTCGGTGACGTGCCTGATCAGCTGGCGGCCAAGACGGCGCTCGGCATCGTCGATTGGCGCCCCGACTGGTGCGTCGGTCAACTGCGCCTCCCCGGTTGCGAGGCCGACGCCAAGCGCCCCGACATGAGTATCCCCGCCGCCGCCCAGGCCGGCGCGAAGACGATGATCGTCGGCGTCGCCAATGCCGGCGGCGTCCTGCCCGACCACTGGATCGCCTCGATCGTCGAGGCGATCGAGGCCGGCATGGACGTGGCGACCGGCCTCCACGTCCGCCTCGCCTCGATCCCCGCGATCGCGGAAGCGGCGGCGAAGCACGGCCGCGAGCTTCACGACGTGCGCTTCACCCACGAGCGATTCGCCACCGGCAAGGGCACCAAGCGGCCGGGGCTGCGGCTGCTGACGGTCGGCACCGACTGTTCGGTCGGCAAGAAGTACACGGCGCTGGCGCTGGAGAAGGAGATGCGGGCGCGCGGCCTCGACGCCGATTTCCGCGCCACCGGCCAGACCGGCGTGTTCATCTCCGGGCGTGGCGTGGCGATCGACGCGGTGGTCGCCGATTTCATCTCCGGGGCGGTGGAATGGCTGTCGCCCGCCGGCGCGCCGACCCATTGGGACGTGGTCGAGGGGCAGGGCTCGCTCTTCCATCCCTCCTTCGCCGGCGTCTCCCTCGGCCTCCTGCACGGCGCCCAGCCCGACGCCTTCGTCGTCTGCCACGAGCCGACGCGGACCACGATGCGCGGCGTCCAGCACGGGCTCCCCTCGATCCGCGACGTCATCGAGATGACCGTAGCCTGCGGTCGGCTGACCAATCCGGCGATCCGCCCGGTCGGCATCGCCATCAACACCGAGCACCTCACGCATGAGGAGGCGGTCCGCGTCTGCGAGGAGGCCGCCGCCTTCCACGATCTGCCCGCCTCCGATCCGGTGCGCTTCGGCGTCGGCGAGATCGTCGATCGGCTGATCGAACTCTTCCCCGCCGGGGGTGCCGCATGAGCCTCGCTCTCGGCGTGGCGGTCGAGAGTTTCCCGATCGCCGGCGCCTTCACCATCTCGCGCGGCAGCCGCACCGAGGCGATCGTCGTCGCCGTCACCCTCACCGACGGCCGCCGCGCCGGTCGCGGCGAATGCGTGCCCTATGCCCGCTACGGCGAGACCGTCGACGGCGTCGTCGCGGCGATCCGCGCCGTCGAGCCCCATCTCGCCGAGCCCGGCTTCGATCGCGCCCGCCTCGCGGCGGTGATGCCGGCGGGGGCCGCCCGCAACGCCCTCGACTGCGCCCTGTGGGATCTCGAGGCCAAGGCGAGCGGCATCGCCGTCGCCGAACGGCTCGGGCTCACGCCAAAACCGCTGATCACCGCCTACACCCTGTCGCTAGGCACGCCCGAGAGCATGGAGGAGGCGGCGCGCCAGGCGAGCGCCCGGCCGTTGCTCAAGGTCAAACTCGGCGGCGAGGGTGATCCCGAGCGCATCGCCGCCGTCCGTCGCGGCGCGCCGACCTCGCGCCTGATCGTCGACGCCAACGAGGCCTGGCGGCCCGAGACTCTCGCCGCCAATCTCGCCGCCTGCGAGAAGGCGAACGTCGAACTGATCGAGCAGCCGCTGCCGGCCGGCGACGACGACGCCCTGCGGGGCCTCGTCACCCCGATCGCCGTCTGCGCCGACGAGAGCCTGCACACCGCGCACGACCTCGAGGCGCTCGCCGACCGCTACGGCGCCGTCAACATCAAGCTCGACAAGGCCGGCGGCCTCACCGAGGCTTTGATGATCGCGGCCGAGGCGAAGCGCCTCGGATACCGCCTCATGGCCGGCTGCATGGTCGGCACCTCGCTCGCCATGGCGCCGGCCGCCCTCCTCGCCCAACTCGCCGATTTCGTCGATCTCGACGGGCCGCTGCTGCTCGCCCGCGACCGCGACCCCGGTCTCGCCTACGACGGCTCGCTGATGTCGCCGCCCACTCCGGCTCTGTGGGGCTGAGAGCCCGTCTCGGGAACTCGAACGGATCGGCCTCGGTGGCGGGCGCCGAGGCGGGGCGGCTCACGCCGCCGGCTCGCGCGCTCCCACGACGCTCACCAGCACCGCCGTGCCGACCGCCGCCATCACCGCCATGCCGAGGAAACCGGCGCCGCCGAAATACGCATAGAGGACGCCGGAGGAAAGCGTCGCCAGTGCCATCGCCAGACCGGTGAAGGTCACCATCAGCCCCTGCGCGGTGGCGCCGCGATGATCGCCGACCGCATGGGTGATGACGTGGATGGTGCCGAGATGAAGCGCCGCGAAACTCGCGGCGTGGGTCAGTTGCAGGGCTGTCCAGGCGATGCCGCCGTCGCCGACGAAGGGGAACAGGCTCCACCGCGCGATCGCCCCGAAGCCGCCGATCAGCAGCAGGCCACGCGCCCCCACCCGCTCGATCGCCCGCCCCGCCAGGGCGAAGAGGATGACCTCGCCGACCACCGACACCGCCCACAGCGCGCCGACCTCGCCGCCGGAAAAGCCGATCGAACGCCAGTGCAGGCTGGCGAAACCGTAGAGCATGGCGTGGCTCGACTGCACCAGCGCCGCGCCGATCATGATGGTCGTCAGCCGGCGATCGGCGGCGACCTGGACGAGGCCCGCCCACATCGAGGTGCGCTCGCGCCGGGCGATCTCGCGTGCCTCGGCCGGTTCGCGCGGGGTGATCCCGGTGGCGAGGAATTGCAGCACGAAGCCGAAGAGCAGCAAGGGATAGACGACGGCGCCGGAACTCTCGCCGATCAGCCGGCCGGCGACCAGATTCGCCGCGACGAAGGCGAGCGACCCCCACAACCGCATGCGGCCGTAGACCGCCTCGCCGCGTCGCGCCGCCGACGTCGCCAGCGCGTCGGTCACCGGCAACATGCCGTTCCAGAACAGCGCCATGGCGATGGTCGCCGCCAGAAGCTGCCAGAAGCCTCGCGCCGGTCCGACGGCGAGGCAGCCGATCAGCGCCAACCCGGCATAGGCCATCAGCACCCGGCGGGGGGGGGGGGGGGGGGGGGGGGGG
>JAFHCF010000209.1:0-14000 GCA_048497495.1 Prosthecomicrobium sp.
AGCCCGCGCCGCGCCCCCTCACCGCACCCCGAAACGGCGGTAAGTATCGAAGATCATGGAGGTTTCTCTCTCGCGATCGAGGCTCTCGGCGATGCTGCGATGCTCCTGCGTCGCCCCGCCCCAGCCCCAGGCGTCGGCGCGGACCTCCTCGACGATCACGTAACTCTCCGGCCGGCTCGGGCCGAGGATTTCGCCGAGGCCGTCGTGGACGGCGGCGATGTAGCGCGCCTTCTCCGCCTTGGTGTTGGTGCCCTCGGTCACCCTGACCACCACATGATGGCTCGCCCGACCGAGATCGGCGAGCGACCGGCCGCCGACGAACCAATCGGCGGGAGAGACTTCCTCGACCAGGATCGCCGTCGGCGGGCGCTTCTTGCCCAGAAGCCGTTCGGTCAAATCTGCGAGGAGGCGCGCCACCTCGCCCTTGCGTTCGGCGCCACCGGAGGCGGCGGTGGGAGTGGGGGTGGCATAGCGGACGGTCAGGCTCGGCATCGTCGGATCTCCTGCATGCGACCGCGTCGCGGTCCATGGCGAGATCCTGCCGGTTTCACTTGCATGATTGAAACGAATAGATACCATATCAGTCATTCTCTGAAGGAATGATGAGCCGTGGCCGATCTCGACATCGAACTCCTGCGCACCTTCGTCGCCCTCGCCGAGACCGAGAGCTTCACCCAGGCCGGCGAGCGGCTCGGCGCCACCCAGTCCGCCGTCTCGGTACGGCTGAGGAAGCTCGAGGATCGTCTCGGCCGCCGCCTGCTCGATCGCACCCCGCGCTCGGTCGCCCCGACGCCCTTCGGCGTCGCCTTCCTCGCCGACGCCCGCCGCATCCTCGCCCTCCACGACGACACGCTGGCCCGCGCCACCGCCGCCGCGCCGCCGCGCCGCCTCGCTCTCGGCATCAGCGAGCACGCCACCGGCGGCCACTTGCCGGCGATGTTGCGGGCCTTGCGCGATCTGATGCCGGGTTTGTCGGTCTCGGTGACGCTGGGCCTGTCGGAAGACCTCGTCGCCGAATGGGAGGCCGGTCGCCACGACGCCGTCGTCGTCCGCCGCACCCCGCGCCCCGGTGCCCCGCCCATGCCCGGCCGCCGGCTCTTCGTCGACGATCTCGTCTGGGCGATCTCGCCCGATCTGCCGTGGTCGCCCGGCGATCCCGTGCCGCTGGCGGCGATCGCCCGGCCCTGCCGGGTCCACGAACTGGCGACCGACGCCCTGGAGGCCTCCGGCGCGCCCTGGTCGATCGCCTTTCTCAGCCGCGACCTCGTCGCGGTTCAGGCGGCGATCGAGGCCGGCCTCGGCATCGGCTGCATCGGTCGCTCGGCGGTGCCTGCCGGCGCCCTGGTGCTCGGCCCGGAGTCCGGCCTGCCGGCATTGCCGGGAAGCGAGATCGTCTTCCACGCCGACGCCCGCGACCGCGCGCTCGCCCCGGCGCTCGACCGCATCGCCGATGCCTTCCGCGTCGTGCCGATCGAGGCGCCGACGCGTCGCCGCGCCTGAAGCGATCGGCGGAGCGCCGCGCCCTCAGGCCGCGAGCCCGCCGCGCGTCTCGACGAAGCGGGCGACGGTCTCCAACCCCTCGCCGGTCTTCATGTTGGCGAAGACGAAGGGACGGTTGCCCCGCATGCGCTTGGCGTCGCGGTCCATCACCGAGAGATCGGCCCCGACCATCGGCGCCAGATCGATCTTGTTGATCACCAGGAGGTCGGAGCGGGTGATGCCCGGCCCGCCCTTCGACGGGATCTTCTCCCCCGCCGCCACGTCGATGACGTAGATCGTCAGATCGGCCAGTTCCGGCGAGAAGGTGGCGGCGAGATTGTCGCCGCCAGATTCGATCAGGATCAGGTCGAGATCGGGAAACCGCCCGCGCATCTCGGCGATCGCCGCGAGGTTGATCGAGGCGTCCTCGCGGATGGCGGTGTGCGGGCACCCCCCCGTCTCCACCCCCATGATGCGGTCGGGCTCGAGCGCCCCGGAGCGCACCAGATAGTCGGCGTCCCAGCGGGTGTAGATGTCGTTGGTGATCGCCGCGAGGTCGTAGCTGTCACGCAGGCGCTTGCACAACAGGTCCATCAGCGCCGTCTTGCCCGAGCCGACCGGCCCGCCGATGCCGACGCGCAGAGGACCGTTGGGGGATTTGGCCGGGGCGGGAGCGATCATGAGCGGAACAGCCTCGTGTATTGGGTCTCGTGTTTCATCGACGCGATGTCGGCGACCACCGCCGCCCCACCGACGTCGTCCAGGGTAGCGCCCCGGGCCTCGCTGGCGATACGTCGAACGACGGGGCCGAGCGCCCTGAGGATCCGGAGCCCGTCGCTCTGGCCGAGCGGCACCGCCCGGACGCCGGCCGAGATCACGTTGGCGGCGAAGGCCTGGACATAGGCCGGCACCACCGCCGCCGCGTCGAGGCCGGCCGCCGCCGACGCCACACCGACCGCCACCGCGTGGGTCCAGGGAATGGTCGGCCAGAGCGGCGGCGCGAAATGCCCGGAAAGGCTTTCGACGAGGCGGGCGAAGCCGCCGTCGTCCCAGGTGTCGCCGACCGCCCGCACGAAGGCCGCGCCCTGCGCCGTCGCCTCCAGCCGGCGTTCCTTGGAGGGTTGGAAGGCGGCCGCGAGCTCGACGACGTCCGCCAGCCGCGCGACGTCGCCGGCGGTCGTCGCGGCATGCGCCTGGGCGAGGAAGATCGCGTCACCGCGCCCCGCCCCGTGCCGGAGCACGTCGGCGAGCCAGGCCTCCAGCGTCGCGGCGGACGTCACGTCGCCGGCCTCGATCGCCCATTCGAGCCCGTGGGAATAGGTGAAGCCGCCGACCGGGAAGGCCGGGGAGAGCCAGACCAGAAGGGTCAGGAGATCGTCGCCGCGATCGGTCATGCGGCGAAGCCCCGCCACATTCGTCCCCTCCCCCCTCGTGGGAGCTCTGCGTAGTCCGGCGGGCCCTCTCGACGACACCGGTGCGCGATGGTTCGAGACGGGCCTACGGCCCTCCTCACCATGAGGCGTTTTTGGAACTTTCGAAACAAATTCAAGGGCCTCATGGTGAGGAGCGCTCGGCACGAGCGCGTCTCGAACCATCGCGCACGGACGTCGAAGACGCGCCAGGTCGGAACTCCGCAAAGGTGCCCTCGTGGGGGAGGGACAGGGAGGCGTGCGCGCGGCATCGTGAGGGCTCGCCGATCTCGATCGGGGCGCCGCATGAGGTTCGAAGCAGGGACGTCCGTCTCAGTCATGCTTGTGCTTGTGATCATGCGGATGATCGTGGTCATGGCCGCAGTCCGGCCCATGCTCGTGCTCGTGCCCGTGCCCGTGCCCGTGGTCATGCCCATGGTCATGCCCATGGTCGTGATCATGGCCATGGCCGTGCGCGTCGAGATCGTGGCCGCAGCCGGGGCCGTGGACGTGCGGCACCGCCTCGCGTTCGGCGCGGCGCTTGGCGCGACGGGCGAGCGCCGCCGCCACCGCCGGGTCGTCCGCGCTCGCCGCCGCCGCGTGCGGCGCGCCGGTGTCGTGGTCGTGCCCCAGGGTGGCGCCGTGGCCGTAGGCCCCGCCCTCCGGATCGAAACTCGCCTCGACGAAACCGATCTCCGCCCCGCCCATCTTCTTGACCATCTCGACCAGCACGAAGTCGTCGCGGATGCGAAGCGCGCCGTGCAGGATCTGGGTCGGCGTGTGGCGGTTGCCGAGGTGCCAGGCGAGGCGGGTGAAGGCATGGCCGTCGGCGACGCGGAACTCCACCAGCTTCTCCGGCGCCGCCTCGATCAGCACCAGCCGGCCGTCCTCGAGCTCGAAGGCGTCGCCCTGGGCGAGCGCCGGCGTCTCGGCGAGATCGACCAGGAACTCGACCCCCGCCTCTCCCATGAGAACCCCGCGCCGCCGCCGCCGCGCGTCGAAATCGAGCACGACCCGGTCGCGGGCGAGATCGGCCCGGAAGGAACCGGCGGGAAGAACGGTGGTGGCACGGATCATTCGAAAGCACCTCGAAAGAGCGGGATCGGACGCGGCCCGGAGCCGGGGCCAGAGCCGGTGAAGGACGGACAGTCGACCGGAATCTGGGCCTTGGCAAGGCCTTGCGATCACCGCCTCGCGAGGTCGCCGATCGTCGTCACGACGACGCCTCCGCCGATCGCGCCGTGCGCGCCAGCGACGCCAGCGCGGCGAGCGCCACCGCCAGCGAGACGATCGACAACACCGCGACCATCGCGATGCCGCCGCGATCGAGCACCGCGGTGAAGACCACCGGCGCGACGGCATTGGCGAGATTCTGCGGCACCGCCAGCCGACCCGAGAGCATCGCGAACTCGCGCGGCGCGAAGAACTGCAGCGGCAGCACCACCCGCGCCACCGTCGACACGCCCGAGCCGAAGCCATAGGCGACGACGAAGGCGATCGGTACCCAGAGCGAGCCGGTGACGCCGAAGAATGCCAGGAAGGCCACCGCCATCACGCTCGCCCCGACCGCGGCGGTCATCAGCGGTGTCGCCCGCCCGCCGAGGGCGAAGTCGACACCGCGCGCCCCCGTCCCGAGCACCGAGCGCATCGCCCCGAGCGTCAGCGCCAGATCGGCGGAGGCGCCGGTCCGCCTCAACACCTCGATCAACACCGGCGACAGGCCGAAGGTGACGAAGCCGAAGATGGTCAGCACCGTGCCGACCGCGATCACCGCCCGCCGTCGCGCCGCGCCCTCGAGCCGGGGAGGCGGCGCCAGGGCGCCGCCTTCCGCCGCCGCCAGATGCACCGGGTTCGGTTTCGGCAGGGCGAAGAGGTGGAGCGGCAGACAGACGAAGAGGTGGAGCCCGGCGGTCACGAGACAGGTGGCGCGCCAACCGATCGCCGCATCGAGCGCCGTCAGGATCGGCCAGAACACCGTGGACGACAGGCCGGTGAACAGCATCATCAACCCGATGGTGCGCCGGGCGGCGATCCCCTCGCGTTCCACCACCGCGCTGCTGGTGCCGATCGAAAGCCCCATGCCGCCGCCGAGCCCGATCACCACCCAGGCGGCCAGCAGCGACGCCACGCCGATCGCCTGTGACAGAAGCGCCAGGCCGAGCGCGAAGAGGAGCGAGGTGGCGGCGAGCACCCGCGACGCGCCGACCTGCGTGATCACCCGGCCGACCGCCGGCCCGATCACCGCTCCGACGATCAGCATCACCGTCAGGCCGAGCATCGAGACCTCGTTGGCGATGTCGAGATCGGCGGCGATGATCCGGCCCGACACGGCGGGCATCTCGAAGGTCGTGCCCCAGCCGATGAGCGAGCACGGCGCCAGCACGGCGATGGTGCGCCACCGCGACGATCCCGCCGAAGCCGTGCTCATGTCGGATGATGCCCCTTCTCGCCCGACCCGAGACGCCTCAGAACAGGAAATAGCGCTGCGCCATCGGCAGCACCTCGGCCGGCTCGCAGGTGAGGAGCTCGCCGTCGGCCCGGACCTCGTAGGTCTCGGGATCGACCTCGATCTCCGGCATGGCGTCGTTGAGCACCATGTCCTTCTTGCCGATCGTCCGACAGTTCTCCACCGCCACCACCATCGAGGTCAAGCCGAGCTCGGCCGGCAGTCCCGCATCGAGCGCCGCCTTCGACACGAAGGTCAGGCGCGAGGCGGGAAGCGCCCCGCCGAAGGCGCCGAACATCGGCCGATAATGCACCGGCTGCGGCGTCGGGATCGAGGCGTTGGGGTCGCCCATCGGCGCCGCCGCGATGGTGCCGAGCTTCAGCACCAGATCCGGCTTCACCCCGAAGAAGGCCGGCGACCACAGCACCAGATCGGCGAACTTGCCGACCTCGACCGAGCCGACATGGGCCGACAGCCCGTGGGCGATCGCCGGGTTGATCGTCACCTTGGCGATGTAGCGGCGGACCCGCAGATTGTCGTTGTCACCTGCTTCGCCGGCTAAACGTCCGCGCTGGACCTTCATCTTGTGGGCGGTCTGGAAGGTGCGGATGATCACCTCGCCGACCCGGCCCATCGCCTGACTGTCCGAGGAGATGATCGAGAAGGCGCCCATGTCGTGCAGGATGTCCTCGGCCGCGATGGTCTCGCGCCGAATCCGGCTCTCGGCGAAGGCGACGTCCTCGGGGATCGAGCCGTCGAGATGGTGGCAGACCATCAACATGTCGAGGTGTTCGTCGAGCGTGTTGCGGGTGTAGGGCCGGGTCGGGTTGGTCGACGACGGAATGACGTTGGGCAGGCCGCAGACCCGGATGATGTCCGGGGCGTGGCCGCCACCCGCTCCTTCCGTGTGATAGGCGTGGATGGTGCGGCCCTCGAAGGCGGCGATCGTGTCCTCGACGAAGCCCGATTCGTTGAGCGTGTCGGTGTGGATGGCGACCTGAACGTCGTACTGGTCGGCGACCGAGAGACAGTTGCGGATCGCCGCCGGCGTCGTCCCCCAGTCCTCGTGCAGCTTGAGGCCGCAGGCCCCGGCCACGACCTGCTCGACCAGCGCCTCGGGCAGAGCCGCGTTGCCTTTGCCGGTGAAGGCGAGGTTCATCGGGAAGGCGTCCGCTGCCTGGAGCATGCGGGCGAGATGCCACGAGCCGGGCGTGCAGGTGGTCGCCGCCGTGCCGGTCGCCGGCCCGGTGCCGCCGCCGAGCATGGTGGTGACCCCCGACATCAGCGCCTCGTCGATCTGCTGCGGCGCGATGAAGTGGATGTGGACGTCGAGCGCCCCGGCGGTGAGGATCTTGCCCTCGCCGGCGATCGCCTCGGTGCCCGGCCCGACGATGATGGTGACGCCGGGCTGGACGTCCGGGTTGCCGGCCTTGCCGATGCCGACGATGCGGCCGTCCTTCAAGCCGACGTCGGCCTTCACGATGCCGAGCTTGGCGTCGATGATCAACGCGTTGGTGATCACCGTATCGACCGCGCCTTGCGCTCGCGTCGTCTGCGCCTGGCCCATGCCGTCGCGGATCACCTTGCCGCCGCCGAACTTCACCTCCTCGCCGTAGGTGGTGAAATCGCGCTCGACCTCGACGATCAGATCGGTGTCGGCGAGCCGCACCTTGTCGCCGGTGGTCGGCCCGAACATGTCGGCGTAAGCCGCGCGGGAGATCTTGTAGGACATCGGCAATCTCCTCAGGTGAGAGCCCGAAAACTCTCGTGTTGGGCGGCATCTCGGTCGAAGGTGTAGGTGAACTCGGCCCCGCGCGCCCGCGCGCTCGCCGCGATCAGATAGTCGACGAAACCAGCCGGACCGCTGGCGAAGGCATCGACGGCGGCCTCGACATGGGTCGCGTCGACGACACGCAGATTGGCGTTGTCGAGAATGTCGTGGAAGACCCGAACGATCTCCCCGCGCGGCATCTTCTGCCGACGAGCCATGAACCAGTGCAGTTCCACCAGGACTTCGGTCCCGACCTGGAGCGGCGCGGTCGACGACGCCTCCTCGTCGATCAGGCGCCGAGCGGCCGAACTCTGCGCCGGATCGTCATTGCGCAGATATCTCAGGAGAACGTTGGTATCGACGGCTAGCATCGGTCGAGCCGCTCCGCCACGCCCTCGGCCACGGCATCGCCGACGGCACTCCGCAATTCGTCGTCGGTCAGTCTCTTCCCATCCGCCAGAACACCGAATCCGGCGCCGACCCGGGTCTTGCGCACCCGCACCCCGAGCCCACCATCGAACTTGGTGAAGAACACCAGTTCGTCACCGGGCGCGATCAGAAAGGCGTCCCGCACATCGGCCGGGATGGTGATCTGGTTCTTCGAAGTGACCCGGGCGACACCCATGGCATGTTCCTTTCAAAACCGAGAACCGCCTTACATTACCACGAAACGTAAGGCGGTCACAGTTTCCCCGTCACATCGCCGCGGAAGCCGTAGACCTCGCGTTTTCCCCGATAGGGCACCAGCCGCACCACCCGGGTCTGCCCCGGCTCGAAACGCACCGCCGTGCCGGCGGGGATGTCGAGCCGTTGGCCGCGCGCCAGCACCCGGTCGAAGGCGAGACCGGGATTGGTCTCGGCGAAATGGTAATGACTGCCGACCTGGATCGGCCGGTCGCCGCTGTTCGAGACCTCGAGCTCGGTGACGGGAAGGCCGGCGTTGAGCTCGAGCTCGCCGTCCGGGCAGATCACTTCTCCGGGGATCATCGATCTCTCCTGATTTGGGAAACGCTCACGCGGCCCTCTCCGGCGCGCAGCCCTCGGCCTTGAACACCCGCACCGTCGAGGCCGGATTGCTCACGAGCTTGGCCCCCGGTCGCACCGGCCGCCGCACCAGTTCGCCGCCGCAGTTGGGGCAGATCCCCTTCAACACGTCGGAGGCGCAGGTCGGGCACCAGGTGCATTCGAACGAACAGATGAAGGCCGCCGCACTCGGGGCCAGATCGACGTCGCAGCATTCGCAGTTGGGACGCAACTCGAGCATGGCACGCCTCCGGGTCGGCGAGGGTCAGCGGATCGGATGATGGACGGTGACCAGCTTGGTCCCGTCGGGGAAGGTCGCCTCGACCTGGACGTCGTGGATCATCTCGGCGATGCCCGGCATCACCTGATCGCGCGACACCACATGGGCGCCGGCCTCCATCAGATCGGCGACGGTGCGGCCGTCGCGGGCGCCCTCGACGACGAAGTCGGTGATCAGCGCGATCGCCTCCGGGTGGTTGAGCTTCACCCCGCGCTCCAGTCGCTTGCGCGCCACGATCGCCGCCATGGCGATCAGCAGCTTGTCTTTCTCGCGGGGGGTGAGGTTCATGCGCGGCGCTCTCGGTCGTGGCCGTCTCGCCGAAACCCTTCGCGCCACGCGGAGGATCGGGCGAGACCGATGTGATTTTGGGCAGTCTGTCGCGAGCCGCCGTGCTCAGCAAGACCAGACACGCGGCAGGTCTGCCTCACGAATGTGCACGAGCAGCGAAATCAGCCGGTCGCGCAAGGGCCGCGCCGCGCCATGCGCCAGCCGCACCACCAACAGCCCGTCGAAGGCGCTCGCCCCGGCCTCGCCGTCGAACCCCTCGAGGTAGCCCCGCACGCGCTCGAGCCGCGCCTCGACGTCGGGCGCCACCACCAGCACCGTCGACACCGCCGTCGCCCCCTTGCCGGTCGCCGCGCCGCTCAGGATCTCGGCGGCCCGGCCCTCGATCCTGAGCGTCTCGGCGAAGACCAGCCGCCCGCCCCGCCGCACCCGCCAGCGGTCGATCAGCCGGCAGTCCTCGACCGTCTCGCCCGAGGCGGCGCGGCCGAAGACCACCGTCTCGACCATGGTCAGGCGCGCGTCCGCCGCCATCTCCACCTCGAGCCGGCGCGACAGGGCGGCGCGGTCGAACAGAATGGTCTCCTGCGGCAGCCACTCGGCGCAAGCGCCGGCGCCGACCACGAGCCGGGTCTCGACCTCGCCGAAGAGCCCGCCGTCGGTGGCGCTCGAGCGATAGACCCGCTCCGCCGCCTGGCTCGTCACCACCGCCCGCGTCCCGGCATCGAAGGTCGCGCCATAGACCAGCCGATCGCCCCCGGCGATGCCGCCGGCGGTGTTGATCAGCACGGCGGTCGGCGGCTCGGCCCCGTGGGACTTCGGCAGCCGGATCTTCGCCTGGCCCTCCTGGTAGAGCCGATCGAGCACCGTCTCCCCGTCGCGGAGCTTGAAGCCGACCTCGGCCCGGCCGCGCGCCCGCTCCAGCCGAATCCGGGGTTCGGCGGTGGCGGCCGCGCTCGGGACGGGAGGAGAGGAAGGCGGCATCGGCATCGGCTCCGGGCCCGGGTCGCGGGGGCCCCTCATGGCTACACGCGGCGATCCGACGCGCCAAGCCCCATGACCGCTGTTGCGCGCGTCGGCCCCATGCCGTGATTTCGGCCCATTCTCGAGCGAGGGGAAGAGTGGCTCGGCCCGTTCCGGCGGCGGCGAGGCCGCACGATCGCCCCTCACCCTTGGCGGCGGCATCCAAAATCGGTTATCGATGACCGATCCACCGACGCGACGCCCGCGTCGACAGTTCGTCGGCATGCCGAACGGAGAGACGACCGCCCGTGAATCGCCCGATGCTCGCGCCCCCGTCTCACCGCCGTCTCGCCGCTCTCGCCGCGACCGGCCTCGCCGTCTTCCTCGGCTACGCCGAGGTCGCGGTCGCGACGCCCACCGCCGGCGCCTATCTGGTCTTCGACGCCCGCACCGGCGAGGTCGTCGCCAAGCACAATGCCGATCAGGCGTGGTATCCCGCCTCGGTCACCAAGCTGATGACCACCTGGGTGGTACTCCAGGCGATCCGCGCCGGCCGGCTCAAGCCGACCTCGCCGGTGCCGATGACGGCCACGGCGGCGCGCCAGCCGCCGAGCAAGATGGGCTTCAAGCCCGGCGAGATCGTCACCGTCGACAATGCCCTGAAGATCATCATGGTGAAGTCGGCCAACGACGTCGCCTGGGCCCTCGGTGAGGCCGTCGGCGGCTCCAAGGAGGCCTTCGTCGGCGAGATGAACCGTCAGGCCCGCCTCCTCGGCATGCGCTCGACCCATTGGGGCAACCCCAACGGCCTGCCCGACCCGAGCCAGGTGACCACCGCCCGCGATCTCGGCCTGCTCGCCCGCGCCCTGCTCACCGAGTTTCCCGAGGCCTCGGGCCTCTGGCATCTTCCCGGGATCCAGATCGGCAACGAGGTCATCAACAACCACAACCACCTGCTCGATCGTTTCCCCGGCGCCGACGGCATGAAGACCGGCTTCATCTGTTCGTCCGGCTTCAACGTCGTCGCCTCGGCGACGCGGGGCAACCGCAGGATGGTCGCGGTGGTGCTCGGCTCGCGCAACACCCGCCAGCGCGCCGAACTCGCCGCCGAACTCTTCACCAAGGGCTTCGAAGGCTCCGGCGGCAACATCTTCGGCCGCTTCACCGCCCCCGAGACCATCGATCACATGGCGCGCGGGCCGGAGGCGCGCAATCCGGTCGTCGACATGAAGCCGGTGATCTGCGGCAAGAAGCGCAAGAGCACCCCCGATCCGGAAGAGATCGGCGAGAGCTCGCGGCCCGAGCCGTCCCGCGACCAGAGCGCCGTGATCAAGCCCGGCGAGGCCGGTTGGGCGCCGATCAAGCCCGCCACCTACCTCAGCCAACGCTTCGACATCGGCCCGCCGGTGCGCGTCTGGGTCGGCGGCGCCGATGCCGCGCCGGGTGACGCCGGCAACATGCTGGCGCTGGCGCCGGCGACCAACCCGGCCGCGCTGATGAGCGCCCCGACCTTCTCCACGGCCTCCGCCCCGCGCGCCCCCGGCGCCATCATGCCGAGCCGGCCGGGCGACCAGCCGGCGACCGGACCGGGCGCCGGCGCCGGCCTCGGCGCCACCATCGCCCCCGCCGACGGTGCCCCCCTGGTGATCGCCGCCCCCGGCCTCGCCGCCACCACGCCGACCCCGACGGCCCGCCCGGCCGCGACCAAGGCCAAGCCGGTGGCCAAGACCAATGCGTCCAAATCCACGGCCAAGGCCGCCAAGACCGTGGCGAACAAGACCGTGGCCAAGCCGAAGACGCCGACCAAGCCTTCGAAGCCGATGGCCAAGGCGACCGACATGCCCCTGCCCCCGACCAGGCCGAAGAAGCCGCAGGGCTGATCGACGGCCCCGCCCGTCCCGTCCGCCCCCCCAATCGACCCGCGGCTCGACCGAGGAGATCCGACCGATGACCGAAGCGCCCGCGCCGCTCCCGCCAGAGCCGATCCCGCTCACCGTCATCACCGGCTTCCTCGGCGCCGGCAAGACGACGCTGCTCAATCGCCTTCTCGCCGACCCGGCGATGGCCGACGCGGCGGTGATCATCAACGAATTCGGCGAGGTCGGCATCGACCACGTCCTGGTCGAGCGCGCCGACGACGGCGTCGTCGAGCTCTCCTCCGGCTGCCTGTGCTGCACCATTCGCGGCGACCTCGTCGCCACCCTCGAGGATCTGCTGAAGCGTCTCGACAACGGCCGGCTGAAGGCCCTGAAGCGAGTGGTGATCGAGACCACCGGCCTCGCCGACCCGGCGCCGATCCTCCACACCGTGATGCGCCATCCCTATCTGGTGCGCCGCTATCGCCTCGACGGCGTCGTCACCCTGGTCGACGCGGTCAACGGCATGGCGACCCTCGACACCCAGGTCGAGGCGGTGAAACAGGCCGCCGTCGCCGACCGGTTGGTCCTGACCAAGTCCGATCTCTGCGACGACGACGAGCGCCGCCGCCTGCTCGTCGCGCTGCGCACCCGCCTGCGCGTCCTCAACCCCGCCGCGCCGATCCTCGATGCCGCCGCCGGCGAGGCCTCCGTGCCGGCACTGTTGGAGAGCGGCCTGTGGCGGCCGGAGACCAAGTCCGCCGACGTCACCGCCTGGCTCGCCGAGGAGGCCTATCGCGACCGCGAGGCCGAACGCCGCCGCCTCGAGGGCAAGGGCCACGGTCATGGTCACCACGATCACGGCCACCATCACGGGCATGATCACCACGACCACGGCGAGGGCCACGTCCACGACCCCAACCGCCACGACGACCACATCCGCGCCTTCTGCCTTTCGACCGACCGGCCGATCGCCATGGCGACGCTCGATCTCTTCCTCGACCTGCTGCGCTCCACCCAGGGGCCGAAGCTGCTGCGGGTCAAGGGCGTCGTCCGCCTCGCCGAGGATCCCGAGCGGCCGCTGGTGCTGCACGTCGTCCAGCACGTCGTCCATCCGGTCGCCCAACTGGAGCGCTGGCCCGACGCCGACCACCGCACCCGCCTGGTCTTCATCACCCGCGATCTCGACGAGGCCTTCGTCAAGCGCATGTTCGACGCCTTCGTCGGCACGCTGGCGCCCGATACGCCCGACACCGCCGCGATGACCGACAACCCGCTCGCCGTCTCCGGCTTCTCCGGCCGCTTCTCCTGAAGCGGGAGGCGCCGCGCTCAGCCCGCTCGACCGGGGCGGCGGGATCCGCGCGCGATCTCGAAGACCCGGTTTTCGCCCTCGCTCCGTTCGTCGAGGAGGCTGTGACCGTCCTCGTTGCACAGGTGCGGAATGTCGATCGAGGCGAGCGGGTCGGAGGTGACGACGACGAGACGCGCCCCCGGCTCCATCGCGCGCAGCGCCCGCCGCGCGTGCAGGACCGGCAGCGGACAGCGCATCCCGACGAGATCGAGCCGGCGTACCGCCGCATCCTCCTCGACCATGTTCATGCGTCTCCTCTCCGCCCTTCGGCCCGAGACTCCGATCCGGGTCTCGACAAGATCGCCTTCGCGCCCCATGAAGCCTCGGGCAAGCGGGAGGATGCAATGAAGTTCGTCGCCGCGGCAAGGGACGGGATCGCCACCTGGCGTGGCCGAAGGGCCGTCGCCCGCCGGCTGGCGAGCCTCGAGGGCGCCCGCACCCGCGATCTGCGCGACGAAGTCGAGGAATGGCTCGCCGAATTCGCCGATCGCCCGGCGCTGATCGCGGCGCGGGGCCGCGAGGCGCTCACCCATCGCGGTCTCTTCGAGGCGGCCAACCGCTGGTCGCGCTGGGTCATCCTCCACGGCACCGGCCCCGGCGAGCCCATCGCCCTTCTCTACCCCGACCGCCCCGAACGCTTCGCCGCCCTCCTCGGCATCGCCGCGACCGGCGCCGTCGCCACCCTCTTCGACCCCTCGCTCGCCGGTCCCGACCTCACCGCCGCGATCGAGGCGGCGCGTCCCGAGCGCATCGCCGTCGACGCGTCGCTCCTCGCCCGTTTCGAGACGGCGACGCCGCACCTCGGGCGCGCCGCGGCGGTCTGGGTCGACGGCCCCCACGCGATGGCCTATCCGCGCCTCGACGAAGCGCGGCTCGATCTCTCCGGCGAACGCCTGCGGCCCGCCGACCGCCGACCGCTCACGCCCGAACGCCACTGCCTGCGCTTCCTCGCGCGCGCCGACCGGGCGCCGATCGATCTCGACCATCGCGGCGCGCTCAGAGCGATGCACGCCGCTTCCGCCGCCTGCCGGGCGCGCCACGACGACCGGCTCGGCCTTTCCGGCGATCTCGACGGCGGCCTCGAGGCGGCGCTCGCCCCCGGCATCGCGCTGAGCGTCGGCGCCACCTGCGTCACCGGCC
>JAFHCF010000210.1:0-12439 GCA_048497495.1 Prosthecomicrobium sp.
AGACGGATGATTCCCATCCGTCTCGATCGAACCACTAACTCATTGACCTCGTGGTCAGAACAATCTGGCGCTCGCGGGACGCAAGCGTCAGATTTTGACCACTAGCGGCCGGCGGCGGCGCGGCGCTGGAGACCCAGGAGATCGAGCGGTCGATTGCGGTTCGAGGTGGCGCGCGCCGGCGAGACGACGGGCACCGTCGGGCCGTCGCCGGTCATCGCCCCCTCCCCCGGCACCGGCGGCAACAGCGGCCGCCCGCTCGAGGCCTCGCCCCTCGGCGCCGGCGCGATCGACACGGTCTTCACCCGCGCGGCCCCCGGCGCGACGAGGCCCGAGGGCGTCGTCTCCTCGGCGCCGGCGCCGACGAGCGTCGCCTTGCCGGTGGCGCCGACGTGCGTCGACTTGTCGGTGGCGCCGACGTGCGTCGACTTGTCGGTGGCGCCGACGTGCGTCGGCGGTGAGATCCGCGTGGTGGGGACGGCGCGACCGCCCTCGAGCATCGGCAGCGGCATGCCCGGCGCGCCGGACGTGGCGCGCGACATCAGCCGGCTGGGGCGGGCGCCGACCGGCTGGCCGACCGGCCCTGTGGCCACCGGA
The DNA here is from genome assembly GCA_048497495.1 of Prosthecomicrobium sp. Taxonomy (GTDB): domain Bacteria; phylum Pseudomonadota; class Alphaproteobacteria; order Rhizobiales; family Ancalomicrobiaceae; genus JAFHCF01. The sequence continues at coordinate 595 of JAFHCF010000210.1, forward strand.
TGGGCGGGATCGGCGAGGAGCCGCATCGGCTGGGTCGGATCGACATAGGGAATGCCGCCGGCGGCGCCGCCGACCGCTTGGCGACCGAAGAGCGTGCCGTCGGCGGAGGCGAAGCGGATCGGCGCGGCGGCGGGATTGCCGGCGGCGATGGCGGCGTCGGCGGTGAGGCTCTCGCCGTCGGAGCGCATCAGCGCCGAGAAGGCGTCGGCGGGCGCCTTGGCGCGCCAACCGTCGATGCGGGCGCCGATCGGCGGCACGACGTCGGCGGAGGCGCCGGGCATGCTCTTCTCGGAGAGCGCGGCGCGGGCGAAGCGGGCGGCGGTGAGGCGATCGAGATCGCCGGCGCCGAGCCCCTCGCTGGAAACCTTGGCGGCGGCCTGGGCACGGATCACCGCGGCGAGGGCCGTCGGATCGAGCTTTCGGGTATCGGCGGGAAGCGCCGCATGGGCTTCGGCGACGCGGGTGCCGGCATCGGCGCCGGTCAGGCGGCCGAGGAGTTCGGCGGCGGTGCGGGGTTTGCCGTCCTTGCCGTAGAAGAGCCCGGGATTGGCCGCCGCCGCCTTGGGGAAGGCGAGCGAGGCGGTCGCCGTCGGCTCGGCCTGCGACATGCGGACGAGCTTGGTCGCGCCGCTCGCCCCGAGCACATGAGCGGCGTAGAGCTCGCCCTCGGTCGGAGCGCGGCCGAGGCTCTCGGTCATCGCCCGGCCGTTGGCCTCGGTGAACTTGCCCGCCATCACCGAGGCGACCAGCGGATCGGTCTTCAGCGCCAGGATCCGCGCCTTCTCCTTCGGATCGGCGACGGTCAAGCCGCCCTTGCCGTCGGAGGTGATCTCGCCGGCGAGGCGCTCGAGGCCGACCGAGGGGCCTTCCTTCTTGATCATTTCGAACCAGGTCTGGTCGACGAACTGAAAGAGGCCCTTGGCGGAGGAGGTCTTGGAGGCGAGGTCGGGGCGATTGTCGGATTCGCGCGCCGCCGTCCGCGCCAATTGATCGAACGACGCCCCGGTCACGTCGGCGGCCGCCTTGAAGGCGCCGACGATGCGTGCGTTCACCTTGGCCCTGTCCTCGACCTGCATGACGACCTCGATGTCCCGAAGAGACGGCTGGTGCTGTAAACTCTTCGTTCAGAATGGTAAACGAAGTCTTAACGCCTCGCATCGACGCGGTGGCGAGGCGCGCGAGGGAGCGACAGTCCACATGGCCGGCCTGTATTTCGACGAATTGACCCCGGGGATGAAGATCCGCCATGCGATCGCCCGTTCGGTGACGGAGATGGACAACGTGTTGTTCTCCTCCCTCACCTACAATCCGCAGCCGCTCCACATCGATTTCGACTTCGCCGCCAAGTCGGAATGGGGCAAGCCACTGGTCAACTCGTTGTTCACGCTGGGCCTGATGATCGGTCTGTCGGTCGGCGAGACCACACTGGGGACGCTGATCGGCAATCTCGGCATGACCGACGTGAAGTTTCCCGCCCCGGTGTTCCACGGCGACACGATTCGGGTCGAGACCGAGGTGGTCTCGGCGCGGGTGTCGAAGTCGCGTCCCGACGCCGGCATCGTCGAGTTCCACCATCGCGCCTACAAGCAGGACGGGACGCTGGTGGCGGAGTGCCGTCGTCAAGCCTTCATGATGCGTCGACCCGATGACGGCGCGGCCGATTCTTTCGCCGGCTGACGCTAGCCCTCCCCTCCGACCGACCGGTGGCCCCATGCGATCGCTGCTCTTCGTCCCCGCCTCCGACGCCCACAAGCTCGAGAAGTCGCTCACCTCGGGCGCCGACGTGGTGATCGCCGATCTCGAGGATTCGGTCGCCCCCGACGCCAAGGAGGCGGCGCGCGCCGTCGTCGTCGACTTTCTCAAGGCCCATTCCGCCACGGCGGACCGGCCGCGCCTCCACGTCCGCGTCAACGGCTTCGGCACCGGGTTCGCCGATCGCGACATCGACGCGGCGGTGGCCGCCGGGGCCGACGCCCTGATGCTGCCGAAGGCGGCGGGCGGCATGGACATCACCCGGCTCGACGCCAAGATCGCCGTGGCGGAGGCCATCCACGACATTCCCGACGGGCGCACCCGCATCGTCGCCATCGTCACCGAGACGGCGCATGCGGTGTTCCAGGCGGGCACCTATCGCGGCGCCTCGCATCGCCTCGCCGGCATGGCCTGGGGGGCGGAGGATCTCTCCGCCGATCTCGGGGCGAACGAGGCGCGCCGGGCCGATGGCGGTTTCCACGACACGTTCCGCCTCGCCCGGACGCTGACGCTGCTCGGCGCGGTGGCGGCCGAGGTGACGCCGATCGACGGCGTCTATACCGACTTCCGTGATCTCGACGGGCTGCGGCGCGAATGCGCGGCGGCGGCGCGCGACGGCTTCACCGCCAAGATGGCGATCCACCCGGCGCAGGTCGCGGTGATCAACGCCGCCTTCACCCCCGACGCGGCGGCGGTCGCCGAGGCGCGGCGGATCGTCGAGGCGTTCCGGGCGGCCGGCGATCCCGGTGTCCTCGGGCTCGACGGCAAGATGCTCGACCGGCCGCATCTGGTCAGGGCGCGGCGGCTCCTGGAGCGGGCCGGGATGGCGTGAGGGACGTCAGGCGGCGTTGAGGCCGACCATCACCAGGCGGGCGCCGTCGTCGGCCCAGAGCCGGGCGTTGTCGGTGACCTCCGCCATGGTGTTGCGGTCGCGATCGGCGACCAGCAGGACGGCGTGGAAGGCCTCGGTGGAGGGCAACACCTCGCGGTTTTCGTCCTCCGGCGCCTCGCTCTCGACGACGACCAGATCCCAGTGACGGGTCAGCCGCGCCATCAAGGCCGGCAGGCGGCGATCCTCGGCGAGATCCCAGAAGCCGTCCTCGCCGTCGCCGCCGAAGCTCATCACCGAAACACGGTCGACGGTCTCGGGCGGCGGCAGTTGGGCGAGGTCATGACGGCCGGCGAGCATGTCGGCGAGCGAGGGGCGGACGTCGTGGGCCTCGCCGTGGTCGGTGACGACCAGGGCGGTGAGGCCGACGGCCTCGGCCATGCGGCCGATGGCCAGCGCCATGGTGGTGCGGCCGATGGCGCCGGGCACGTTGGTGATCATCAGCGCCTGACCGGGATTGGTCTTCAGGTGCGGGAAGAAGGTCTCGGCGAAGGGCATCATCGCCGGGCGGGCGTCGACCACCGCCAGATCGACCTCACCCATCACATGCGCCTCGCCGCGACGGCCGATCCGCGACGGTTGCCCGGCGATCCGGGGTAGATCGGCGACCACCGGCGTGCCGAGTTCCTCGAAGATGCGCTGGGGATCGGGTCGGGTGCCGCGACGGCGGCGCAGGGCGGTGGCGCGCGGGGCCTCGTCGTCGTCCGATTTCGTGTCCGCGTGAGGGGTTTCGTCGTGGGTGTCCCGTGAGGCCTCGTCCGAGAAGGGCCGAGCGGCGCGCGGCGCGGGCGCGACATCCTCGAAGGCGGTCGACGGTTCGGCCGTCGGCCGCGATTCGGCATCGGAGGCGCGGGTTCGCTCGGTGGCGTCGCGGAGCGAAGGTTCGGCGACCACCGCCGGCAGCCGCCGACGATGGAGCAGCAGCGACGCGCCGAGGCCGGCCATGAGGCCGAGGATCAGGCCGACGGGCGCGACGACGACGATGCTCGGCCGGTTCGACTTCGACGGCGGCAGCGCCCGCGAGACGACCTCGGTCTCGGGGCGGGTGAGGCTCGACTGTTCGTGCGTCGACTTCTGGCGGGTGAGGAACTGCTCGTAGATCTGGCGGTCGGCGTCGGCCTGGCGGATCAGATCGCGCAGCACCACCTCGTCCTGGTTCATCGCCAGTTCGGCGTTGGTGCGCTTGGCGAGCTCCGATTCGAGCGCGGCGTTCTGCTTGACCAGGGTGTCGAGTTCCGACTTGGCCTGGTCGACGAGACGGGAGGTCTCGGCGCGGATCTGTTCCTCGATCACCACCAAGCGCTCCCGCGAGGAATCGAGCTTGGGGTGGAGCGGCCCGTAGACCCGGGTCAGATCGGCGGCCTGGCGCTTCTCGTCGGAGAGTTGGCCGCGCAGGGTGCCGAGGAGCTCGGAACGCGGCGCCGAGGTTCCGGCGATGTCCTGGGCCTTGAGGTGGCGCAGCTCCTCGTATTTCGCCTTGGCCTCCTCGAGCCGGCCGCGAACGGCGGAGGCCTGTTGGGTCAGCGAGGCGAGGCGGCGCTGACCGACGGTCGAATCGGGCGTGACGTCGAGCAGGCCGTGGGACATGCGGTAGTCGGAGACCGCCTTCTCGGAGGCGAGAGCGGCGGCGCGCAGGTCGGCGAGGCGACCCTCGAGGGCGCCGGAGGCATTGGCGGAGGCATTGACGCGGGTGGCCAACTGGCGATCGACGATGTCGTCGGCGACGGCGTTGGCGAGGCGGGCCGCCATGTCGGCCGACTTGGCGGTGGCCGCCACCTCGACGACGTAGGTGAGGCCGCGACGGGTGACCTTGACCGCCTTGCGCAGGGTGGCGGCGGCCTCGGCCTCGGCACCCGGAGTGCCGACGGCGGAGCCGGCGAAGGTCGGGTCCTGATCGAGCTTCTCGGCCCTGACCAGCGGCACCAGGGCCCCGTCGGCGGTGGCGACCTCGGCGATCGAGGCGATGGCGGCGGTGTCGGCGCCGAAGCCGGGCAGCACCTCGTCGAGGTTGGTGACCTTGGCGTTGCGCGGATCGACCATGACGAGGGCGGCGGCGGTATATTTGGCCGGCCAAACCACCCAGCCGGCGAGCACCAGGACGAAGACGGCGCCGGCGACGACGGCGATGCGTCGCGCCTCGGCCCGCAGGAAGGCGACCACGCGGCCGAAGTCGAGCAGACCGGGCAGCAACTCGCCGCGAGCCGCGGACGCTCCGCTCCCGACGTCCGGCTCCTCCCAATCGCTTGCGGCGACAGATCGCATTTCTTCGTCCTTCCGAACTCGACGGATACGCGTCGGGCGCCCCCATCAAGCGCGATCATGGTTAACCTTTGCTTACCGTTCGACTGCTATCGAGAAGGCGAACCACGAGAGGTAGAGGCCACCGAGGAGAGGCCGGGATGGGCGCCACCGTCTCCCCCACCACGACCACGCCGAACACCGCCGGGATCGGCGATGCCGGGGTCGCGACATCGGGCGCGGCGGCCGTCGCGGCGACGCTGCTGCTCGCCACGACGGTGCTCGGCGCGCCGCTCGTCGCCCAACTGGTCTCGCCGGCGATCGGCGTGCCGCTGGCGGTCGTGCTCGCCTTCGCGCTCGCCAACTACCTGCCGCGCCAGGTGCCGGCGGTGGTGATCTTCGCCACCATGTTCCAGAACACCTTCGTCTCGATCCTGTCGCCGGCGATCGCCGATACGGCGGGCTTCAACTTCATCCGCGGCTATACCTTCCTGATCACCGTGGTGATCTGGCTGGTGCTGGTGGCCGAGTTCCTCACCCAGCCTCGGCGGCACGGCCCGCAGGTCTCCCGCCTGGTGCGCCGGGGGATCGTCCTGTTGATGGTGATCGGCGTCTTCGCCGCGATCGGCGTGGCCAAGAACGGCACCGGGGCGATCATCTACACCCGCAACATCGTCACCCCGATCCTGCTTCTCCACCTGATGCTGCTCACCGCCGGCCGCGCCAAACTCGACATCGGACGGATGATCACCGTCTTCGGGATCATGCTCTTCGCCTGCGGCTGGCTGGAGATGACCTCGCGCCCGACCTGGCTGTGGCTGACCAACGGCGACGGCTACTGGGACTTCAACGCCGCCGGCCTGCGCGACGTCGGATATTGGGAGCAGGTTCTGAAGCAGACCGGCTTCGTCTATCGCGACATGGACGACTATTTCCGGATCAACTTGTTCAACACACATTATTTCAGCAACATCGAGGTGATGCGCCTGCACGGACCGAACATCCACGCCATCTCCTTCGGTTACGCCGTCGCCTTCATGGCCCTCTACTTCCTCGCCTCCGGCCGGCCGGTGCTGGCGGCGCTGGCCCTTCCCCTCCTGGTGCTCGCCTCGACCAAGGGGGCGATGGTGCTCATCGCCCTGGTCGTCCTCGCCTGGTGGGGAACACGCCTCATCGGCGCCAAGCGAATGCTCGTCGCGATGCTCGCCATCCTCGTCGTCTACGCGGCGGCGATGTTCGTCACCGGGTTGAGCAACGGCGACTACCACGTCATCGGGCTGGTCGGCGGCCTCAAGGGCTTCGCCTCCAACCCCGCCGGCCACGGCATCGGCTCGGGCGGCAATCTCGCCGGCGCGATCTCGCTCGAGGAATGGTCGAAGGCCCAGAATTCCGGCGCCTTCGAGGGCGCGGTGGAGAGCTCGGTCGGCGTGCTGCTCTATCAGATGGGCGCCGCCGGTCTGTTGGTGCTCGCCTATTATCTCGACGTCGCCCGTCTGGCCTGGCTGCGCTACGCCCGGTCAGGACTTCTTCACCAAGGTTTGGCTGCGTTCGGCACACTGGTGGTGGTCGTCAACGGTCTGTTTCAGGAAGAGGCGCTATTTTCACCGCTGGCACTCGGTCTGATGCTGGCCTTCGCCGGGCTCGTGCTCGCGTCGGCCGAACGCGTCGAGACCCGAGCGGCCCGGTCGCCGACCGGACCGTAACGAGGACAGAAGATGCCGGCAGTGATGGAAGCGACCGTGGCGACGACGAAGACCGCCGCCGAGACCGGCCTGCGCGTGTTGATGGTGCAGACCCAGGCGGAGAACGCCGGGGCGCAGGAGATCTCCCGTCTCGTCGGAGCCGGGCTCGAGGCGCGTGGCCACGACGTCCACCATCTCTTCTTCTACAGCCGCACCGGCGGCGCCTCGGACCTCGGCAAGGTCGAGGTCTGCGTCGCCGAGCGCCCGCGCGGGCCCGTCGCCCTCCTGCGCTTCCTGCTTGCGGCGCGGCGCAAGATGGCGGCGATCCGGCCCGACGTGGTCCTGACCTTCCAGCACTACGGCAACGTCCTCGGCGCGCCGCTCGCCCATCTCGCCGGTTGCCACGCGGTGATCGCCAACCAGGTCTCGGCCTCCGACGTGGTGGCGCCGGTGCTGCGGCTCGCCGACCGACTGTTCGGCGACATCGGCGTCTACGACGCCATCACCGTCAATTCCGAGGACACCCGCCGGCTCTACGACGGCCATTCGGCGCGCTATCGCGCGCGCGTCGTCTCGATCCCGCACGGGTTCCAGACCAAGCGCGGCACCACGTCGGCCGGCGAATCCCGGCGCCGTCTCGGCCTGCCGGAGAACGTGCCGCTGCTGGGCTGCGCGGCGCGGCTCCACCCCACCAAGCGGCTCGATCTGGCGATCCGGCTCTTGCCGCTGATGTCCGAGCGCCATCTGGCGCTCGCCGGCCAGGGCGCCGACCGGGATCGGCTCGCGGGCCTCGCCGACGAACTCGGGGTCGCCTCGCGGGTTCATTTCGTCGGAGAACTGCAACCCACCGCGATCGGCGAGTTCCTCGGCGCCCTCGACGTCTTCGTCTTCCCCACCATCGCCGAGACCTTCGGGCTCGCGGCGGTCGAGGCGGCGGCGGTCGGTGTGCCGGTGGTCGCCACCGATCTGCCGGTGCTGCGCGAGGTGCTGGAGGTCGACGGCGCGCCGGCGGCGCTGCTCGTCGACACCGCCGACACGCGCGCCTTCGCCGCCGCAGTCGACCGCGTCTTCGCCGAGCCGGAACTCGCCGCGGCGCTCGGCGCGGCCGGGCGCGGCCTCGATCGGCGCTTCTCCCTCGACGCCATGATCGATGCCTATGCGGGATTGATCGACCGTGTTTCCCACGACGGAGGCCGCCGATGAACCTGCTCCTCGTCGTCGAGAACGGGCGCGCGCGCCGTTGGATGACCAAGCTGGCGCGGCGGCTCATCACTCTCGGCGCCGATGTGCGGGTCGAGACCGTGGCGGCGGCGGTCGCCGCCGATCGCGGCGTCGAACTGCTGCTCGATCTCGAGCATCTCCTGAGGCGCCGGCTCAGGGACTGCGGCGCCGATCGGATCGAGACGTCGGCGATCGCGCCGGTCGCGGACGCCGGCTTCGCCCCCGATCTGGTGATCGACCTCACCGCCACGCCCTCGCCGCGGGCCGGGATCCCGGTTCTCGCCGTCGCCTATGACGGCGTCCACGGCGAGGACGGCGCGATCGCGGCGCTGACGGCGGGGGCGACACCGGTCGCCGAAGTCGTCGATCTCGCCGAGGGTCGGGTGCTGGAGCGCGGCCTCGCCTCGCTGGAAGCGGCCGCCGGGCTCGGCGGCGGCATCGACGCGGTCTCCTCCCGCATCATCACCCTGATCGAGGCCCGACTGGCGGCGCGGATCGCCGGGCGCGAACGCGCCGACCCGCCGACGATCGAGCCGGCGCCGCGCGGGGCGCGACGGCCGCTCGCCCTCAGGGTCGGCACGTCCGTCGCCGGATCGGTCGCCCGGGCGATCTATCGACTGTGCTGCCATGCCCCGCATTGGAGGACCGGCTGGCGCCTCCACGACGGGCCGGGGATCGGCGAGACCGGCGACTTCTCCGGGCCGCGTTTCAACGTCCTGCCCGATCCGGGACATCGCTTCTACGCCGACCCCTTCCCGGCCGCCCGCGACGGGCGCGCCTGGGTCTTCGTCGAGGATCTCGACCACCGCCACGGCAAGGGCATCGTCTCGGCGATCCCCTTCGACGACGAGGGCCCGAGCGGGCCGGCGATCCCGGTGCTGGAGGAACCCTGGCATCTCTCCTACCCCTTCATGATCGAACACGGCGGCGAACTCTGGATGATCCCGGAGAGCTCGAACGCCCGCGACGTGGCGATCTATCGCTGCGCCCGTTTCCCCGACCGTTGGGAACGGGCGGCGACGCTCCTCGACGACGTCTCGCTGTCGGACGCGACCGTGTTGGAGGACGGGGGACGGTGGTGGATGTTCGGCACCGTCTATGACGGCGAGGGCGGCTGGTCGGACGTGCTGGCGATCTATTCGGCGCCCTCGCTGTTCGGGCCGTGGACCGCGCTCGAGGCCAATCCGGTGTTGATCGACCGCACCAACGCGCGCCCGGCCGGCCATTTCTTCCGCCATGACGGGCGCCTGTTCCGTCCGGTGCAGGACTGCAGCGGCGGCTATGGCAGCGCGCTGGCGATCGCCGAGATCACCCGGCTCGACGACGGCGGCTATGACCAGATCGTCCGCCACCGCCTGGCGCCCGGGCGGCACTGGCCCGGCCGGCGTCTGCACACGCTCAATCGCCTGGGACGCCTCGAGGTGATCGACGGCTCCGTGGTGCGTCCGAAATCGACGTTTCTGGCGGGCCTCGTCGAGGCCTCGACCGTCCCCTCGGAGGGGTCGAGATGAGAGATCTGCGGGCGGTGCTGCGCGAGCACCCCGTCGTCGGCGCGGTTCTGTCGCTGGGCATGAAGGTCTCCGGCTCGGTGGTGGCTCTGGTGATGTTCGTGCTCGCCGCGCGAACCATGGACGTCGCCGACTTCGGCCTCCTGGTCATCGCCTTCAACGCGGTGTCGTTCCTCGCCGTGCTCGCCGTGCTCGGGCAGGACACGCTGATCCTGCGCTCCTGGGGCGAGTTCTTCGAACGCTCGCCGGCACTGGCGCGCGGCGCGGTCACCTATGGTTTCCGGGTCGCGGCGCTCGGCGCCGTCCTCGCCGTGTCGGGCTTCGTCACCTGGGCGAGCGCCATCGACGGACGATTGGCGCCGGCCGATCTCGCGGCCGTCGCCTTCTTCCTCTTCACCCAGACGCTGCTCCACTACGCCTCCAGCCTGACGCGGGCGGTGCGCGGCGTCTTCCATTCCGAGCCCAATCGCGAATTGACCTGGCGGTTGCCGCTGTTGCTGTCGCTGGTCTGGGCGCTCTTCGCCGGGCGCACCACGTCGATCGCCTCGTTCTTCGCGGTCGCGGCGGCGGGCCAGCTCGCGGCGCTCATGTTCCAGACGATCGCCATCCGAGGCGGTCTACCGGCGACGTTCCGCGCCGCTTCCGCCGAATACGCGACCGCCGACTGGACCCGGCGCAGCGCCGCCATGACCACCGCCGCCATGGCCGAGGCCGCCAATCAATATGCCGACGTCGTGCTGATCGGCGCCCTCGCCGGGCCGGTGGCCTCGGCCGGCTACTTCGTCGCGGCGCGGATCGCCAGCGTCTTCCCGATGCTGACCAGCGGCCTGCACAACTACTCCGCCTCGCGCGTCGCCGAACTCTATTTCGGCGGCCGATCCGGCGAGCTGCAACGCCTGCTCGCCCGGGTGATGATGCTCGCCCTGGTGCTGGTGACCATCCTGATCGCGCTCATCACCGGCGCCGGCCCATGGCTGCTCGCCCTGTTCGGGCAGGACTACAGATCCGAATACGACACGCTGATGGTGCTCGCCACGGTGTCCGCCTTCGCCACGTTGGCGGGGCCGGGCGGCATGATGATGCTGACCATGGGCCGCGAACGGCTCTACCTGACCCTGGTGGTCGGGGCGCTGGCGATCCGGGTCGGCGCCCTGGTGTTGCTGGTGCCGACGATGGGAATCCTCGGCGCGGCGATCGGGGTGGGCATCGCCGTCGCGCCCTTCGTCGCGGTGGTCACGGCGCTGTGCATCCGCGACATCGGCGTCGATCCGAGCATCCTGTCGATCTTCCGAAAGACGCGCATGGCGTAATGTATTCGTTAGGGTTTACGGCTGTTTGGAATTGGCTTCTGCCCGAACGTGTCTGAGTATTTACCAGTGACGTCTATGGTTCCCTCGAGAGGGACCACGAGATGAACGAAGTATCGACCGGCCTCGCGCGAGGCAGCTACATCCCCACCTCGACGGCCAATCCGGCGACAAATCGCGCCGAGGCCGAGCGCCGGGGATCGCGACCGGAAATCATCCGTCTCGGCGGCATGCCGATCACCGTGGTCGATCGCGCGGAAGCGGCGCGACGCATGATCGACACGGCGCTGGACCATCGCGGACGCGACGTGCCGCCGTCGTACCAGACGTCGGCGAACGGTCAGGTCCTGGTCCTGTGCGACCGCGACGAGGACGTCCGGCGGATGTTCCTCGCCGCCGACGCCATCCATGCCGACGGCATGCCGATGGTCTTCGCCTCGTGGCACGTCAGCACCATTCCCCTGCCCGAGCGGGTCGCCACCACCGATCTCGTCCACGACGTCATGAAGCTGTCGGGGGCGGCGGGGCTGACCTCGTTCCTGCTCGGCGCGTCGGCCGAGGTGAACGAATTGGCGGTCGCCAACCTGCGGCGGCTCTACCCCGAGGTGCCGCTGATCGAGGGTCGCGACGGCTATTTCAGCGAGGCGGAAGAGGACGCGGTGGTCGCCGACATCAACGCGCGCGCGCCGGACATCCTGTGGGTCGGGCTCGGGGTTCCCAAGGAACAGGCCTTCGTCCTGCGCAACCTCCATCGCCTGACCAACGTCGGCGTGATCAAGACCTCCGGCGGGCTCTTCGACTTTCTCTCCGGCAAGCGGGCACGCGCCCCGCGCTTCGTCCAGGCGCTCGGCTTCGAATGGGCGTGGCGGGCGATGCTGGAACCGCGACGGCTCGGCAGGCGTTATCTCGACACCAATTTCGTCGCGCTGCGCCTCCTCCTGAGCAAGACGGACTGAATCATGGCGATCGCGCGTCTTCTCGGCCTCGCCGCCGTCGCTCTTCTCGCCGGGACATCCGTCGCCGCCGCGAACGAGGCGGCGCAACAGGCGGGGTGCGTTCCGGCGCACCCGGAACTGATGCGCGGGTTCTCGCTCAACGGCTGGTTCGACGAGCCGGTGGCGCGGCCGCCGAACTTCGCGATGCTGGCGCGACTGCGGGCGCGCGGCCTGACCCATGTGCGCCTGCCGATCGGCGCCGAAACCATGATGACCCGATTCACGCCGCCGCGCGCCGTCGAGACCCGTCGCC